>JANPLI010000174.1:0-25145 GCA_031426455.1 Hymenobacteraceae bacterium | reverse complement strand
GCCCGCCTCGTTCACCGCGATGGTGCTGGGGTGGCCGCCGGTGGCCACGGCCGCCCCCACGGCCACGGGGGGCACGGCGGGGTTGCTGATGTCGTAGGCCTGCAGGGTGTTACTGGTCCGATTGACCACGTAGGCGCGGGTGCCCGCCGCGTTCACCGTTACGCTAATGGGAAAGTCGCCGGTGGCCGCCGCCGCGGCCACGGCCACGGGGGCGGTGGCGGGGTTACTGATGTCGTAGGCTTGCAGGGTGTTGTTTCCGCCATTGACTACGTAGGCACGGGTGCCCGTCGCGTTCACCGCCACGTTGTAAGGTGCGCTGCCGGTGGCCGCAGCCGCCCCCACGGCCACGGGCTGCTGAGGGCTGCTGGCCGTGGAACTGAACGGCGACGGCTGCGTGAGCAGCGTGCCGTCGTTGGCCAGGGTCACGAGGCGGCCGGGGCCGGGGCCCGCCAGGTTGTTCACCGTCAGCGGACTATTGACGGTGGTGGTGCCGCCCGTGCGGCCAATGGCCACGGCGCCCGCCGTGGCGCCGGTGCCAATGCTGGTAGCGGCCGAGCCGGTGGTGTTGAGGTTGGTGATGCCGGTCACGGTGGTGGTGCCGTTGAGGGTGGCGCCGCCGGCCGTCACGGTCAGGCCGTTGTCGGCCGTCACGGCGCCGCCGTTGCTGATGCTGATGCCGGTGGTGCCGCCGTTGCCCACCAGTTTGTTAGCGGCCAGGTTCAGGGCCGTGGTGGCGGTGTGGTTGCCGAGGTTGTCGTCGATGCTGGCAATCGACTGGCTGCTGAGGTTGCCCAGGGCGTCGGTCGTCACGACGCCCGCCGTCGTCAGGCCCCGCAGGCGGGTGGTGCCGTTGACGTCGAGCGTGGCCGCCGTGCTGGCCGTGCCGATGCCCACGTTGCCCGCGATTTCAGTGCCGCCTTCCGCCCAGAGCTTGATGCGCCGGGCCGGCACGGTAGCACCCGCCCCCACGATGTCGAGGGCGTTATTCGGGGTGAAGGCCTGGTAGCCAATCTTGCCCGCGCTCACTTCCTTACCCGCGACGCCAGCGCCCAGCTCCAGGGTTTGGCCGCTGGCGATGCCCACGTTGTTGCTGGTGCCACCGCTGAGGAGGTTGTTATTCAGATTCAGCGTGGTGGTGGCGGTGTGGTTGCCGAGGTTGTCGGCCACGCTGGCCACGGTCTGGGTCGAGAGGTTGCCGCTGGCGTCCACGTTCACGAGCCGGGTGCCGGCACCGGTGAGATTGCCCACCGTCACGGTGCCGCTGGCGCGACCGATGCTCACGGCCCCGCTGCTAGCGCCGGTGCCGATGCTGGTAGCCGCCGTGCCCGTCGTGTTTAGGTTGGTGGTACCCGTCAGGCCGATCGTCGTGCCGGCGATGCTGGTAGCGCCCGTGGCGTTGCCCACGTTCACGGCGCCCGTGCCCGTGCCCACGTTCACGGCACCGGCGCCGTCGATGGTCAGCGGGTTAGCTCCCGTGGTGCCGATAGTGGTAGCACCGGTGAGCGCACCGCCGAGCGTGAAGTTGGAACCGGTCTTGGTGATACCGTTAGAGGCCGTGGTAGGGTCGAGGCTGGCGGCGGTGGCGCTGCCCAGGTTGCCGCTGGCGTCGGTGGTCACCACGCCGGCCGTGGTCAGGCCGCGCAGGCGGGTGGTGCCGTTGACGTCGAGCCGGGCGCTGGGACCGGTGATGCCGATGCCCACGTTGCCGTTGCCCAGAATCCGCATCGCGGTGGTGATGCTCCCCGCGTTGGTGGTGCGCAACTCCAGATTGGTGGTACCCGTGCTGTTGGCCCGGCGGGCCTGCAGGTACGAGACATCGGTGCCGTCGTGGGGGCCTAAAAAGAGGTGCCCCGGCAGGTAAGCACTTTGCGAGGTGCCGGTATTCGGGCTGTTGACGAGGTAGATATCGCCCGCGCCCGCCACGTCGAACTGCCCACGGGCGGGCGCGGGGGTGTTGTTGCCCACGTTGCCGTTGCCTTCCACCACGAAGCGGAAGGTGTTGTTGGTGCCCAGCCGGATGGCGCCGCTGGCGCCGGCCGCGCCGATCTGCACTTCCCCGCCGCTGATCTGATTCGCCAGGGCGAGCGTCGTGGAGCCGTCGGCGGGGAAACCGAAGTAGGCCCGCCGGCCGGCGGCAACCCCATCGGGGTAGAACTCCTGATAGACGTGCGAGCCGACGCCGCTGCCCACCAGTTGCAGCGCGCCGGCGCCGGCTTCCAGGCGTGTCACGCCCAGCACGTGCAGCGGCCGTGCCGGCGCGGCGATGCCGATGCCCACGTTGCCGCCCGTAAAACCGAGGTTGAAGCCCGCCTGCGTGACCGCCGTGGCGCCCGTGAGCGTGCCGCCGAGCGTGAAGTTGTTGCCGGTCTTGGTCAGGCCATTGCTGGCCGTCGTCGGGTCCAGCGAAGCGGCTGAAGCACTGCCGAGGTTGCCGCTGGCGTCGGTGGTCACGACGCCGGCCGTGGTCAGGTTGCGTACCCGCGCCCCACCGACCACGTCCAGCGTCGCCGTCGGGACCTCGGTGCCAATGCCCACGCGCACGGCGTAAATGCCCGTGCCGCCCAGCACCAGCGAGTTGCTCTGGCTCACCCAAGCGTTGGAGCCGATGGCCCCCGCATTGGTCAGATTGTCCGCCGTGGGACCGGCCTGGTAGCCCAACGCCAGGTTGTACGAGCCGGTTGTGTTGAGCACACCGCTTCGGGTGCCCACAAACTGGTTGCCTTCACCGGTCGTGTTGAAATAGCCACTCATCGGACCACTAAAGTAGTTGTCGGAGCCCGTTGTATTGAAAAATCCGCTTTTGTGACCAGAAAAGTAGTTGATGCTGCCGGTCGTGTTCCTATACCCGCTTTTGTAGCCCATGAACTGGTTCTCCACTCCCTCCACGTTCACCACGTCGGGCGTGTTGAAGCGACCGGCGCCAAAGCCGAGAAAGAGGTTGTGGCCGAGGTCGTTCTGCCCGAGATTGATTCCGCCATCTGCCCGGATGCCGATGCCCACGCCGCTGATGCTGTCGCCGGAGCCGATCAGGGCGTTGGCGGCCAGGTTCAGGGCTTGGGTGGCCGTGTGGTTGCCGAGGTTATCGGCCTGATTGCCCGCTTTCAGAAACTGCCAGCCGCTTTGGAAGTACCACAACCCCGCCCGGCCATTGGTCTGGTACACGATCAGCCCCTGCGGCGGCGCTGCAATGCCGGTGCGCTGCACTGAATCGAGGCGGGGGATGAGCAGCCCTTTATCGCTGGCGGCGATGTCGAGGGCGGCTTTAGCGTTGGGCGCCGTGGTACCGATGCCCGTCTGGGCGGCGGCTCCAAAACCGAGGATGGTCAGGCTGGCCGTGACCAAAACCTGACGAAGCGTGGAGAAGTGGGTCATAAGCGGAACTATGGCTGATGAGGGATAAAAAGTCTGTTGCGCCGGTGATTCAGTACCGTATTCGCTCCAAAAATAAAAGGTAAACGGCAGTGTGGCTTTTCTCACTGCGGTTTACTCTTTAAATGTTAGTAGGCATAGCTTTGCCCAACTGGCGATACGTTTCTTGAGGACGCGTTGCTCCCGGTTATTGCTCCCGGTTACGCCCCTTCCCCCGCCGCCCGCAGCACCTCGGCCACCTCGTGGTGGTGTTCGCGGATGGCGTCGTCGAGGGGGGTGCCGCCCCAGCGGTCCACGGGGGCGGGCGCCACGCCGCGCTCCAGCAGGTACCGGACGGCGTTGAGCTGCCCTTCCGACGCGGCCAGGTGCAGGGCCGTGCGGCGGTCGTAGTCGCCGGCGTTCAGGTCCACGCCGCGCGCTTCGAGGCGTTGGAGGCTCGGCAGGTCGCCGTTCACGGCCGCCGTGATGAGCAGCAGCAGCTCCTTCACTTTGTCTTCGCCCTTGGCCAGGCGCGGGTCTTTCTTGTTGTGGTCGCCGCCGATGGAGTCGTAGGCGTGAAAGAGGTAGCGGTCCACGAGCTTGCGGCAGAACTCGATGCCACGCACCGAGTTGCCGTTTTTGTCGAGCTTCGGCGACCAGATGCAGATGCCCAACAGGTTCGGAATCACCACCCAGAGCGCGCCCGACACGCCGCTCTTGGCGGGCAAGCCGATGGTGAAGGCGAACTCGCCGGAGAAGTCGTACATCCCGCAGGAGTACATCAGCGAGAGGCAGTTCTTGACGTTCTGCGGGCTGAACACGCGCTGGCCCGTGAGCGGGCACACGCCGGCGTTGGCGATGGCGCCCGCCACGACGGCCAGTTGGCTCGCGTTCAGTTCGATGGAGCAGCACTGGAAGTAGAATTCCAGGATCTGGGTCAGGTTGTCGGCTTTGCTCGGGAAGGCGCCCTTTTCGCGCATGAAGTAGGCGAGGGCGTTGTTGCGGTCGGCGGTTTCGCGCTCTGACAGGTACACCGCGTTGTTGAAGCCGGGGCGCTCGCCGCCGGTCAGCTCCTGCCACTTATCGAGCACGTAGTCAAAGCGTTCCGACGGCGGCAGGTCGCGCCGGATCAGCGAGCAGCACATAATGGCGCCGGCGTTGATGAGCGGGTTGTGCGGCAGGCCCCGGTCGTTGAGCGTGATGGCGTTGAACGAATGGCCGCTCGGCTCGCGCCCGATATGGTCGTGGACGGTGGCCTCGCCCAGCTCCTCCAGGGCCATACAGTAGTTGATCGGCTTGCAGGTCGATTGCAGGCAGAAGCGGGTGGCGGCGTCGCCGTAGGAAAACCGCTGCCCATCGACGGTGCAGAGCGACACGGCGAACTGCTCCGGATCGACTTTCGCGAGCTGCGGAATGTAGTCGGCCACCTTACCGCCCCGGCTCGGCAGGCTTTCCTCGAAAATGGTCTTGACATCGGCGCAGAAGCCCTCGAAATCGGGCACCGACATCTTGCCCGTCAGCGCATCCCGCACCAGCTCGCTGGACAGGATGATCTCGCGGAACGTGCTGTATTCGAGCGCCGGGTCGGCGGTGGGCGCCTGCGCGGCCAGCAGCGCCCGGACGCCGCTCAGGCGCGGGTCGTCGGGCCAGATGCCCATTCGGCCCAGGCGCTGCCAGAACTGCCCGACGGTGATGTAATCGCGGTCGAGGGCATCAATCGATTTGAACATTTTCCGGACCACCGGCGGCTCTTCGGGTGCCGGGGTGGCCATCACGGCGCCGCCGTTGGCCGGGTGGGCATCGGTAGGCGCCGACGCGCTGATTTCAGCGGCGGAAACGAGCGAACGGGCGCGGGAAGCGGATTTTTTGAGCATGGGTCGGATTGGCAGGGGTTCTTCGGCCGGAACAAATAAGGTTCGTCGGGGCTGTCGTGCCGGAAGCGAGGACGGTTTCGGCATCAGTAGAAACGGGGCGCCGAGCCATACCCGGCGCCCCGTTTCCGCCGTGACCTACCGCAGGAAAAGCAGCTCGCGGTACTTCGGCAGGTGCCACTGGCCGTCTTCGACGAGCAGTTCGAGCTGATCGACACGGCGGCGGATTTCCTCGCCCAGGGGTTTCACCGTTTCGGCGAAGGCGTCGGCCACGGCGGCCGGCGTGGGCAGGTGGTGCGCGGCTTCGGTTTCCAGGTGGAGGCGGTGCTCCAGTTCCTGGGTTTCGCGCAGCAGGCCGAAGACGTGGCCCAGGCGGGCCTTCACGTGGTCGGCGGCGTCGGTCATTCCCAGGTCAGCAAACCGCAGCGCCTGCGCCTGCTGGCCGTCGAGGTAGGCATTGACGGCCGGATAGACGTGCGAATCAAGGAGTTGGTCGAGGGTGCGGGCTTCCAGGTCGAGCACTTTGATGTACGTTTCGAGCTGAATATGGAGCCGCGCGTCCAGCTCGCGGGCCGAGAAGATGCCGTGGCGGGCGTACAGGTCGCGGACTTCGGCGGTGGCCAGCGGCGCCAGCGCCTGGGGCGTGGTGGCGTGGCGCGAAAGGCCCCGGCGCCCGGCTTCGGCGTACCAGTCGGCGGAATAGTTGTCGCCGTTGAAGACGATCCGCAGCGCGTCGGCGGCCTGTACGCGCAGCTCGGCCACGAGGGCTTCCTCGATGGTGGCGCCCCTTTCCACGCGGCCATCGACGGCCACCTTGAAGGCCACCAGTTGATCGGCCACCATCACGTTCAGCGCCGTCATCGCGGGCGAGCAGGAAGCGCCGCCGCCCACGGCCCGGAACTCGAACTTGTTGCCGGTGAAGGGAAACGGCGAGGTGCGGTTGCGGTCGGTGGCGTCGAGCGCCAGCGGCGCGATGCCCCGGATGCCGAGTTCGCGGTCGTCGGTGGCCGCGGCGACGCTCGTGGGGCCGTGCTGCACGAACCGGTGCAGCACCTCTTCCAGATGCGAGCCGGTGAAGGCCGAAATGATGGCCGGCGGCGCTTCGTTGGCGCCGAGGCGATGCTCGTTACCGGCCGTCGCAATGGCAGCCCGCAGCACGGCTTCGTGCCGGTTGAGAGCTTGCAGCACGTTCACGAAGAAGGTCAGGAACTGGAGGTTCGTGCCGGGGTCTTTACCGGGCGAAAGCAGGTTTTTGCCTTTGTTCGTCGCCAGCGACCAGTTGTTGTGCTTGCCGCTGCCGTTCACGCCGGCAAAGGGTTTTTCGTGGAAGAGCACGCGCAGGTCGTGGCGGTCGGCTACGCGCTGCATCACGTCCATCAGCAGCAGGTTGTGGTCCACGGCGGGGTTCAGCTCCTCGAACATCGGCGCGCATTCGTACTGGCCGGGCGCCACCTCGTTGTGGCGCGTCGTGATGGGGATGCCCACGCGACCGGCCTCGCGCTCGAAGTCCACCATAAAATGCTGGATGCGCTCCGGAATGGCGGCAAAGTAGTGGTCCTCAAACTGCTGGCCGCGCGGCGAGGGCGCCCCGAGCAGCGTCCGGCCGGTCAGTACCAGGTCGGGGCGGGCGTTGTAGAGCTTTTTATCGACCACGAAATACTCCTGCTCCCAGCCCAGGGTGGCGGCCACGCGGCGCACTTCGGGGTCGAAGTAGTGGCAGACGGCCGTCGCGGCCACATTCAGCCGTTCGATGGAGCGCAGCAGCGGCGCCTTGTGGTCGAGGGCCTCGCCGGTGTACGACACGAAGACCGCCGGCAGGTGCAGCGTCCGGCCGTTGCGGGTTTCGAGCAGAAACGCCGGGCTGGAGGGGTCCCAGAGCGTGTAGCCGCGCGCCGCTTCAGTGCCGCGCATTCCGCCGTGGGGGAAACTGCTGGCGTCCGGCTCGCGCTGGAGCAGCTCGGCGGCGCTGAATGCTTCGATGCCCAGTTCGCCGGGCACGATGGCCGGCTTATAGAACGAGTCGTGCTTTTCGGCCACGCCGCCCGTCAGGGGCTGAAACCAGTGCGTGAAGTGGGTGGCGCCGCGGTCGGTGGCCCATTTCAATAACCCTTCGGCCACGGCTTCGGCCGTCTGCCCGCTCACCGTCTGGCCGTGCTGGATGGCGGCCTGCATTTCGAGGTAGGCGCTTTCGGACAGGTAGTCGCGCATCGCGGTCAGGTGAAACACGTTTTCGCCGAAATGGTCGGAGGCTTTCGGCAGCGGGCCGAGGGTGGGGAAGCGGTCGGCCACGGGCAGGACGGCTTCGATGGCGTCGAGCGCCGAGTATCGAATGGTCATCGGAAAGGGAAGCGGAAAAAAAGAGAAATCACCTGGCCTCATTGCCAAATGTGATACAAATCTTCGTTTTACCCGCGCCGATTCCACGCCGGTCGGCCTCCCCATTTTGAGGTAGTTAACAAAAATTTAATACGGCCCCTCTAATTTTGCTTTTCCTCACCCAAATGAGGTAGGCCGGCCGCTTGGAAAGCAGTTGCGGCAGTTGGAACCTTGCGATTAGGAATGAGGAATGAGGAATGAGCCGTTTGCGATTGATGACTGAGAGCTGTTCATTGATCATTGTTAATTGTTAAAAATGTATCCTGTTCGCCTGGCCATTATCGAAGACGACGCCGAAATCCGGTCGTTGCTGTTGCAGTACCTGCGCAACCAGCCGGAGCTGGCCTGCGTGATCGTGGCGGGTTCCGTGAAGGCGTTTCTGGCTGAACTGCCCAACTCGGTGCCGCCGCAGGTGCTGCTGCTGGATCTGGGCCTGCCCGACATTGGTGGCCTCGAAGCCCTGCCGCTGCTGCTGGCGCGGGTGCCGGGGCTGGAAGTCATCATCCACACCGTGTTCGAGGACGTGGATACCATTTACCAGGCGCTCTGCCTCGGGGCCACCGGCTACGTGCTGAAAAATACGCCATTGGCCCAGATCAAAGGCGCCGTGCTGGAAGTGATGCACGGTGGTGCGCCCCTGAGCCGGGCCGTGGCGCGGCGGGTGCTGACGCACTTCAAGCCCCGCCCCAGCGCTCAGGCCGACCTGCTGACCGCCCGCGAGCGGCAGGCGCTGGAAGGCATCGTGGATGGCCTGACCGATAAGCAGATCGCCCAGCGGCTCGACCTGTCGGCGGAAACCGTGCGCACCCACGTCAAGCACGTGTACCGCAAGCTGCAGGCCAGCGGGCGGGGCGAACTGCTGGGCCGCGCCGCACGGGGCGAGTTATAAAAACAGGACTTACGCACACCGTCATTTTTGCCTCAGAAAGGGCCTTCGGCGGCCCCGTGTTCAAGACTCACAACCGGGGCCATCTATCGGTAGAAGAACGACGTTTTAGGCGTCCTGTGGCCCCGTGTTCAAGACTCACAACCGGGGCCTTCTTTAGTTGCTGCGTAAGTCCTGGTATTGTCTGGGGCAGCAGCAGCAGGGTGAGAAGGTGGTGGCGGGGCGCGGTCAGCCATCGCCAGCTTCAGCGCCGCCCCGGATTCGATTCACCGCACGGGCAAGCGTAGTGTATTCCCGTTTAGACTATCGCCGCCTGCTGATCGTGGTATCGTCTTTGTCTGGTGCGCGTTAACGTTTAACCAAATTCTTTACGCAAAATGACCAAGATTTCGCTCATTGCTCTGCTGGCCTGGGGGCTGACGGCCCCGACCACCTTCGCCCAGACCGTGAAAGATGCCAACATCTACCCCACCAACCTGGAGGAGAATATGTACTTCAAGGGGTACGATGCTGCCTCCCGCACGATCAAAGGCATCCACTTCGAAGTGCTATCCGACGGCGAAAACTCCAAGTGGGTTACACCCGCCTTCACCGTGAAGCTGTATCTCTATCAGGAAGGTAAAGAGCCGATTTTCTTCAAAACGTTCGAGGAAGAAGGCATTTACCAGATGGGCAAGAAGGAGTATGACCTTGACGTGAGCCTGGCCGAAATCACGGCCTCGCCCGGCACCTACCGCGTAGGGGTATTCGTGAATGCCGACAAGACCGTGAAGGAAAAGCCCGACGATAACGCGATGCTCTTCCGCGACCCGATCACGCTCGGCAAGTCTTCGGTCAACCGGAATGAAAGCCCGCTGCTGGAGCAGCCGGAAGCAGCCGAAAAAGACGAATAGCCTCGCCGGAATTCACGGCGGCAACCGCCGGGCAAAATCGGTCGGAACAATCCGTTATTCGCGCGCCAGTCCGGTAGCGGTGGCGGCGGGCGTGGGCGCGGTCTGCGCGCGCAGGGTGTCCACGTCGGCTTGCAGCCGGCTATTTTGCTGTATCAGCAGGTGCTGCTGGCGGGTCAGCGCGTCGAGCTGCTGCTGAAGTTCTTTCACGGCCTGCACCAGCACGGCGGTCATCTGGTCGTAGGCCACGGCCTTGTAGCCGGTGGTGGTATCCGTGACCACCAGCTCGGGGTATTCGGCCTCAATCTCCTGGGCGATAAAGCCTACGTGGGCGCCGCGGTGACCGACCGCCACGGCCGAATCGCGCCGCAGGTCGTAGCGCACGCCGCGCAGGCGCAGCACTTTGGTCAGGGCCGAATCGAGGGGCGTGATATTGGTTTTGTAGCGCCGATCCGACGACGTGAGCCAGCTAAACCCGCTCTGCACCCGGCCGTTGCCGCCGTACACGTCGAAGCGCTGGCCGGGCGCGGTGGTGCCGATGCCCACGCTCACGGCGTAGATGCCGGTGCCGCCCAGCACCAGGCTATTGCTCTGGCTGACCTGCGCGAAGTGGCCGAAAGCGGCGCTGTTGGTCAGGCTAGTGGCTGTCGGGCCGCTCCGGTAGCCAAAGGCCGTATTGTTGCTGCCGGAGGTGTTGCTGCCGCCACTCCGGTAGCCGCTGAACTGGTTGTTATCACCGGTTCTGTTTTCTAACCCACTCTGAAAGCCATCGAACTGGTTGAAGTTGCCGCTACCATTGTTGTAGCCACTCTGAAAGCCGTCGAAGTGGTTGTTGCTGCCAATGGTGTTGACATCGCCGCTCTGGTTACCGCTGAAGTGGTTGTTGCTGCCGGTGGTGTTGCGGGAACCGCTGCCGTAGCCGATGAACTGGTTGTTGCTGCCGATGTCGTTGGCGTTGCCGCTCAAGTGGCCGATGAACAGATTGTACTCGCCGGTCGTGTTCGAGGCGCCGCTGTTGTAGCCGCTGAACAGGTTGTAACTACCGGTCGTGTTGGCAAAACCGCTTTTGTAGCCGGTGAACTGGTTGCGGTTGCCGATGGTGTTAGCTCGGCCGCTCTGGAAACCGCTGAAATAATTAATGAAGCCGGTCGTATTCAGGTAGCCGCTCTCATAGCCGCTGAACTGATTATTGTAGCCGATATTATTCGACGCGCCGCTGGCGTAGCCGATGAACTGGTTGCCCGAGCCGGTGGTGTTGGCGTAGCCGCTGCGAAAGCCACTGAACAGGTTGTTGTAGCCGGTGGTATTCGTATAGCCGCTCTCATAGCCGGTGAACTGGTTTTCCGGGCCGGTAGTAGTCGAATACCCCGCCTGATAGCCGCTGAAGTGGTTGGTGTAGCCGGTGGTGTTGGCTTGGCCGCTGGCGTAACCGCTGAAGTAGTTGTTGCTGCCGCTCGTGTTGGCTTGGCCGCTGGCGTAGCCGCTGAAGTAGTTGTTGTTGCCGGTCGTATTGGCCTGGCCGCTGAAGAAGCCGCTGAAGTAGTTGGCGCTGCCGCTGCTATTGGAGTAGCCGCTGGCGTAGCCGGTAAATTGGTTGCTGGAACCGGTGGTGTTGGTGTAACCGCTGTTGTAGCCGTCGAACTGATTGTTGGAGCCGGTGGTGTTGCTGCGCCCGCTCTGGTAGCCGCTGAAGTGGTTGTTGTTACCGGTGTTGGCGTAGCCGCTCTGGTAACCAATGAAGTGGTTATTGTTGCCGGTGATGTTGGCAAGGCCACTCTGGTAACCGCTGAAGTGGTTGCGGGTACCGGTTTCGTTTTTGTTGCCGCTGCCGTAGCCGCTGAAGTGGTTTTTGCTGCCAGTAGTGTTGGCAAAGCCGCTGGCGTAGCCGTTGAAGTGATTGGATTCGCCAATAGTATTGGAGTAGCCGCTCCGGAAGCCGCTGAACTGATTGAAGCTACCGGTCGTGTTGGCTTGGCCGCTCTGGAACCCCACGAACACGTTGTTGCCAGCCGTATTCTGGCCCAGGTTCAGGCCGCCGTCGGCGCGGATGCCCACGCCCACGCCGCTGATGCTGGCGCCGGTGCCGATCAGGGCGTTGGCGCCGAGGTTCAGCGCTTGGGTGGCGGTGTGGTTGCCGAGGTTGTCGGCCCCGGACGGGAGCAGCACCGAATTGCCGCCGCTGATGCTGAGGGTCGAGCCGCTCAGGCTTAGCGTCTGGATGGAGCCCGCCCCGCCTCCATCGCCGCCGGCCGGCGCCAGCGTGAGCTGCACGCTGGGCGCATCGGGGGCCACAATGGTGGGGGCGGGTTGCAGCGTGACCGCCGCCGCCGCGCTGCCGTTGAAGAGCTGGATCTCCAGCTCATCGCCGGCGTTGAGCGGCAGCGTAGCGCTCAGTTGCAGGGTGGCGCCGTTGGCCAGGAAGCCGACACCGGGGTAGAAGCCCAGGCCGGGGTTCGCCAGCGCGCGGGTTTCGGCCTGCGTCACCGTCAGCCGGTGCGGGGCGCCGTTCACGAGTAGCCGCGCCCCGACCGACATCCCGCTCAGCGGTCCGGCCACCTGCAACGCATAGCCCAACTGGTACAGCCCGCCCGCCGGACAGGTAAAGGTGTTGGCGGCGGCCTGAAAGGTCCAGCCGTCGAGCAGGAACAGCCCGGCGGCCGGCGGGCTGAACGGCACCGTGGACCAGCCACCGGCCTGCGTGACGAAGTAGCTGCTCGCCCCATACGCCGCCGTACTCTTCACCAGCGCGTAATTCAGGGCCGCGCTGGAGGCGGTGCGCTGGGCGGCATCAGCCAGAAAGCGCCACTTTCCGCCCCCTCCGAACACCCACAGACCAGCCGAGTCGGCACCCAGAGCGGGGTTGCCGGTCTGGTAGAGCGTCAGGCCGGGCGGCGGGTTCGGAATGGCGCGCCGCTGGGCGGGCGTCAGGCGGGGAAGCAGCAGGCCTTTGGTGGTGGCCGAGATGTCGAGCGCCGCCGCCGGGTGGGGGCTGTTGGTGCCGATCCCCACCCCCTGCTGGGCGTGGGCGCCGGTAGCGAGCAGCAGACTGCCGACGAGCAGACCGGTACGTAGAAAATGCTTCATCGGGGAGGCTAAAAAAGGGAGGAGAAAAATGGCGAACCGGGTTTATTCGCTTGAAAAACAAGAAATTGAAGGCGGGTGACTGTGCCGCGGCGCGCGGCGTTACTTGCGGGCCTGCGTACCGGTCGGCACCTCGCCCAACAGGCGGGCCATCTGGGCTTGCAGCGTCAGCAGGGCGGCTTGCTGCTGGTCGAGGCGGGTGTCCTGGGCGCGGTTGGTCCGCTGCAACTGCTCGGTCTGCCGGAGCTGTTGCGCGTTCAGTTGCTGCAATTCCGCCACGCGGCGGGCCAGCTCCTGGGTGGCGCTCACATTAAGCATCGCCAGGGCGTCGTAATCCACCGAGCGGAAATCATTGACGTACTTGCCGTACACGAAGAGCTGGTTGCAGGCGGCGGCATCCTCGAAGCGGAAGGTGCGGGCATCCACCACCGTCACCACGGGGTTCAGATCGTGATTGGTTTCGGTGTAGAGCCGCACCTGGTCGCCTGTTTTGAAGCCGTGCGCTTTCGGGGTGCGCACCGTCAGTTGGCCGCCGGCTTTCTGCACCGATTCGGCCGCTTCGTACACGTCGGGAATGGCCATCCGCGACTTCGACACGGCGCTCGGCAGCACTTCTTCGACCTGCTGAGCGATGATCTTCTTCACCGGCTGCGCGGTGTTGCTCACCTGGTCAATGTAGGTGTAGTCCGTGATGCGCAGCCGCTGGAGCGCCGCCAGATCCTGCGCCCCGTCCGACACGCCGATGATGCGCTTGATGCGCGCGTCGGAGGTGGTGTTGAGCGCGCTGGCCACGATGAAGTCGTTGACCCAAAGCTGCCCACCCGTAAGATAGGCCGCCACGTTGCGCGGCACCAACGTACTGGGCACATCCACCGTCAGAGCGGTCTGGGTGGAGAAAAAATAGCTGCGGGAGATACCCGTTGCAAACGCCGTAGTACTTGCACTGATGTGCAGGGGCGCAATTGGGTTCTGGGTGCCGATTCCGACGAGGGGCGCCCCGTTCTTTTGGGCCAGCGTCAGCACGGCCACGTTGCCCGTACCGGGCGCGGAAGAGCCAACCGCCGAGCCCGAATTGTTCAGAAAGAAGTCGATGGCGTTGCTGGGGCTCGTCAACGTAGCCGTATGCCGCGTGCGGATGAAGTGGCGGTAGCCGCCGTTGCGCCACTCGAAGGTCACGGCGCCCGGCGTGTTCGCGCCGTCGAAATCGCCGCCGCCCGCGATATCGAGCATCGCGCCCGGCTCCGGCGTACCGATGCCCACGCGGCCAGTCGAAGTCACGGCCAGCACGTCGCCGCCCACGGCATAATCGTCGGTGTAGAGGCGGGCCGTACCGCCGGTGCTGTACCACAGAAAGCGCCGGTTGCTCAGGGCCCGGTCGGCAAAGCTTAGTTCGGCCAACGTGCCGCTGACGTGGATGCGCCCGCCCACGTCGAGTTGACCGTAAGGCGACACGTTGTTGATGCCGATGCGGTTCGTGGCATCGGCGGAGATCGACGAAGCAAAGAACAGCCCGCTGGGGTCGGTAAACATCGCGCGGTTGACGCCGGGCGCCCCCAGTCCTTCCACCCGCAGCCGGGCCTTGCTGCCAGCCACGTGCAGCATCGCCGTGGGCGCCGTGGTGCCGATGCCGACGCGTACCGTATCGCCCCCCAAGCCACCCAGGATGAGCGAATTGCTTTGCGTCGCGTGGGAGCCGTATCCGATGGTGACCGTGTGGACCAGCCCCGACAGCATCGGCCCGGCATATGCTCCGATAGCGACGTTGCGCCGACCGGTCACATTGATGATCCCCGCGCTGTCGCCCACGAACACGTTGAGCTTGCCCTCCGTGTTAGCGCGACCACTACGGTAGCCGACGAATACGTTCGACCGGCCTAGCGTATTATCATAACCGCTCTCCGAGCCGCTGAAATTATTGTTGCTGCCGGTGCTGGTGAAAATACCGCTACAGAACCCGACAAAGACGTTCTCATTACCCAACGTATTCGAGAGGCCACTCGAACTGCCCATGAACGTGTTGGCAAAACCCAGCGAAGTGGCCGTGCCGGCGTAGGCGCCCAGAAACGTGTTATGAATGCTTTGCGCGATACTGCCGCTCGACCGGCCAACGAAGGTGTTCGAGTAGCCGGTGCTGTTGCTGACGCCGCTTCGATAACCGATAAACGTATTGGCCGTACCGTCGGTGTTGGCCTGCCCACTCTGAAACCCCACGAAAACGTTGTTGCCGACCGTGTTCTGGCCCAGGTTCAGCCCGCCGTCGGCCCGGACGCCGAGGCCCACGCCCGTAATGCTGGCGCCGGTGCCGATCAACCGGTTACTGCCCAGGTTCAGCGTCTGGGTGGCGGTGTGGTTGCCGAGGTTGTCGCCGGCTTTTGTCTTGTCGGCCAGCCAGCGCCAGGCGCCGCCCTGATAGAACCAGAAGCCGGCGCGACCGTTGGTCTGAAACACCAGCAGCCCATCGGGTGGCGCGGCGATGGCGGCGCGGGCGGCCGAATCCATTCGCGGCACCAGCAGCCCCTTGTTGGTGGCCGTGATGTCGAGGGCGGCGGCGGCGTTGGGAGTGGCGGTGCCGATGCCGGTCTGGGCCTGGGCGGTGGCAGCGGCCGTCAGCAGCAGCACAGCGACGGCGGCGGCGCGCAACAAACGGAACGGGGGGTAGGCGTGTATCATCTGGGGGGGCGGGATGGGGTTTGCCGGGGCGCCGTCGCCGCAACGGCGGCATTCAGCGCGCGGGCGTGCGGATAGGTAAGCGGGGGTGGGTAAGGGGGTAGGGCCTCGCGCGCTACTGGTAGCGGGCGGTGGGGCTTGTCTTAACAAAGGTTCCGACAGCCTACTGCCTTTGGCAATACTCAAACTGATTATGCGCCAGCCCGCGAAAGGCGACTTGCTGGCAGTAACTTAGCCGCGCTGATTCCCCCCCTTTCTCCGTCTCCCGGCGCTTTTATGTCCCTGGTCATTCGTTCAACTGGCGGCGAGGTAAGCGCTTCCGTGCCAGCCGTTTTCCGGCACCTGCAGTTGCTGTGGGCGCCGGCCGGGGCCGACCCGCCCCCCGCCGCCGATCCGGCGCCCCTGGCGGCGACGATGCCCGTCCTCGATACCCTGGCTACCTCGGGCTATCAGGCCTATGCGCTGATCGATATGTGCACCCAGCAGTACCTCTACCTCAGCCCCAACATCGGCCAGCTCACGGGCTTTCCCGTGGCCGAAGTGGCCGCCGGTGGCCTGGCGTGGCTGTTCCAGCGGCTGCTGCCCGACGATCTGGCGCCGCTGATGGTCATCAACCAGACCAAGTGGGCTTTCTACCAGGCGCTGCCCGACGCCGAGCGCGCGACCTTCCGGGCCAACTTCGACTTTCGCGTCTGCCACGCCGACGCGCGCTACCGCCGGGTGCAGCAGCAGAGCATCTGCCTGCGCGCCACGCCGGAGGGCTTGCCCCACGTCATCCTGGCGCAGCTCGTCGATATCACGCACCTCAAGCCGGCCCTGCCCGCCGACACCGACAAGCCCGCCCTGCTACTCACCCTGCACACCGGCGGGCCCGACCGCGTGGTGCTGCAATGCGCCGCCACCCACACCACCCGCCTCGACCGGCCGCTGCTCTCCCCGCGCGAGCAGCAGGTGCTGACCTTCCTTTCCCACGGCCTCAGCAGCCGCGCCATTGCCCAGAAACTGGGGACGCAACCGGCCACCGTCGATACCCAACGGCGGCAGATGCTCCAGAAAACCGGGGTGGTCGATACCACGGCCCTGGTCACCTACGGCCGGTTGCTGGGCTGGGTCTGAGCCAGCGGTAAGCTACAAGCCACAAGCTGAGCCGGGTACGTTTTGGGTTCGCGGGCTTGCCCTGTTCGCCCCCGTCTTGGCTGATTCGTCAGGGCGCTGGTTTGCCGCTGGAAGCTCGTCGCGGCTCAAGCTCCCGCCGCAAAAATAAAGGCAAGCCGCGGCGGGGGCCACGGCTTGCCTTTGAGGGAGCAGCGTCCGGACCAGCCTAGCCCGCCCGCTGGCTGGGCCGGCTTTATTCCACCACTAGGCGCGCGGTGCGGCCATCCGAAGCGCGCAGCACGTACACGCCGCCCGCTAGTCCGCGCACCGGCACCGTGGCCGCGCCCGTGGCATCCGCCGCCACCGTGGCGACGGCCCGGCCCGTGGCGTCGAACAGCGTCAGCGGGCTGCCAGCGGCCGCGCCGCTGAGGCGCACCAAGTCCGCCGCCCCAGCCGGGTTCGGGTGAATGATCAATGAGGAATGATCAATGAGGAATGAGGAAGGGGTACCCGTTACGCGCCCGGCGTTGAAGACGAGCGCGAAGCGGCCCGCCAGCACCGTGTTCGGGGCTGAAGCCGTGAGTTGGTACGCGGTGCCGGCCGTCAGCGGCTGGGTGATGTTCAGCTGGCGGTCGAGCAGGCTGACGGTGGTGCCGGTAGGCAGGTTGGCTACGTCAGCAGCCGTCAGCGTGTAGGTGCCGGCGGTGGGTAGCGCGGCCGTCAACTCGACCACCGTGGTGCCGGTCGTCAGGCTTTCCAGCGGCAGGCCATTGACGGCGGCTTCCTGGCCGTCGATGATCGTCGCCAGCGTGGGCACGGCGCCGGTGTTGCGGCCGGGACGCAGGCCGTCGAAGCGGTTGTCTTCGCCCGTGGTGGCGCCGGTTTCGGCGTAGATCAGCGTTTCGTCAGCCACGGCGTCGGGGGCCGTGGACGCGAGCGTCAGGCGCACCGTGGGGCGGGTATCGGCTACGGGTCGGGCCACCGTCGCGGGGTTGGCTTCCACGCGCAGGGCGTTGGTGAAGGTGAACACCGTGTTGTGCACCGTGGCGCGGGCGAAGAACGCTTGGCCGAGGGCGATTTCGCCGTTCGGCAAGCTGCCCGCCCCGTTGGCGCGGGTCAGGTAAATCCCGTTGTTGCCGCCGGTGGTGCGGAAGACGGAGATCGAGCTGCTCATTCCTTCCGGCACGGTGGCCAGGTCCCAATCGATGGGCTGCGGGTAGCGGTTGCCCAGCAGGTGCCAGCCGGCTTTCTGCTGGTTGGGGCTGGAATTGGTGCCCGTCACGCTCAGGTTCACCGGCAGGTTGCCGGTGGTCAGGGCGCCCACGAAATCCGGGGTTTTGGCACCCGGCATAAAGACCGAGTAGCCCCGGCCGGAAGTCAGTGCCGTGCCCAGGGTGGCGGGCGAGAAATAGCCGGTGGCGAAGCCCGCGAAGGCCGGGGTCACGCCGCCGCGCGTCTCGTCGTAGCCGAACACCGTGGGGAACGAGACCGCCGGGGGCGCCACGTAAGGCAGGTTATTGTAGGCGGGGTTCACTAGGGGCGTGAAGCCGACGGTGGCCAGGTCATTGACGGTCGTGGCCTGCACGGGTGAGCTGAGGTGGCGGTAACCGCCGATGGCAGGGCCCCCGATGTAACGCTGCACGGTCACGTTGCCGCTGGTCAGCCCGCCGTTGTGCAGGGCGTAGGCGGTGCGGGTGGCGGTGGAGCGCAGCGTCAGGCTGAGGTCGTTGGTATTGAGCGTTCCGCTGCTCAGGCGCAGCACGTGGGTCACGCCCGCGGTCAGCGAGAGCGTGACGCTGATCGGGTTGGCCGCTTCCAGCTCGCGCACGGGATTGGGCAGGGCGTTGCCGGTGACTTGGGCAGCGGTGCCGTTGTACACATAAGTAGCATCCGAAGCGAACGAACGCGCGCCGGTGACCTGAATGGCGCCGGCAGGGTCGCTGGTCGTAATGCCGGCCGCATCGCAGATACCCAGCGTGGCGCCGGCCGCCAGCGTGAAGGTGCCCGGCCCGGTTAGGGGCTGGCAATTGGTGTTCAGGCGGCCGCCGGTTTGCACCACCAGGGCGGTGTTCACAGTCAGTGGGCCGGTGAGGGTGGCCGTGCCGGTGGCGGTCACGGTCACGGTGTTGTAGGTGCCGCTCACGTTCTGTGTACTGTTCACGAGCAGGTCTTCCAGTACATCATTGACGGTGATGGTGAACGGCTGCTCCGTGAACAGGCCGCCCGCATCGGTGGTGCGCACCCGGATGGCGTAGCTGGGTTGCGCCTCAATCGGGCGCGGCGCTGATGACGAGCTGCCCGCTGCCGTTGATGCTGAAGGCGCCATTGTCGGTGCTGCCCGTGCCGGTCACCAGGGTGTAGGTGTGAGTATCGCCCGCATCGGCATCGGTGGTGGAGAAATTACCGATGGCCGTGCCGCCGGCGGTGTTCTCGGCCACGCTCTGCGGCGAGAGGCCCAGGGCCGTGGGGGCGGCGTTGGGCGGGGTGAAGATACCAAAGAAGGCCGTCAGCTTCGAGCCGTCGCCGACGGTGAGGAAATCGCCCCCCGCATTGACCTTCCCGTTCGCCCCGACGGCCAGCCCCCGCACGGTGCCATTGAGGCCGGTGCCCAGGGGGAGCCAGGCGGTGCCGTTCCAGCGGGCCACGCGGTCGGCGCTGGTGTTGCCGCCCGCGTCGGTGAAGTCGCCGCCGACCAGCACATCGCCGTTGGGCGCCACGGCCAGCGCCCGCACCTGGTTGTTGAGGCCCGCGCCCAGGGCGAGCCAGGCGGTACCGTTCCAGCGGGCCACGAAGTCGCCGGCGGGGTTGCCGCCCGCGTCGGTGAAGTCGCCCCCGGCCAGTACGTCGCCGTTGGGGGCCACGGCCAGCGCCCGTGGGGTGTTGTTGAGGCCCGTGCCCAGGGGGAGCCAGGCCGCGCCGTTCCAGCGGGCCACGAAGTCGGCGGCGGGGTTGCCGCCCGCGTCGGTGAAGGTCCCCCAGGCCAGCACATCGCCGTTGGGGGCCACGGCCAGCGCCAGCACCTGGCTGCCAAGGCCCGTGCCCAGCGCCTGCCAGGCCGCGCCGTCCCAGCGGGCCACGCGGTCGGCGTCGGGGTTGCCACCCGCGTCGGTGAAGAACCCCCCGACCAGCACGTCGCCGTTGGGCGCCACAGCCAGAGCAGACACCGCGCTGCTAATGCCCGTGCCCAGCGCCTGCCAGGCGTTGCCGTCCCAGCGGGCCACGCGGTCGGCGTTGGGGTTGCCGCCCGCGTCGGTAAAGCCCCCGCCGACCAGCACGTCGCCGTTGGGCGCCACGGCCAGCGCGCTCACGGCGCCATTGGGGCCGGTGCCCAGGGCCTGCCAGGCGGTACCGTTCCAGCGGGCTACCTGGTCGGCGTTGGCGTTACCGCCCGCGTCGGTGAAAATGCCCGCGGCCAGCACGTCGCCGTTGGGGGCCACGGCCACCGCCCGCACGGTGTTGTTGAGGCCCGTGCCCAGCGGCAGCCAGGTGGTGCCGTTCCAGCGGGCCACGCGGTCGGCGCTGAGGTTGTCGCTCGCGTCGGTGAAGAACCCCCCGGCCACCACGTCGCCGTTGGAGGCCACGGCCAGCGCCAGCACTTCGGTGTTGAGGCCCGGCCCCAGCGGTTGCCAGGAGGTGCCGTTCCAGCGGGCCACGTAGTCGGCGTTGGCGTTGCCGCCCGCGTCGGTAAAATCACCCCCCGCCAGCACGTCGCCGTTGGACGCCACGGCCAGGGCAGACACCTGGCTGTTAAGGCCCGTGTTCAGGGGGAGCCAGGCCGCGCCGTCCCAGCGGGCTACGCGGTCGGCGTTGAGGTTACCACCCGCGTCGGTGAAAATGCCCCCGACCAGCACGTCATCGTTGGCGGCCACGGCCAGGGTGAAGACGGTGCTGCTGAGGCCCGTACCCAGGGCCTGCCAGGCCGCGCCGTCCCAGCGGGCCACGCGGTCGGCGTCGGGGTTGCCGCCCGCGTCCAGGAAGTTCCCCGCCGCCAGCACATCGCCGTTGGACGCCACCGCCAGCGCGAAGACGGTGGCGCTGAGGCCCGTGCCCAGGGGCTGCCAGGCCGTGCCGTTCCAGCGGGCCACGCGGTCGGCGGCGGGGTTGCCGCCCGCATCGGTGAAGATCCCCGCCGCCAGTACGTCGCCGTTGGGGGCTATCGCCAGGGCATACACCTGGCTGTTGAGGCCCGTGCCCAGGGGCTGCCAGGCGATGCCGTTCCAGCGGGCTACGCGGTCGGCGGCGGGGTTACCGCCCGCGTCGGTGAAGACCCCCGCCGCCAGCACGTCGCCGTTGGCCGCCACGGCCACCGCGTTTACGGTGCTGTTGAGGCCGGGGACGTTGAAGCCGTCCTGCCAGTTTTCATCGCCTGCGCCGGCGGGCCGGAAGGCGGGCTGGCCGGTGGCGGGGTCGGTTACCATTTGGTAACCGGTGGGGTCGAAGGAGCCGGTGGCGCCGGGGCGCAGGGTGCCGGCGGGGGTGAGCACCTCGGAAATAGGGCGCCCGGTCCTCGCGGCCGGGGGGGTGCCGGCCGGGGCCGGGCGGTGTTGCGCCTGGGCCACCGGGCGCGCGCCCAGCAGCACAACCAGTGGCAGGATCCAGCGCGCAGTAGCGCGTAAAGCGAAAAACGACATAAAAAAGGGGGAAATGTGAAGCCAACCGCGCCGACCCTCGGCGCTACGGCCACCAAATGTAGGGGCCGGTCGCAGGGAATAAAGCTAAAATCGGCGTTTATCACCCGATGATGTGATAGGCTTGCCAGCCCCGGCCCCGCCGGACCGGCAAGCCGGATGTGGCCGACTTTGAGCGCCGCCGGCGCGCGCATTTCCCTACTGATGGCGGCCATTAGCCGGCATCTCCGGATGCGGTGCGTGGATGGTGGCGCCGCGCTACCGCTACTGTCCGCAGAATCGCGCGAAGGTCATCCAAGCAAAAGGGGCGCACCGCAGAATGATCCTGCGACGCGCCCCTTCGTTGGCGGAAATGGCCTTTGCGCCGCTACTCTATTACCAGCCGCGCGGTGCGGCCATCCGAAGCGCGCAGCACGTACACGCCGCCTGCCAAACCGCGCACCGGCACGGTGGCCGCGCCCGTGGCATCCGCCGCCGCCGTGGCAACGGCCCGGCCCGTGGCGTCGAACAGCGTCAGCGGGCTGCCAGCGGCCGCGCCCGTCACGCGCAGCGCGCCACCCGTCGCCACCGGGTTCGGAGCAATGGTCAATGAGGAATGAGGAATGAGGAATGAGGAATGGGTGCCTGTGACGCGGTTGGCGTTGAAGACAAGCGCGAAACGTCCTTCCAGCACCTCGCCCGCCGTGGCGGCCGTGAGTTGGTAAGCCGTGCCACTGATCAGCGGCTGCGTGAGGTTCAGCTGGCGGTCGAGCAGGCTGACGGTGGTGCCGGCGGGCAGGTTCGCCACATCGGCAGCGGTCAGGGTGTAGGGGCCGACGGTGGGCAGGGCGGCGGTAAGTTCCACCACCGTTTGGCCCGCAGTCAGCGCCGTCAGCGGTAGGCCGTTCACGGCGGCTTCCTGGCCGTCGATCAGGCTGGCGAGCGTGGGCACGGTGCCCAGGTTGCGGCCGGGACGGAGGCCGTCGAAGCGCAGGTCTTCGCCGGGGGTGGCGCCAGTTTCGGCGTAGATCAGGGTTTCATCGGCCACGGCGTTGGGCGTGGTGGTTTGCAGCGTCAGGCGGATCGTGGGGCGCGTTTCCACTCGTTGGCCGCTGCTCCGCGCGGGGAAGCGGAAGGTGCGCCGCCCCCCGCCGGCCACTGGCACTGGCCGGGCCACGGGGCCGGGGTTGGTAAACACGCGCATCCCGTCCGTGAAGGTGAACGTGGTGTCGCTGATGGCGCGGGCGAAGAAGCCCTGGCCCAGCGGGATTTCCCCGTTCGGCAGGCTGCCCATTCCGTTGGCGTAGGTCAGGTATTGGCCGTTGTTGCCGCCCTGGGTGCGGAAGACGGAGATCGAGCCGCTCATCCCGGTTGGGATATCCGCCAGGTTCCAGTCGATGGGGCCGGCGTAGGGGTTGCCCAGCAGACCCCACCCGGCTTTCAGGGTGTTGGGGCTGCCGTTGGTGCCCGTCACGGTGAGCACCTGCGGCACGTCGCCGGTGGTGAGGGTACCCACGAAATCCGGGGTTTTGGCGCCCGGCATAAAGACGGTGTAGCCCTGGCCCGGCGTCAGGGGGGTGGCCAGCGTGGCGGGCGAGAAGTAGCCGGTCGTGAAACCGGCATAGGCGGGCGTGAGGCCGCCGCGCGTTTCGTCGAAGCCGAACACGTTGGGGAACTGCGCGGCGGGCGGGCTGACGTACGGCAGGGCATTGAAGGCCGGGTTCACCTTCGGCGTGAAGCCGGCCGTGGTCAGGTCGCTGACGGGGGCGGCCTGCACGGGGCTGCTCAGGTGGCGGTAGCCGGCCGCCAGTGGCCCACCGATGTAGCGCTGCACGGTGGTGGCGCCCACCACGGCCCCGAAGTCGTAGTTGAGGGCGAAAGCCGTGGTGTCGGCATCGCTCAGCAGCGTGAGGGGCTGCCCGTTGAGCAGCAGGTCGCCGAAGTCGGCCAGCACCAGCGCCTGCCGCACGGCCAGCGGCTGGGTGAGGGTGACGTTGGCGGGGTTGAGGTGCCCCAGCACCAGCACCCGACTAGGCAGGCCGGTGCCGGTGGTCTGGTCGGTGAAGCCACTATAGATGTAGTAGGCGTGGGGCGAGAACGTGCGGGTGCCCGTGACCTGCACCGCCCCGGTGGCGCCACTGGCGCTGATGCCGGCATCCGCGCAGATGTAAAGGGAGGCGCCCGTAGCCAGCGTAAACGAGCCGGGGCCGGTGATGAGGTGGCAGCCGTCGTCGAGGATGCCGTTGGCCTGCACCAGCAGGTTGCCCGTCACGGTAATGTCGCCGAGCAGGGCGCCTTCGCCGGTGCCGGTGATGGTCACGTCGCGGTACGTACCGCCGGGGATGTCCTGGAGGGTGCTGATGGTGAGGTCCGCCGCCTGATTCAGCCGCACACTCACCGTGTTGGCGTCGGCGTTGGACGTGAGCAGGTCGAGGTCGCCGTCGCCGTCCACATCGGCTGCCACCACGCTGGAGGGGTTGACGCCCACGCCGGGGTCGGAGCCGCCATTGAACGTGCCGCTGCCGTTGTTGAGGCGCACACTCACCGTATTGCTGCCGCTGTTGGCGGCGAACAGGTCGAGGTCGCCGTCGCCATCCACGTCGCCCACGGCCACGCTGAAGGGGAAGGCGCCCACGGCGGGGTCAGACCCACCGCTAAAAGTGCCGGTGCCATCGTTGAGGCGCACACTCACGGTGTTGGCGTCGAAGTTGGCCGTAAGCAGGTCGAGGTCGCCGTCGCCATCCACGTCGCCCACCGCCACGCTGTGGGGGCCGTTGCCCACGGCGGGGTCGGAGCCGCCGCTGAAGGCGCCGCTGCCGTTATTGAGGCGCACACTCACCGTGTTGGCGCCTTGGTTGGCCGTGAGCAGGTCGAGGTCGCCGTCGCCGTCTACGTCGCCTACCGCCACGCTATAGGGTTGAACACCGACGGCGGGGTCGGAACCGCCGCTGAACGTGCCGGTGCCGTCGTTGAGGCGCACACTCACCGTGTTGTCGTAGTAGTTGGCCGCGAGCAGGTCGAGGTCGCCGTCGCCATCCACGTCGCCTACCGCCACTCTGCTCGGGTTTATGCCCACGCTGGGGTCGGAGCCGCCGCTGAAGGTGCCGCTGCCATTGTTGAGGCGCACACTCACCGTGTTGTCGCTGAAGTTGTTCGTGAGCAGGTCGAGGTCGCCGTCGCCGTCCACGTCGCCTGCTGCCACGCTGGAGGGCAGGGTGCCCACGGCGGGGTCGGAGCCACCGCCGAAGGTGCCCGGCCCCACGCCGGCCGCCGCCGTGAAGCCATAGACGTGGCCCGCCGCCAAACTGGCGCCGGCACTGGTCTGCGCGGCCGTCGTCACGGTCGTCGTCACCGTTTCGCCGGGCTTGAAGTCGGTGGTGGGGTTGAAGGTGATGGTGTTGCCGCTCACCGTAGCCGCGCCGCCTTGCGCGCCGCTCATCCGGCCGCCGCGCTGCTGGCTGAACACTTTCACGGCGCCCGCCGTGGCGGCGCCCGTGCTCATCGGCTGACTAAACGTGACGGCCACGTTGCTGGCGCGCGGCGCATTGCGCAGGTTGCGCGTAGGCGAGAGCGTGGTAATGGTGGGTATTGGCTGGTTCAGCCGCACGCTCGCCGTGGTGGCGAAGATGTTCGCCGTGAGCAGGTCCAGATCGCCGTCGCCGTCCACGTCGCCCACCGCCACGCTGACCGAACCGTCGCCCACGGCGGGGTCGGAGCCGCCGCTGAACGTGCCGCTGCCGTTGTTGAGGCGCACGCTCACCGTGCTGGCGCCGTAGTTGGCCGTGAGCAGGTCGAGGTCGCCGTCGCCGTCCACGTCGCCCACCGCCACGCTGCGAGGTCGGTCGCCCACGGCGGGGTTGGAACCGCCGCTGAAGGTGCCCGTGCCGTCGTTGAGTCGTACGCTCACCGTATTGCCTAATTGATTGGCCGTGAGCAGGTCCAGGTCGCCGTCACCGTCCACGTCGCCCACCGCCACGCTGAACGGACTGCCGCTCACGACGGGGTCGGAGCCGCCGCTGAAAGTGCCCGTGCCGTCGTTGAGCCGCACGCTCACCGATTGGTCGCCGAAGTTGGCCGTGAGCAGGTCCAGGTCGCCGTCGCCGTCCACGTCGCCCACCGCCACGCCGTAAGGACTGCTGCTTACAGGGGGGGTGGAGCCGCCGCTGAAGGTGCCCGTGCCGTCGTTGAGCCGCACGCTCGCCGTGTTGTTGCCGACATTGGCCGTGAGCAGGTCGAGGTCGCCGTCGCCGTCCACGTCGCCCACCGCCACGCTGCTAGGATTGCTGCCCACGGCGGGGTCGGAGCCGCCGCTGAAAGTGCCCGT
>JANPLI010000173.1:0-14485 GCA_031426455.1 Hymenobacteraceae bacterium | reverse complement strand
TGCGGATGGTGTGGTTGCTCTCATCGGCCACGTACACCGTGCCGGCCGCGTCCACGGCCACGCCGAAGGGGCGGTTGAAGCGGGCGGCTGCGCCCGTGCCGTTGGCGCTGCCCGTGCTGCCCGCCGTGCCGGCCAGCGTGCTCACCACCCCCGCCGCCGTGATTTTGCGGATGGTGTGATTGCTCCGGTCGGACACGTATAGGGTGCCCGCCGCATCTACGGCCACGCCAGTGGGTCGGAAGAAGCGGGCGACCGTGACCGTGCCGTCGGTGCTGCCGGAGCTAAGGGCCAAGCCGGCCAGCGTCGTCACCACCCCCGCCGGCGTGATTTTGCGGATGGTGTGGTTGGAGAGGTCGGCCACGTACACCGTGCCCGCCGCGTCCACGGCCACGCCGAAGAGGAAGTTGAAGCGGGCGGCCGCGCCCGTGCCGTCGGTGCTGCCCGTGCTGCCCGCTGTGCCGGCCAGTGTGCTCACCCCCGCGCCGTTGGCGGGCACGGTCGAGCCGTTGGCATCGGGCACCCGGCCGTTGGTCAGGTTCACCCAGGCAATGCCCGTGTAGTAGTAAATGCCCTGGGTGCCGTCGGTCTGAAACACCAGCAGGCCGGTGGCGGGGCTGGCAATGGCCGCCCGCTGGGTAGCGGTGAGGCGCGGGGGCAGGAAGCCTTGGGTGGTGCTGCTCACGTCGAGCTTGGCCGAGGCATCGGGGCTGCTGGTGCCCACGGCCACGTTGCCGCTGGTGCCCGAAAAGCTGAAGCTGTTGCCGGCCAGGGGTACATCGGTAGCGGCGCTCAGGGCGGTACCGCCCAGCTTCACGGTGCCGCTGGCCACGGTCAGGCCGTTGTTGGCCGCCGACACCCCGCCGCCGCTGCTGCTGTTGGTGCGCCAGCCGCCGTTGCTGTACACGAAGGGCAGGGCCTGCCCGGCCGCGATGGTCTGGCTGTTGAGGGTGGCCGGGATCAGGGTGCCGTTGTACACCATCAGCTGCTGGCCGCTCACGGGCGTGGTGCTGCTCAGTGCAATGGTGCCGGTGGGGGCCGTGCCGCTGGGCACGAGGCGCACCTGGCTCACGTTGGTGGGGATGGTGTAGCTGGGGCTGGCCCCGGTGAGGGCGGTGCTGGCCGTTTCGGTCAGGGTCAGGCCACCGTTCACTTCGAGGCGGGTGCCGGGAGTTCTGGTGCCGATGCCCACGTTGCCGCCGCCGCTCACCCGCAGCAGGCTCGTGCCGGCCGTGCCCACGGCGGTGCCCTGGCTCACGTCGAGGGCCGTGGCGTTGGGGTTGTTCACTTTTACGGCCAGGCCGTTGCCGTTGCTGGCGTTGTGGTTGCTGTAAAAAGCCGCCGTGTAGCCGCCGCTGTTGCTATTCCAGTTGATGGCTTGGTTGCTGGCTCCGTCGCCCTCGGTGCCGGCCACGTTGGTGCTGCTGGGTCCGTTGGTAAGTTGGGTGAACGGGGCCGAGGTGCCGATGCCCACGTTGCCGCTGCCCTGAATGCGCAGCAACTCCACCGAAGCGGCGCTGCCGTTGCCGCTGTAAAAGACGTGGCTGTCGCCGGAAGTGGCCACCTGGTAGCGCAGCGTGTTGGCGTTGACCCCAAAGCCCAGGTATTGGTTGTCGTTGTTGGCGGTTTCAAACAGCACCAGCTTGCGGTTGGCAAAGCTGGTGGCAAATTGCAGCGGCGCGTGCGACGTGGTCGTGCCGATGCCGATGTTGCCCCCGGTCACATTAAAGTCGAAACCGGCCTGGGTGAGGGTGGTGGCGGCGGTCAGGGTGCCGCCCAAGCGCACATCGCTGCCCACTTTGCTGAGGCCGTTGCTGGACGTGGTGGCATCGAGACTAGCGGCGCTGCCACTGGTTAGGTTGCCGCTGGCGTCGGTCGTCACGAAGCCGGCCGTGCTCAGGCCCCGCAGGCGGGTGCTGCCGTTCACGTCGAGGGTAGCCGTGGGGTTGCTGCCCGTGCCAATGCCCACGTTGCCGGTGCCGGCAATGCGCAGCAGCTCCACCGAAGCCGCCGCGCCGTTGCCGCTGTAAAAGACGTGGCTGTCGCCGGAAGTGGCCACCTGGTAGCGCAGCGTGTTAGCGTTGACGCCCAAGCCTAGGTATTGGTGGTCGTTGTTCACCGTTTCAAACAGCACGAGCTTGCGGTTGGCAAAGCTGGTGGCAAATTGCAGCGGCGCGTTGGGCGCGGCCGTGCCGATGCCCACCCGGCCAGTGGCCGTCACGCGGAACAGCGACGTGCCAGCCGTGCCTAGGTTACTGCCTTGGCTCAGTTCCAGGGCCGTGCCGGCCGTGCCGCTCAGATGCACCGACAGGCCATTGCCACCCACGCCGGTATCGGTGTTGCCAAAGGCAGCGGCGTAGCCCCCAGTGTTGCTCACCCAGTTCAGGGCTTGGCTGCTGATGCCGTTGCCGTCGGTATCGATGATGTTGGTGGTGGTGTTGGCCAGCTGCGTCACCGGGCTGGCAGTGCCCACCCCCAGCTTGCCGCTGCCCGAAAAGGTGAGGTTGTTGCCGGCCAGGGGCACATCGGTGGCGGCGCTCAGGGCGGTGCCGCCCAGCTTCACGTTGCCGCTGGCCACGGTCAGGCCGTTGTTGGCGGTGATGGTCGCATTGGAGCCAGCTGGGCCGGTGGCTCCGGTTGGGCCGGTTGGGCCGGTCAGGCCAGTGCTGCCAGTCGGGCCAGCAGGGCCGGTAGCCCCCGTGCTGCCTGTAGGCCCAGCCACGCCTTGCGGACCAGCGGCTCCAGTGCTGCCGACAGGACCAGCTACGCCTTGCGGACCGATGGCCCCAGTAGGGCCAGTGGCCCCGGTCAAGCCAGTGCTTCCAGTCGGGCCAGCGGGGCCAGTAGCCCCCGTGCTGCCTGTGGGGCCAGCCACGCCCTGCGGGCCGGTGGCTCCGGTAGCCCCGGCCGGGCCGGTGAGGGTGGCGGTGGTTTGCACCGTGTTATCGGGGAAGCGGAAGCCGCCCGTACTGCTATACACCTGCCCGGCCACTTCCAGCTTCTGGGTGGGGGCCGTGGTGCCGATGCCCACGTTGCCGGTGGCGGCGGCCGTCAGCACCGACACGGTATTGAGCGGCGCGATGTAAGTTTTAAAGGCCAAATCATAATTCAGGTTGAAATCGGCCGCTCCGCCTGCGTAAGGGTTGCTTTCACGGTACCACACAAACACGCCGCCGGGCACCTGAATGCGGTAGGTGTACTGCTGGCCGGCCACCACCGCCACCGGGGTCGTCAGGGCATACGTGTCGAAGGCCGGGCCGCTGCCGCGCACAATCGTAACGGCCTGCGAGCACAGTAACGCCCCGCCGATGCCGTCGCCGGCGTACACGCTCAGGGTGCCAGGCTGGTTGGCCGGGTTGCTGGTAAAGACCAGGTCGAGCCGGGTGAGGGTGCCGCTCACCCCGGCCGTAAACGACTGGTAACTGCTGTTGAAAGCCCCCGCCCCGTATTCGATGACCGGCTGCTGCTGGCTGAGGGCGGCCGCGCCCGTCACCTGGGTGCTCACGTCGAGCAGCCCCGCCGGGGCTGCCGTGCCCACGCCCAGGCGGCCAGCAGCATCGTCCCAATACAGCTTGGCGTTGTTCTGGCCAATGGTACTGCCCGTGCTGAACAGCACCGAGCCGCTGGTGAGCGCAGGTAGCGTAAACGTGCCTTTGTTGTTGAAAATCGTCCAGTCAGCCCCGGTCAGCACCCCGGTGGTAGTAGTATTGGCCGTGTTGATGCCCAGCGGCGAAGCGCTGGTGCCCGCCCCGGTAAAGGGCGCATTGGCGGTGAGGGCCGCGCCCGCCGCCGTCGCAATCTGCTGCCAGCCGGGAGCCGGCGGCGTACCGGCGTTGTAATAGAAGCCCGGCGTGCCGTCGGTCTGAAACACGAGCAGCCCGGTGGCGGGCGTGGCAATGGCCGCACGCTGGGCCGCCGTCATGCGGGGCAGCAAGGCCCCTTTGGCGGTGCTCACAATGTCGAGCGCGGCCGACACATCGGGGGCGGTGGTACCGACGCCCATCCCGCCCGACTGGGCCAGGGCGCTGAAGGAGGCGGGCAGCAGCAAGGCCAGCAGCAGCGCCAGGCGCGGCATAGAGAAGAGGTTTCTCATCATCAATGGGGGGAAAGGGGAAGGGAGCCAGATAGCGGGATAGCCCGTCTTTTAACTCCCCACAAAGCACACCCTCAGCGCCGGCCTCCACAATGACACGAAAGTGTCATACGCCCCCGCCCCTTTTGGCCTACCCGCGCCGCTTCAACGCCAGCGCCAGCAGCTCGCCCTTCGAGTTGATCTGCAGCTTGCGGTACACCGCCCGCAGGTGGTTTTTCACCGTCTCCAGGCTGATGCCGAAGGCCTCAGCGATGAGCTTATAGCTCAGGCCCTCCTCCACGGCCGTCACCACTGCCTGCTCGCGGGGCGTGAGGCGGGCTTCGGCCGTGGCCGCTACCGCCACCGGCGGCTGCCGCCGAAACGCCTGCAACACGTGCCGCGCCACCTGCGGGCTCATCGGCGAGCCGCCCGCCGCCACCTCCAGCAGGTGGGCCTTGATGCTGGGCAGCGGCGTGTTCTTCACCAGGTAGCCCACCGCGCCGGCGCAGATGGCCTCGAACACGCGCGGCGCGTCAGTGTATACGCTCAGCATCAGCACCTGCGCCTCGGGCAGTTGCGCCAGAATCAGCGGCAGCCCCTCGATGCCCGAGCGCCCCGGCAACCCGATGTCCGAGAGCACTAGCGCCGGCAGCGTGCCCAGCGTCGGCAGTTGCCGGAAGAACTCCTCCATCGACCCCACCGTCAGCACGCACTCGAACTCGGGCTGCGCGCACAGGTATTCCTGCAGCATTTCCCGGATGGGCGTCTGGTCTTCGATGATGGCCAGCGTAAGTGGAAGTTGCATGGCTCAAAGGTACCGGCCTCCCCATATGCCGCGCTATGACACGAAAGGGGCAGACGGGATGCGGGAATCGCTCCCCCATCGCTGGCCCCGGGCAGGTACGCGGGTGCGGGTGGGTGCGGCCTCGCGCCGGCTGATGGTCGAGTAGACCGGGAGCAGTTCAATTACCGGAAGGACGCCCGGGCCGACCGTATGGTCAGGACGGCTGCTGCCAGGTCGCTACCTTCGCAGTATTCAGGTGGTGATCACTATGCGGCATTGGCTTCTCGTATTTCTGCTGCTCAGTGGCTTACCGATGGCCCGGGCCCAGGTCTGGCAACGCGACGCCGTGCTGAGCAGTATTCAGGTCAAGCGGCTGGCGTTCGACCCAACCGGTTTTACCTGGGTCGGGACCGACGCGGGCGTCTTTCGCTACGATGGCCACGACCTGGTGCCCCTCGACGCGCTGGTCCGCAAGGGGGAGCGAATGCCGGCGGGGGAAACGGTTGTCCTGATAGTTGATGCGGCGGGCAAGGTGTGGTGTGGCACCACCATCGGCCTCTATTGCTTTGAACCGGCGGCCGGGAATCTGCGGCGCATCGTGTTACCCAAACGCCCCGAAGAAACGCTGAAAGTCTGGTGGCTGTGGGCCCGGCCCGGCACCGACGAACTGTGGGTATCCTACGGCAAAGATGCGCTGGTGGTCCTCCATACCCGCCAGCCGGGCCGGGTGCCCCGGCAGCCGCTGGTACGGCTGGGAGGCAACGAGATCGAGTGGATCGGGGACGCCGCCCGAGGCCACATCTGGGCCGTGACGCAGGAGCACGGCGTGTACCTGATCGCGCCCGATGGCCGGGTCCGGTGGCATCACCGCCAGCCCGGGGTTTCCCTGTTGCCGCTGGACGTATCGCTGGCGCAGCGGCTGGTGAGTGGCCGGGCGCTGTACGATGTACTGCCCGACGGAAGGGTGCGCGAACGGTTGCGCTGGCTGCCGCCGGGGGTAGAAGACACCTTTAAGCCCGTCCTGACGGACAGCACGATGCAATGGGTCGCCGATGGCCGCCTGATCAGCCTGACCTGGCGGGCCAACGCCCCTGCCCGCGTCACGCTTCGGCCAGCCCCTTCCGGACTAATCGCCGACATCACGCTCCAGCAAAGTCCCGATGGCGTGCTGTGGTGCTTCCGGCCGTTTGAGCGAGGCTGCTACAAGGCGCGCCCCGTCGGGGAGCTGGTCCGGCCGTTGCCGCTCGCGGGCGGGGGCGACTTCAGTGCCCGCGCCATTCATCGGCTGCCCGACGGCCGGTTGCTGGCCGGCACCTATTCCGGCTCCCTGACGCAGGCCGCAGACAGTCCGGCCGCGCCGTTGCGGCACTGGCGGATGTGGGTCAAGGGGAAGCCGTCGAGCCACACGCCGGTTCCTTACGACCTGCTGGTGACGCGCAAGGGCCAGGTGGTGGTAGCCGATGAAGTAGGCACCGTGGGCGAGCTTGACCCCGCCACCGGCGAACTACGCTATTACCGCCTGCTCACGCCACCGCCTAACCGCGGGCCCAACGCCTTCTCGCTGCTCACCGACCACGCCGGGCAGGGCTGGGCGGGCACCCACTTGGGGCTGTACCAGCTCGATTTCGACCGGCGCGAGATGGCCCGCTACCAAGACGCCGACTCCGCCTTTACGCTCAACCGGCTCAAGATCGAGCGGATCATAGAAGCGCCCGCCGGCGTGCTGTGGGCCGCGACGGCCGAAGGACTCTTCCGGCTACAGGTAGCCACGGGAGAACTCGTGCGCTACGGCGCCGAAGAGACTGGCCCGCGGCGGTTACCCACAAACCTGATCCTCACGATTCACGCAGCTTCGCCCGACAGCCTCTGGGTAGGGACCCGCGATGCTGGGCTGCTGCTGCTGCACCCCACCCGCGGGTTGGTCCGGCAGGTGACGACGCACCAGGGCCTGCCCAATATGAGTATCGCCGCCCTACTACCCGCCCCCCGGACGGGTGAGCTTTGGGTGGGCACCTTCGCCGGGCTGGTCCGGTATTCCCCGCGCACCGGCCAGCTGGCCGTTTTGACCAAAGCCGACGGCCTGCCCAGCGCGGAGCTGAACCGGCAGTCGGCCTGGCGCGACCCCGCCACGGGGCTGCTATACTTCGGCAGCGTGGCGGGTATCAGCCAGCTCGATACCCGCAAGCCGTTTTCGCCCCAGCCCCGGCCACGCCTGCTGTTGGCAGGCCTCACCCAGCATTTCAACGTGGGGGATACCGTGCGGACACTTATGCTGGCCGGCACGCCGCCCGCCGGCGGCATCCGTCTGGGGCCTTACGATGCCTTCGCCGAGCTGGATCTGGTGCTGTCCGACTACCTGAACCCGGAAGGCGCGCGCTACTCTTACCGGCTGCTGGGCAGCGTCGACGAACGCTTTCACCCGCTCAATGGCACCCACTACCTCCGGCTGCAGAACCTGCGACCGGGCGATTACGTGGTGGAGGTACGGGCGGAAACCAGCCTTGGATTGCTGGGTCGCAACCAGTTGCGGGTGCCGCTGAAAGTGGTGGCGGTCTGGTGGCAGCGGCCCTGGGTATGGGCCCTGGCCGCCCTGACGCTGCTGGGGCTAGTGTACGGCGGGCAACGGCGGCGCCTCTACCAGCTCCGGCACGAGCAGCAGCTCCGCTCCCGCATCGCCGCCGACCTGCACGACGAGGTAGGGGCGCTACTGACCCGCGTGAACCTGCAGGCGGAGCTACTCAACGAAACCGGGGCCACCCCCCACCAGCTCGGCGAGCTGCTGGAAGACAGCCGCGCCGCCGTCGCCACGATGCGCGATGTGGTCTGGAGCATCGATGCCCACGCCGATACTGTTGGGGCGCTCCTCGACCGAATGCGCGACCATCTGGAACGCAGCGTGGAGCCCGCCGGCTGGCAGTTCGACCTACGGGTGGAAAATCTGGCCGATACCGACACCCTCCCGCCGCAGGTTCGCCAGCACCTGTACCTGATCTTCAAGGAAGCCATCACCAACGCCCTGCGGCACGCGCACGACGCCACGACCCTCAAGATTTACTTAGGCCGAGCGGGCCGGCGCCTGCTGCTGCACGTGCACGACGACGGGCAGCCCCATTCCGGCCCGGCTACCCGAAGCGGCCTGGGGCTACGCAGTATGTCGCAGCGGGCCGCAGCCCTCGGCGGCCAACTGGAGGTCGGCCCGGTAGCAACCGGCGGCTATTGGGTTAGGTGCGAAGTATGAGGTACGAAGTCAGAAGTGCATTCGTCAACCACCTCGCACTTCTGACCTCGCACCTCGCACCTAAATCACAGCTCGCCGCGACTGGCGCGCTTCATCAGCTCGCCGCGGCTGTTGATTTCGAGCTTGCGGTACACTTGCTTGACGTAGCCGTGAATCGTCTGGGGGGAAAGGTCGAGGCGGATGGCGACCTGCTTTTCGGTCAGGCCATCCACCAGGCCTTCGAGCACCGAGCGCTCGCGCTGGCTCAACAGCTCGCCCTGCGTAGAGGGCGTGGGCTTAAAGTGGGCCAGCACCTTACGGGCCACCGAGCGGCTCATCGGCGCCCCGCCGCGCATCACTTCCAGGATCGCGGCCTTCACTTCCGGTAGGGGCGTGTTCTTGAGCACGTAGCCGCCGGCGCCACGGCACAGGGCGAGGTAGATGCGGTCGGGGTCTTCGAAGACGGTCTGCATCAGGATCTCGGTGTCAGGCAAGCGGGCGCGGAAAATGGGCAGCGCGTCGAGGCCGCTCATCCCGGGCAGGCCGATGTCGAGCAGCAGCACCTGCGGCAGCGCCACCAAATCGGGCAACTCGGCCAGGGCCGCCTCCACCGAGCCAGCGACCATTACGCACTCCAGCTCGGGCTGGCGGCACAAGTAGCTGCTGAGCAGCTCGCGCACCCGCGGATCGTCTTCGATCAAGGCCAGGCGGATAGGGGAAGTAGTAGAGGGGGCGAGCATCGGAGACGGCAGCAAGTGGAGCCACAAAGGTCCGGGCCGCGGGCGGCGTGTGCTACTTGCGCACACCCCCTGTTTAGGGGTGGTCGTGGCGCAGGTGGCAACCAACAGGAGAAAAATCAGAGCATCCGCTAGGGGTGTCACGCGGTTGCAAGGGGTGCAGCGCCCTTCGGTAGTGACCGGCCGCTTCACCCTCGTCTTTGGTCAGCGGGCGTTGGGCACCTCGCACGGTACCCTCTAGCCCAACTCCACCCACAGTACTGTGCGGCTGGCTGACGCTACCGCCGTGCTGCTCGACGCCACCGACCGCACGGTGCGGGCCCGGACGCTGGCGCCCGGCACCACCGCCACCCTCTCGCTCACGGGCTTAGCTCCAGGCGGGTACTCGGTGTGGGTGGGCGCGGCCTCGCGCCGGCTGATGATCGAGTAAGCTGGAAGCAACCCGCCGTAGCCCCACTACCCCAAAAAGCCCTCCCCGCGCTGCTGCGGGGAGGGCTTTTTTAAGCAGGACTTACGCACCCCGTATGGCTGCCCGCAGCCCCGAAGGGGCTACCATTCGGTAGATCAGTGGTTTAATAAAGCGACGGGCGGTCCCGAAGGGACTACCTTTTAGGGTCAGGTAGTCCCTTCGGTGAACTGGCGCGTCAAGTTCGCGTACAAACTTCCCTTGTTTTCTGCTGGCTATCAGGGCTTTCGGCGAGATGGATTGTGCGCTAAGTTAACACGTCAGTTCACCTTCGGGACCGCAGCAAGCAAAGCCCCTGCCCGCGCGAGTGCGTAAGTCCTGTTAAGGTTCAAACCCCCTCGCTCACCGGGTCAGGCCGGTAGCAGGCGGGGCGGCTCGCGGGTTAGACCGCCAGATATTCTCCCCTGAAACCTATGCCTTTTGCCCTTCTTTACCGGCCAGCTGCCCGCAGGCCGCGTCAATGTCTTTACCCCGGGAACGGCGAATATTAGTTTGGATACCTCGGTCAGCCAGGTATTTATGAAAAGTCAGTACCCGGTCATCCGCTGACGAATCAAATTGCGCAGCTTCAATCGGGTTGTACTCGATGATATTGACCTTTCCGGGCACGATGCGAACGAATTTCACCAGGTCGGCGGCATCCTGCACGGTGTCATTGATCTGGTCCAGGGCAATGTACTCATACGTCACGTCGCGGCCGGTCAGGCGGCGGTAATGCTGAATGGCTTCCGTGAGCGCGGCCAGCGAATTCGACTCGTTGATCGGCATAATCTCGTTGCGCTTGGCGTCGTTGGCGGCGTGCAGCGAAAGCGCCAGGTTGGCCTTCACACCGTCGTCGGCGAGTTTGCGGATCATTTTGGCGATGCCCGCCGTGGAAATCGTCAGCCGTCGCGCGGCCAGCCCGAGGCCATACTTCTGGTCCGTCAGGCGCTCCACGCTCTCCACCACGCTTTGGTAATTGAGCAGCGGCTCGCCCATTCCCATATAAACTATATTGGTCAGCGGTAAGCCGAAGGCCTCCTGAGCCTGCTGATTGATGAGGACGACCTGATCATAGATTTCGGCAGCTTCCAGATTGCGTTTACGGTCCATATAGCCCGTGGCGCAGAACTTACAGGTCAACGAACACCCTACCTGCGACGACACGCAGGCCGTCATCCGATCATCTTTCGGAATCAGCACCCCCTCCACGATATTGCCGTCGTGCAGCCGGAATACCGACTTAATGGTGCCATCGCTGCTCTGCTGAGCCTTCTGCACCGTCACGGGGCGGATATCGAAATGCTGGGCAAGCAGTTCCCGGGTGGCGAGCGAGAGGTTCGTCATTGCCTCGAACGAGGTGACGGAGTGCCGCCAGAGCCATTCGTATACCTGCTGGGCGCGAAACTTCTTTTCCCCCAACTGCACCAGTGCTTCCGTCAGGGCGGGCAGCGTCAGCTTTCGGATATCCTGGCGGCGGGGCGCTTTCGCAGCAGATTCCGCCGCCTCCAGAGGCCGCGAAGAGACAAGTGGTAACACCGGAAGTTCAGTCATCAGCAGGCAGAAACAACCGGCCAACCGGCCGGTTCTCAAAGACAAAGGTACGGCAGGCGTAGTTCGGCCTAAGGATGCTGGCGGCGGCTGGTGGGCGTGTCCGGCAACTGCTAACCGCCCATTTCCAGGCGGAAACCGACTACCAAATTTGTAACGTTATTCGGCAAAAGTTGCGGCAACGGCCGCACTATTGCGCTTCGTCTTGTAACTTTGGCAGCCTGGCTGTCGTCCGTTGAGCCGTTCGAGCCTGGTTCTTTACTAAAATTTCCACCGGATTCCGTTCACTTCCACAATTTACTGTTCAGATGAACAAAAAAATTCTACTCGGTCTGCTGGCTTTAGCCGCGACCTATCAGCCTGCCACTGCACAGCGCGCCTGGCGCGGTCCGGCTGTCAAGCGTGGCCAGATGGCCCGCCCCACGGCCGTCGATCTGCGGGCCATCGATAATGCGCTGCCCGGTCGGCCAGCGTTGCCGTCGGTGCAGCGCCCCGCTACGGCGCCGTTGTTCGGCCGCCAGGTGGGCATCACGTGGTACGACCTGTTGTCGAACAACGCTTCCTATGACCGCATCAAGCGCGGTGACGATGGTTCTATTTCCATCGCCTTCACGCAAAGCTGCACCGACGGCTCGGCTGGTGGGGCTTACCCCAACCGGGGTGCGGGTTATAACTATTCGCCCGCGGGGGGCACCAACTGGCTATACCCGAATGCGCAGGGCAACTGCGGCACCACCGGGCAGTACGGCGTATCGTCGCGCCGCACGGGCTTTACGGAAATGGCCCTCGTTGACCGCCCCGGCGGCGGCCAGGACGAGATCATCTTCGCCCACTCCGGCACCGGAATGACGGCTTCGCGCCGGCAGAAGGGCACGGGCACTTGGTCAGCAGCCAACAACTTGCCCTTTACGACCGCCATCAACGGAGTTGCTACGGCCACTGCCACCTGGGTACGCGTCGCTACCAGCGGTCAGACGGTCCATATGGTCTACGCATCGGGCGAACAAACCTCGCCGGATCCCGTGTCGGGCGTCATCAGCCCGATGTTCTATTCACGTTCGCTCGATGGCGGCGTGACCTGGGACAAGCAAAACATCGTTCTACCCGGCATCATCGCCGCTGATTTTGAGCGCATCGGTGGCGACGATTACTCGATCGCCGCCAATGGCCAGAACGTTTCGATCATTGCCGGCACATTCTTCGAGTCGGTCAAGGTGTGGATGTCGAGCGACAACGGTGATACGTTTGTCGTCAAAGATGTGTACAAAAACTTTGCTCGCCTGACGACCCAGGACGTATTCACGATTCAAACGACCACCGGCGCCGATACGGTCGCGTTGCGGGCCGACAACAACTTTGATATCGTAGTCGATAATGGCGGGAAAACGCACGTCTTCTTTGGGCTGCTGGCCCAAGGCGTGGCCGACACCCTGCGTACCGGCGTGAGCTACGACTACTCGAACGGCAGCACCTACGACCTGGGCCTCGGCTACTGGGGCGGCACGGCGGCCAGCACGAACGTAAACGTGACTAGCATTGCGGATGTCGATCCTTATCAGGACTCCAACGCTCCATTTACGGGCGTGGCTACCAGCTCGGACGCCGCTCCGAATGACGTAGCTCCTTATCGTTTCCCGACGGGCTACGAGTCGATGGCGACGGCTGCCACCGACGCTGCCGGCAACGTGTACGTGATCTACGCCGGCGTGGTGCAGGGCGCTTCCAACACGGGTACCGACACGGGCCAGCCCTTCCGCGACCTGTACGTGATGGTCGGCCGGCCGGGAGTTGATTCCGTTTCCTGGTCAACCCCACTGAACATCAGCCGCGACATTTACAATGTGGCTGATGGTGGCTCGGCGCTGAACCTGGTGGAAAGCGCTTACCCCAGTATGGACCCGAAAGTGGCCGCCGACGGCATCCTGCACTTCATCTGGATGTCGGATGATGAGCCAGGTAACAACCTGAACGCTAACAGCACGGATCCGGCCCGCGAAAATGCCATCTGCTATTCCTCCGTTACCAAAAGCCGGGTGCTGGGCGTGTCCGCACAGGCAGCCGCTTACGTCAATGCCGTGAGCACTGCCCCGAACCCCACGACCGGCCTGACGGCCCTGCACGTAGATATGAAGCAGGCCGCTACGGCTTCCGTCGTGGTGCGTAACGTTCTGGGCCGTGAAGTGGCCCGCGTGCCCGCTACGGCCCTGAGCCGGGGTGCCAACACCCTGCGCCTCGACCTGAGCAACCTCGCTTCGGGGGTGTATTTCTACACCGTGAGCGGCGCCAACTTCTCGCTGACCCAGCGCGTGGTGAAAAACTAAGTGTGTGGTAGCGGCACCCCGTCAGGGGGCTTACCGCTGCCTGCTGAAAACGCCTTCTGCCTTCGGGTGGAAGGCGTTTTTTCGTTTGTGTGGCTACCAGTTTATCAGAATGTGCGGACGATGGCCCCGTCTCGGGAGCCGTCCGGTTGCAGCCAAAACCCTGTCGGCGCCGTACTTTGCCGACTGCCGGGGCCGGGGGATATTCCGGGGCTCGCCGGTGGCTGCCTAATGCGTTCCCGCCCGGTCCTTCTGCTTTCGCTCGTGCTGCTGGCTTTCGTGGGGCTGGGCATTGGCTTGCTATCGCGCGGCACCGGGACGTTGCACGATTTCGGCCTCAACTTCACGTCCGAAATGGTGGGGGCCATCATCACGGTATTTGTGGTGAACGAGCTGATCAAGCAACGGGATGCCGTACGGCTGGTACCTTATCGCCGAATGGCCTACCAGGAAATGGCCGAACTGACGAACCAGTTTCTGACCCTCCTCTTCAGCCTCTACGAGCAAACAATCCCCGACGCGGCGCCGCCCACGGTCGAGGGGTTCCTGCGGGGGCAAGGCCCCACCCGCACCTTGCACGCCTGCGACCTGCTGCGCCTGCCGCGCGTCGTGCCCGCCGAAACGCTGTCGTCGTACCTGAGCGCGGCGGCGCACCGGCTGCGCACCCAGGCGGGGCGCATCATCGAGCGGTTCAGCCTTTTCACCGATCCGCGCCCCATCGGCCTGATTTATTCCCTCTTTGAAGACGGGGGTCTGCTGACTTCGCTGGAGCGCCTGGAAATGTTTCGCCGGGAAATTCCGACCGATGAAATGGATGCCGACCCGGACGACCCGGCGGCGCCCCGCCCCAGCGAAGCCCTGGCGGCGCATCTGACGGTCCCGGACGAGTTGTATTGGGAGCGGCTCCTGACACTCTACCAGTGGCTGGAACGGGAGCGCGACCGGCTCTCCGTCGGCGCCGACCACGCCTTGCACCCCCTGGTTGCTCCCGGCCATCTGCTGGCTCGTCCGCTGGCCCGCCTGAATCTGCGCCTGCCGGATGCGGCGCTCCACCCCAACCGGCCGAAGCGCGGGTAAGTAGCCTGTGAATCGGCCGCCTCGTTGCCCCCCCCCCGTTTTTCACGACCGTTCTCATCGCCCTAACGGCCTCTTTCCTGTTCGCTGTCCGTGCGTTCTCTTTCCCCTGATAAGCGCGTTGTGGGCCGGCAGGAGCTGGTCGATTTTCCCGCTTTTGGGCTTCAAGATGTCGAAGCCAAAGTGGACACGGGCGCCTATACGTCGGCCATCCACTGCGCCCGGCAGCGGGTGGAAGCGGAGTCCGGGACGGGAGTGCTGGTACTGAAAGTCGCGCTGCTCGACCCGGC
>JANPLI010000172.1:0-17955 GCA_031426455.1 Hymenobacteraceae bacterium | reverse complement strand
GTTCCTTTTCCCTTACCCCCGATGTTCCGCCTCCTTTCCACGACCAACCTGGTGTTGGCCGCCAGCCTGTTATTGGGCGCCTGTACGCCCAGCACCGAAAAAAATGCCGCCGGTACGGATATGACGGCCAGCGCCGTCGATTCAGCCACCACCACCGCGCCCGTGCCGCCGCTACCCGCCCCAGCCGAGGGGAAGCCCAGCGGTCCTAAACCCGCGTGGGCGCCCACCATCAGCGGGCCGATGCAGGCAGTGATCGAATCGCTGGAAGCGTTCAAGAGCCCGCCGATTCCGTCGCTGTCGGCGGTGCAGGCCCGCAAGCTGCCCACCCCGACCGATGCCGTGCAGAAGCTGATGGCCGCGCAGGATATTCCGGTGCCGCCATCGAAGGTGGATACTACCGGCCGCAAGCTGCCCAATGGCCAGCGGGTACGGATTTATTCGCCCCAGGGTGCCCCCGGTCCGCTGCCGCTGATCGTGTATTACCACGGCGGCGGTTGGGTGATTGCCACCATCGATACGTACGACGCCTCGGCCCGCGCCCTGGCCGAGCAGGTGCAGGCCGTGGTGGTATCGGTGGAATACCGGAAGGGGCCGGAGCATAAATTCCCCGCCGCCCACGACGATGCCTTCGCTGCCTATCAGTGGGCCTTGCAGAATGCCGCTTCCCTCAATGCCAGCAATACCCGTGTGGCCGTGGTGGGCGAAAGTGCGGGCGGCAACCTGGCGTGCAACGTCAGCCTGATGGCGCGCGACAAAAAGCTGACCGTGCCCAAGGTCCAGGTGCTGGTTTACCCCATCGCGCAGGCCGATATGAACACGCCGTCGTACCGGAAAAACGCCGCCGCCAAGCCCCTCGATAAGCCGATGATGGCCTGGTTTGCCAAAAACTATTTCCGCACCCCCGCCGACGGCCAGGACCCGCGCATTTCGCTCGTGAAAGCCAACCTCAAGGGCCTGCCGCCGACTACGATCATCGGCGCCGAAATCGACCCCCTGGCCAGCGATGGCCGACTGCTGGCCGACCAGCTCGAAGCCGCCGGGGTGCCGGTCAAGTACCAGCTTTACCCCGGCGTGACGCACGAGTTCTTCGGAATGAGCGCCGTGCTGCCCGAAGCCCGCAACGCCCAGGCCCTGGCCGCCGAACAACTAAAAGCCGGACTGGCGCAGTGAGGAATTAGAAATTAGGAATGAGTAATATTTATATTAATTATCTTTGCCCAAAAGCGAAAGAGGAGCGATTGGCTCCGCGGCTCCGCGCCCACCTCTGCGGCTCTGCGGGAAATGCGTTTGAGTGGCAGAAGCTAAATCCGGCGTAGCTACCATTCCTCATTCTTCATTCGCCCATTCCTCATTAGCCCCTTCGCCCGACCTTTGCCGAATGCATCTTCATTTCCGTACGCTCGGCCCTGAACCTGGCACGGCGCCTGCTCTCGTCGTGCTGCACGGCCTGTTCGGTTCCGCCGACAACTGGAACACCCTGGCCCGCCGTTGGGCCGACGCGCTCGGCCGCACCGTTTACCTGGTCGATCAGCGCAACCACGGCCGTTCGCCGCACGTGCCGACGATTTCGTACCCGGAACTGGCCGCCGACCTGACCGATTTTTTCACCCAGCATACCCTGCCCCCGGATACGGTGGTGTTGGGCCACTCGATGGGTGGGAAGGTGGCGATGCACTTTGCGTTGCACGAGCCCAAACGCCTCGCCAAGCTGGTGGTGGTGGACATTGCCCCGCGGGCCTACCCCCCGCATCACGAGGAACTGCTGAAGGGGTTGCTCGCCCTGGACCTGACGACGCTGCCCAACCGCGAAGCCGCCGATTTGGCCCTGCGCGCAGTGGCGCCGGAAGCCGACACGCGCCTTTTTCTGCTCAAAAATCTGTACCGCGACGAGCAGGGCGCTTTTGCGTGGCGTCTGAATTTGCCCGCCCTGCGCGATCATCTCGGCGCGTTAGGGGCCGAAATCACCCACGGCGATCCTTTTCTGAAGCCCACGCTCTTCATCCGGGGCGGGCGCTCGAAGTACATTTCCTCGGAGGACAAGTATTTCAGCATCGAACACCTTTTCCCGAACGTGGAAATCGAAACCGTGCCCGATGCCGGCCACTGGGTTCACGCCGAAGCCCCTGACGCCGTGTTTGAGCTGGTGCGGGCTTTCATCGAAATAGACGTGCCGGCCTGAAGGCACCTGCTCCGTCCCTTCGTTCTTCGTTCCGGGCCGTATTTCCCCCGCCGTGCCGCTTTACCTAGTGCCTACCGTCCTGACTGGCGACGACTTTTCGTCGGCCCCGGTCGTGCTGCCCGCCGCCGTGCCCGCGCGGCTGGCCTTGACCACCCTGTTTTTCGTCGAAAACCTGCGCACGGCGCGGCGCCTGCTCCGGGCCGTGGCGCCGACAGTGGTGATCGACGCCGTGGAATTGGTCGTGATCGATAAAGACGCCACCCCGGACGTGATCCGGCAGGCGATTGGGCGCGTGGCGGCCGGTCAGGATGCGGCCGTATTGAGCGACGCCGGTTGCCCCGGCATTGCCGATCCCGGCGCCGCGCTGGCTGCCGAGGCGCACCGGCGGGGCGTTCGGGTGGTGCCGCTGGTGGGGCCGAGCAGCCTGCTGCTGGCGCTGATGGGCGCAGGGCTGAACGGGCAGGCCTTTAGCTTCCACGGGTATCTGCCCGTGGAGCGCACGGCCCGGCAACTGGCGCTCAAAAAGCTCGAACAGACCGCCCTGCGCGCGCCCTTCCCCACGCAGCTCTTCATCGAGACGCCCTACCGCAACCAGGCGCTGCTGGCCGATCTGCTGGCCGTGTTGCAACCCACCACCCGCCTCTGCATCGCCGCCGACCTGACGGCCGACACCGAGTTTTTGGCCACCCGCACCGTAGCCGAGTGGTGCCGCACGGCCCCGCCCGACCTGCACAAGCGGCCCGCCGTGTGGCTCTTGGGCCAGTGAAACCAGCTCAGTGAAGCCTGTCTGCCGATGGCAGAACAGGGGAGAGCGCAGCCCTGCCGAAGTGCGGTTCGCCTCCTTCGGCGGAGGAATGAACAGGTAACGAAATGTCCTTCCTATCGCGGGTTCTGCCCGGCTCCGGCACCCCGATGCCCTGGCGGTATCGGGCGGGCGTGGCGCGTCCGGCATCACCCGATTGTGTGATTGCGGAGGCCTATAAAGCGCCTTATTTTTACGCGCCCTTCCGGCTCAAGCAGCTCCTCTCCTTTAATTTCACTTTGCTAATGCTTTTATTTACCCGGCTTCCTGCGCGTTACTTTTTGTTTCTGCTGAGTGGATTGCTGGCCGTTTGGGGCCCGGCAGCGCTCGCCCAGACGCTGCCCGTTACCACGGGCCTGCGGATGCACCTGCGCGCCGACGACCTGGCCCTTACCAACGGTCAGGCCGTGACGGCCTGGGACGATCAGACCGCCAATAACAACACCCCCACCACCGGCAGCGGTACGGCTCCCACGTTCCGCACCAACCAGGCAAACGGCCACGCCGTGGTGCGCTTCGCGGGTGGCAACCTCGTCTCGCCGGCCATCAACCTGACGGGCACCTCGGCGCTCGACCTCTTCATCGTCGCGCGCACGGGGGCGGGTAGCGGCTCGCAGGTGGTGGTCGAAACCGGGCCGGATTTCAATGCCTCCAATTCAGACATCGTGATTGCTGAACGCGACGATACGTGTCCTAACTGCGCAGGCGGCCTAAGTGCCAATTTGAAAGGCGACGCCGGGTACAACCAGACCACTACCGCCGCCACGCTGATTGGCAGTTTTGGGGCGGCGCAGGCCACTTTCGACAAAACCCTCACCACCCGCGAGGCGCAGTTGCGCGTCAACGGTGCCCTGGTGCCGGCCGTCAGCGGCACCTTCGATTTCAATAACACCAATGCCTTCGGCAACAGCCCGTTCTTCGTGGGGGGACGCGGCAGCGGGCCGATAGCCCCTTATTTCGGCGACATAGCCGAAGTCATCTTTTACAGCCGCAAACTCACCAGTGCCGAGCGCACGCAGGTGCAAGCCTACCTGACGGCCCGCTACGCGCTCCAGTTTCAGGATGTGCCCGTGACGAGCGGCCTGCGCCTGCACCTCAAAGCCGATGCCGGCGTGACCACCAGCGGTGGCACCGTGAGCGCCTGGGCCGACCAGAGCGGCAACGGCTTCAATGTGGCTGCCACGGGCAGCCAGCAACCGGCGCTTACGGCCAGCGCCATCAACGGCCAGCCGGCGCTCACACTCGATGGCAACGATGACTTTCTGCAATCCACCGCCGCGCGCGATCTGCTCGGCGGGCAGCAGAACTATACGTTCTACGCCGTGACCCGGCCAGCCGCCACGCAGAAGTCTTTTGCCGACATTTTCGACTACTCGCACAGCGGCTTCTTCAACTTCGTCATTCAGCAGGATGGTGGCAGCACGAACACGTTTTATAACAACGGCCTTGCGAATCAGACCCTGACGGCCGGTACGCCCAGCATCTACGGCGGCACCTTCGTAAATGGTGGCACCCTGACGGGCACCAGCCGCCTCAATGGTGGCAACGCGCAGGCGCAGTCGGTCGGCGGCCCGGTGAATTTTGGCGTACCCAACAATTTCCGCGTCGGTAACTGGATCAACGGCGGCCGCGAGTTCAACGGCCAGATCGCCGAAGTATTGATCTTCAACCGCGTACTGACCGGTGCCGAGCAACAGCAGGTGGAAGCCTACCTGAGCGCCCGCTACGCCATTACGCTCGCCACGGCTCCTTTTGGCAACGTGGTGCAGCTCAACGGCACTACCGATCTGGTGACTTCCGTCGGCCCGGCCTTCACCCAGACCGACAACTTCACCCTCGAAGCGTGGGTGAAGCCGGCCGCGCTGCCGACCTCGGCGTTTCAGGTGATTATCTCCAACGGCAACGACGGCACCACTGGCAGTGGCAGCGGGATGGCGCTCGGCATTGGCAGTGGCACCAGCGCTGGCGGCGGCTCGAAGCTGTCGGTCCTTTTCAACGGCGTGCAGTTTTTCGATCCGGGCCTGACGCTCCCCACTGCCAATCAGTGGTACCACGTGGCCGTGACGCGGCGCGCCGGTACCACCTTCGCCTACCTCGACGGGGTCCAGGGCGCTGGCACCACTACGGTGACTCCGAATGCTATTCTGGCTTCCGGCGGCTCCGCGTTGCGGGTTGGCTCACACCGGGGCGTGAGTCAGTTCAATGGCCAGATCGACGAAGCCCGCGCCTGGACCGTGGGCCGCACCCAGGCCGAAATTCAGAGCACGATGGGCGGCGAAGTCAACGCCAACACCGTCGGGCTGGCCGCCAACTGGCGGTTCAATCGCACCGGCCAGGGCGCCGGGCTAGTGATTCAGAGCCACGTCACGGCCAATCCCAGTTTAACGGGCACTACCGTGGGCACGGCCACCACGCCGGTATTCACGGGGACGCAAGTGGACAACGCCGTGCTGCTCAACGGTACCACCGATGGCATTCAGATTCCGACGAATGCAGCGCTGACGTTCGGCGCGGCTTCCTCCTTCACGATAGAGTCGCTGGTGAAAACCACGACCACTACCGCGCCCGCCGGTGAGCCGAAGATATTTAGCCAGCAACGCTGCACGGCGGGTGTTGTCATACTGTCGGTTTCAGCCGATGGCATCGTGCATTTCCGGGTGGGCGACGTGAACAACAATGAAGTCATCGTGGACGGCCCAATCATCAACGACGGCCTCTGGCATCAGGTAGCCGGGGTGCGCGATGTGGCCGCCGATCAGATTCGGCTGTTCGTGGATGGCGTATTGGTAGCCCAGGCCACTGACCCTACCACCGGCGCCATTACGGCCGCCTCCACCGAAAACTGGCTCGGTCAGCGCTTTCCCTGCGCGAACAAGGATTTTTTCACCGGCTCACTCGATGAGTTCCGCATCTGGAACGTGGCGCGTACCCAAGGCCAGATTCAGAACCGCATGAACCAAACCCTCGGCGGCAACGAAACCGGCCTGGCGCTCTACTACGACATGAACCGCAGCGGCCAGGGCGCCGGTCTCACCGTCAGCAACGGCGCCGGGGCCACCGGCATCGCCCTCGATGGCACCACCTTGGGCACGGCCAGCACCCCGGTCTTCTCGCTCGCCAACAACCCCGGCGTGGTGGCGGCGGCGCCCACCATCAGCAGCTTCACGCCCACCAGCGGCCCAGTAGGTACGGTGGTGACGGTGAACGGCAACAACTTCGCGGGCGCCACCAGTGGCAGCTTCAACGGCACCATCACCACGATCGGCACCGTGGTATCGGCCACACAGGCGCAGATGCAGGTACCGGCCGGTGCCACCACGGGTACCATCAGCGTAACCACTCCGCGCGGTACGGGCACCAGCACGGGCATCTTCACGGTGACCACGGCCGGTCCCACCGACCTCACCTTCTTCCCCACCAGCGGCTCGCCGGGTTCGGTGGTGCTGGTGACGAAGACGAGCGGGGCCGATTTCACGACCGCCACCAGCGCCCGCTTCAACGGCCGCGCGGCTACTGGCACCACCTTCAATACCGCCACCCAGGTGACGGCCACCGTGCCCAGCGGCGCCACCACCGGTCCGCTGACGGCCGTGACCGGCGGCACGACGCTGACGGGCGGCACTTTCACCGTTACCGCCGCACTGGCGCCGGTGCTACAGAACTTCACCCCAGTGCGGGCGCCCGTGGGTACGGTCATCGCGCTGGTGGGGGGTAACTTCAATGGCGTGACGGGTGTGCGTTTCGGCAACACCAACGCGCCCGTGTTCTCGGTGCAGTCGGTGAACGCAATTTTCGTAGCCGTACCGGCCGGTGCCCAAACCGGCGACCGCATCTACGTGCTGGCGGCGGGTGGAATGGCCCAGTCGATGCGGCCGTTCACGCTGATTTCGCCGCCCACGCTCACGGCCACCTTCCCCAGCTTCGGCACCGCGCAGGCGCTGGTGCAGCTCACGGGCACGAACCTGACCAACGCCACCAGCGTCAGCTTCAACGGCACCGACGCCACGGCCTTCACCGTGCACTCGGCCACTTCGATCACGGCCACGATTCCGGTGGGCGCCACGACGGGGCCGATTGCCGTCACGACCGTGGCAGGCACGGCAACCACGGCGAGCAGCTTCACGGTGAACACCGCGCCCGCCGCGCCGAGCATCAGCGGCTTCACGCCCGGCAGCGGCCCCGTGGGCACGGCCGTGACGGTAGTAGGCACGAGCCTGACGGGCGCCACGCTGGTGCGCTTCGGCGCGCTGGCTGGCACGGCGCTGACACCGCTTTCGGCCACGCAGGTGCGCGCCTCGGTACCCGCGGGCGCCACGACGGCCCCGATCTGGGTGCTGACGCCGGGCGGGCTGGCCCAATCGGCAACGCGCTTCAGCGTCGCCGCACCCGGCGCGCCGGTGCCCGCGCCCACGCTCACGAGCTTCGACCCGGCCAGCGGTTCGCCCGGCGCGATGGTCATCCTGAGCGGCACGAACCTGAGCGGCGCCACCGCCGTGCGCTTCGGCGGCAATGTGCCGGCGGCGGGCTTCACCGTCAGCTCGGCCACGGAGATCATCGCCACCATTCCGGCGGGCGCGGTCACAGGCGCCATCAGCGTGACTACGCCCGGCGGCGCGGCGTCCACGCCCACGGCGTTCACCATCACCAGCACGCCGGCGCCCACCATCACGGGCTTCACGCCCACCAGCGGCCCGGTCGGGCAGGTGGTCACGCTGACGGGCACCAATTTCGGCGGCTTCCTGAAAATCAAGCTGACCGACATCCTGGTCTCCAGCGTGACGTCCGTCACGCCCACCAGCCTGACCTTCAGTATCCCCACCGGGGCGCGCAGCGGGCGGTTCCGCGTGTTTGCGGGCGGCGGGATGCAGCAGGCGTTGGTGGCCTTTACCGTCATTCCGGCGCCCACCGTCACCAGCTTTAGCCCGGCCAGTGGCTCACCCGGCTCCCAGGTCACGCTCACGGGCACGAACCTGACGGGCGCCACCGCCGTGACCTTCGGCGGCGTGAATGCGCCCGCGTTTGTGGTGAACTCGGCCACCAGCCTGACCGTCACGGTGCCGGCCGGTGCCGCGACGGGGGTGCTCGGCGTGACCACGCCCGGCGGTACGGGCGCCAGCACCGGCACGTTCACCGTGACCGTGCCACCCGCCCCGACCATCAGTGGGCTGAACCCGGCCAGCGGCATCGTGGGGGCGGTAGTGCAGATCAGCGGCACGAATCTGCTGGGCACCACCAGCGTCCGGGTGAACGGCAAGGCCGTGGAAACCTTCGTCATCTTCAGCGCCACGCTGGTGCTGGCGCAGATTCCGGACGGCGCCACGACCGGCCCCATCAGCCTGAGCACCAGCGGTGGGCAGGCCGTCAGCCCGACCGATTACACGATCTTGACGCCGCCCGATATCGACGCCCTGACGCCCATACGCGGGCCGGTGGGCACGGTGGTGACGCTGGTCGGCGAAGGTTTCACCGGTGCCACGGCCCTGACGGTGGGGGGCGTAAGTGCCGTGGTATTCACGGTGGTGAACGATAAAAAACTGACTGCTACCGTGCCAACCGGTGCGCTGAGCGGGCAGCTCGCCCTGACGACGCCCGTGGCCGTGGCTATTTCGGCGCAGCCCTTCACCGTGACGGGGATGCGGGTGGATTCGGCGCACGTGACGGCGGCCAGCGCCGCGCGGCTGGGCCTGTACCCGAATCCGGCCTCGGGCACCGTGACGGTGTATTTGCAGGACTGGCAGACGGGCGGCGCGATTCCGGCCGTGGAGCTGTACGACGCGCTGGGCCGGCGCATCCGGCGGGTGGTCTTCCCGGACCGGGTGACGACCGCCACCGCCCCCATCGAGCTACTGGGCGTGCCGGCGGGCGTGTACATCGTCCGGTGCGGGCCGCTGGCCCAGCGCCTGGTGGTGGAGTAAGCGCCGGCCGGCGCTGCCGCAAATTCCCTCCCAACCGCCCCGTTGCCCCTGCCGGCAGCGGGGCGGTGGTGCGTCGGGGGGGGGGGCGTCGGGCTACATTTGCATTCTGCTACTTCGTCCTGCCTGACTTCCTGCCCGACTTCCCACTGAATGCGCCTCTTTCTAACCGTTCGCTCCCGCTTCCGCCCGCTGAACGCCCTTGCCGCCGCGCTGCTGCTGACGGCCGCTGCTGGCGTGCCTGTCGCCGCCCAGGCGCTCACCTGGACGCTGTACAACGCTGGTAACGCACCCATTGCCAACGATATCCGCGAAATTCGACAGGAGGGCGCCACGATGTGGGCACTCGGTCCGACGGCGCTCTACCGCCTGCAAAACGCGCAGTGGACCCCCTTCCCGCTGCCCGGCCTCTTCGTGAACGGCACCAACCCCGGCGGGCACGCCCTGCACGTGGACGGCGCTGGCAATAAGTGGGTCGGTACGTCCGAAGAAACCTTTCGCCTCGACGCGGGCACGGGCGCTTTCACGACCTTATCAACCGGGCCGGGTGGCCCGTCGCTGCGCTACGACGACGATATCGTGGCTGACGCGTTGGGCAATCTCTTCTTCGTGTCGGCCTTCGACGGCCTGTACCGCTACGACGGCACGGCCGCAACCTACGTCTTCGGCGGCGGCTCGATGGGCTTGCGGCGGATGATCGTCAGCGGCAGCACGTACTGGTTCACCACCGCCACCGACCTGGTGCGCTACGACGGCGGCCAGATCCGGCGCTGGTTCACCAATCCGGCCACGTTCTTTTCGGACCTGCGTCAATGGAACGGCCTGATCTGGATTGCCAGTGCGCAGGGCTTACAGCGATTCTCGCCGGCCACCAGCCAGTTTCAGGCGCTCCTGACGCCCGCCAACTCGCCGCTGCCGAGCCGCTCCGTGAACTGCCTGCTCGTGGACCGGCAAAACGCGCTCTGGGCGGGTACTCAGCAGGGGCTGGCCCGTTACGACGGCACGGCGTGGCAGGTCTTCACCACCACCAACTCGCCGATGCCTGTCAACGACGTGCGAAACCTTTTCGAGGATGCCGCCGGCGGTATCTGGATCGGCACGGCCACCGGCGGGCTGGCCGTGTATCGCCCCGCTGGCGTCACGGGCCTGCCGAATGGATTTACTGCGGAAGCCGCCTCGGCTTTTACGCTGGCCCCGAACCCGGCTGGTGCCGCCGTGACGTTGCATTTCACCGGACCAACGTGGCCGCAGAATCGGCCGCAAACCCGGCCGCAAATCGTGACCGTGATCGACGCTCTGGGCCGCGCTGTGCGCCATCAGCCGCTGGCCGCCGCTGCCAGCACTGGCTACGAAGTACCCCTGGTGGGCCTCCCCACCGGGTATTACACGGTGCAGGTCACCTTCGCCGACGGCCGGCGAATCAGTCGGGCGCTGCATAAGGTGGCCGAGTAGCGCGGCTTACCCGTCGCGCCGTACTACCTTACGGGCGTAATCTTGCAAGTATGAAACGCCCGTCCGGTTCTTCGTCCGCTTCCTCCCCCCGCCGCGCCGTGCCCGGCTCCATTCGTAAGATCGAAGTGCGGCCTCGCAAGCCCCTTCAGTTGGTGGCCGACGACCCCTGGCTGACCGATTACGAACACGTGCTACGCACCCGACAGGCCCGCCTGCGCGAGGCGCTGATGTATATCCGGCAGGCCGACGGTTCGCTCCGCAGCCACGCCTTGCTGCACACGCGCCTGGGCCTGCACCGCGATAATTCGCGCCGGGGCTGGTGGTTTCGCGAGTGGGCGCCCGGCGCACAGCAGCTCTGGCTGATCGGCGATTTCAACGGCTGGGATCCCCACGGGGTGCCGCTGACGCGCCTGGCGGGCGGCTACTGGGAAGTGCTGGTCCGCGACCGCGACTACCCCGGCCTGCAACACGGTACCCGGCTGAAGGTACGGATCCGCGACGCGCGCGGCATTGAGCTCGACCGCCTGCCCGCCGCCATTCGCCGGGCCGTGCAGGACCCCGTGAGCCACGATTTCAGCGGCCAAGTCTGGTGCCCACCCGCCGAAGAGGCGTTTCAGTGGACCGACCAGGCCTTCGACCTACCCGCCGTCACGAGTCGCGCGCCGTTTATCTACGAAGCCCACACCGGGATGGCGACCGAAGAAGGCCGCGTGGGTACCTGGCGCGAATTCGCCGACGACCGCCTGCCCTACATCGCCGAGCTGGGCTACACCGTGGTGCAGCTGATGGCCGTGCAGGAACACCCGTACTACGGCTCGTTTGGCTACCACGTCAGCAATTTTTTCGCGCCATCGTCGCGCTTCGGCACGCCCGAAGACCTCAAGTATCTGGTCGATAAGGCGCATAATTTGGGTCTGGCCGTGATTATGGACGTGGTGCACAGCCACGCCGTGAAAAATTACGCCGAGGGACTGAATGACTTCGACGGCACCGGCAACCTCTACTTCCACTCCGGCGAGCGCGGCAATCACCCCGGCTGGGACTCGAAGCTCTTCGACTACGGCCGCTGGGAAGTCCGGCAGTTTCTGCTCTCCAACCTGCGCTACTGGCTCGAAGAGTTTCACTTCGACGGCTTCCGCTTCGACGGCGTCACGTCGATGCTCTACCACCACCACGGCGAGGGCGTGGCGTTCAGCAGCCCGGAACAGTATTTCGGCCCCGCCGCCGATGAGGACGCGATCACTTACCTCCAGATGGCGTCGCAGCTCGTGCACGCTGTGCGGCCCGGCGCGCTAGCTGTGGCTGAGGATATGAGCGGCCTGCCGGGCCTCTGCCGCCCCCTCGATGAAGGCGGCTGCGGCTTCGACTACCGCCTGGCGATGGGCGTGCCCGATTACTGGATCAAGCTCATCAAGGAGCGCCGCGACGAGGACTGGGCGCCCGGCGACCTCTGGTACGCGATGACGAACCGCCGCCGGGGCGAGAAGAATATCGCCTACGCCGAATCGCACGATCAGGCGCTCGTCGGCGACCAGACCCTCGCCTTCCGTCTGATCGGCCCGGCGATGTACACCGAAATGAACCGCGCCAACCCGAACGCGATCGTAGAGCGCGGCGTGGCCCTGCACAAGCTCATCCGGCTGCTGACGGCGGCGGCGGCCGGCGAGGGCTACCTGACCTTTATGGGCAACGAGTTCGGCCACCCGGAGTGGATCGACTTCCCGCGCGAAGGCAACGGCTGGAGCTACCACCACGCCCGCCGCCAGTGGAGCCTGAGCCAGAACGGTTTCCTGCGCTACGAACACCTGCTAAACTGGGACCGCGAGCTGGTGCACGTGCTGCGCCAGTACGATGCCCTCGACGGCGGCCCGGCCCGCCTGCTCAACACCGACAATGAGAACCAGGCGCTGATGTTCAGCCGGGGGCCACTGGTGTTTGCCTTCAACTGGCATCATTCCAACTCGGTGCCGGCGTACCAGTTCGCGGCGCCCAAACCGGGCAAGTACCGCCTGGTGCTAAGCTCCGACGAAACCCGCTTCGACGGCCATGCCCGCGTCCTGGCCGATGACACTGAATACTTCACCATCCCCAACCCTCAGGCCGACCACGTCGGGATGCTCACGGTGTATCTGCCCAGCCGAACGGTGCTGGTGCTGGCGCCGGCGGAGTGACGGAGCGACTGAGTGACCGAGTAGGACTGAGTGACCGAGTAGGACTGAGTGATTGAGTGGACTGAGTGTCTGAGTGACTGAGCGATTTTTGTCATTGCGAGGAGCCACGACGAAGCAATCTCCGTATGCCCGGCGCGTCTGTTCGGCTTTGACATCTCCGCTTCTCTGCGCAACCGCTGCGTCTCTGCGGGAAATACTTCCCACCGCTGAAAGATTGCATCCTTCTCTGCAATGACAATTCCCCCGATACCCGCTCCAACCCAGGTCAAAGACGACCCCAAAGTGCTCACCGGTTGGGCGATGTACGACTGGGCCAACTCGGTTTACCCGCTCGTCATCACGTCCAGCATCTTCCCGATCTATTGGGGCGTCGTGGCCGTCGATAGCGAGGGCCGCGACGCCGTCGAGTTCCTTGGCTTCCACCTGCCCGGCTCGGTGCTGCTGACGTACGCCATTTCCACGGCGTTTCTGCTGATTGCGCTGCTGAACCCATTTTTGACCTCAATCGCCGACTATTCCGGGCGCCGCAAAGCGTTTATGCAGTTTTTCTGCTACCTGGGCGCGGCCTCCTGCTGCGGACTGTTTTTTCTGACGAAAGAGACGCTTACGCTCTCGGTGTTCGTGTTCGTGCTGGCCACGGTGGGCTTTTCCGGCTCCATCGTGTTCTACAACTCGTACCTGCCGGTCATCGCCTCCGAGGAACAGTACGACCGCGTGTCGGCGCGGGGCTTTTCGATGGGCTACGTCGGCTCCGTGATTCTGCTGGTGTTGTGCCTGATTCTGATCACGTTTCACGACACCTTCGGCCTGGAAAAAAGCTTTGCCACGCGCCTTTCCTTTCTGCTGACGGGCATCTGGTGGGTGGGCTTCGCGCAACTGCCGTTCGCCCGCCTGCCGAAGGACACGGGCACGTCGGCGGCGCAGGAAACGGCCGCTGCGGGCGTGGCGGCGGGTGGCCCGGCGAGCGGCTCGGTGCTGCTCAACGGCGTCCGGGAACTGGCCCACGTCTGGGCCGAAGTCAAGCACCTGCCGATGCTGAAGCGGTTTCTGCTGGCCTACTTCACCTACAATATGGGGGTGCAGACGGTGATGTACGTCGCCACCATCTTCGGCGACAAAGAACTGCACCTCGAATCCACGGCGCTCATTATCACCATCCTGCTGCTGCAAATCGTGGCCATTGCGGGCGCCATCTTCTTCGCCCGGCTCTCGGAGCGCATCGGCAACACCCGCGCCCTGAGCGTGGCCGTCATCATCTGGGCGGGCATCTGCGTGGCCGGTTACTTCGTGCAGGCGGGCTGGAGTTTCTACGCCCTGGCGTCGGTCATCGGCCTGACGATGGGCGGCGTGCAGAGCCTGTCGCGCTCCACGTACTCGAAGATCATCCCCGAAAATACCCCGGATACGGCCTCCTACTTCGCGTTCTTCGACATCACCGAGAAGCTCTCCATCGTCATCGGCACCCTCTCGTTCGGTTATATCGCCCAAGTCACCGGCTCGATGCGCAACTCGATTCTGTCGCTGATTCTGTTCTTCATCGTCGGGCTGGGCTTCCTGCTAACGCTGCGCGGCAAGGCCCTGCGGCCGGGCGGGGCTGGTTTAACGGTTGTCGAGGATGCCGAATACGAAGAGGTATAAAGCCTGCAGAACAACCTGCGAAACTTTCTACCCTTAGCCTAAATTTGCTTTCGTATGAAAGCCAAAGTCACCGCTTCAACTGCTGCCGAGCAGCCTTTTTTGCCCTTTAAGGTGCAGTTTGTCGTGGATGCGAAGGGACGCAAAACCCACGCCCAGCTTGATATTCGCACGTTTGAGCGACTTGTCGAGGAGTTGGAGATGGCGGAAGATGTGCGGGCCTATCGGGAGGTAATGGCGCGCAATGAACCGCGCGTGACTTGGGCAGAATTGCAGAATTCATTGATGACCGATGCCCAGCCGGCCACCGTTGACGTCAGCAACGTCAAATAATGGCTTACACGCTCGAATTTGCCAGTTCTGCCGCCCGGCAATACCGAAAACTACCCGCTTCTGTACAGAGCCGACTGGCAAAGGCCTTGGACAAACTTGTCCTCAACCCGCGCCATCACGGGTGTGAGAAACTGGAAGATGCGCTTGCTGCTTACCGGGTACGAGTGGGCGATTACCGCATCGTGTATAACATTGAAGACGATATTCTGGTCGTGCTGGTGCTGAGAGTAGCTCACCGCCGCCACGTGTACGACCAATAATCAGCCCCTGCATTGCCTTTACCACGCCAGCGGCTGGCCGTCGTGAAAGTACCCGCCGGTCGGGCCATCCGGCCCCAGCGTGGCAAGCTGCACGGCCGTACGGGCACCTTCGGCCACGGGTAACGTAGCGCCCGCGCCGCCGAGGTCGGTCTGGACCCAGCCAGGGTGCGCGGCATTGATTTTCAGGGGAGTGGCCTTCAGTTGCTGGGCCAGCACGACAGTCAGCATATTCAGCGCTGCCTTCGAGGCGCAGTAGCCCGGCAGCGTCCAGGTGCCGCCCTGCCCGTGGCTGATGGTGGTCAGCGACCCCAGAATCGACGAGTGATTGACGATCCGCCCCGCCGGGCCCGCCAGCAGCAGCGGCAGCAGTGCCTGCGTGATGGCGTAGGGCGCGATGGTGTTGGCTTCAAACGTGTTGCGCAACATCTGCACCGAATCGTCGCCGATGCGGTCGTGGTCGTCCAGCTCGATCTGGATGCCCGCATTGTTCACCAGCACATCGAGCCGGCCGAAGCGGGTGCGGAAAAAGTCCGGCAGCGCCGCGATGTGGGCGGCGTCGGTCACTTCCAGGGCCACGCCGTGCGCATCCAGCCCTTCCGCCTGCAGGACGGCGGCGGCGGTATCGGCTTTCGACTGGGTGCGCCCGCCCAGCACGACGGTAAACTGGTGGTCGCGGGCTAGTTGGCGGGCGATTTCCAGGCCCAGCCCTTTGGTGGCGCCGGTGATGAGGGCAACGGGAGAAGCAACAGACATTCCGAGGGAAAAAAGTACGCGCGCAAGGTAGGCGCGCCTGGCCTAAACGGTCGGTTCGCCAATGATGTTTTTTGTCAGACCGCTGGCCGCCCGGATAAAAAAGGTATGCATAACGCGCAAATCTGGTCGCGCATTGTATGTTTGCAGCGCTTTCGGCCTCCTCAGACTTTGCTTCGTTATGGTCAGCTTTTTACGATTCGGCAATTATCGTCCGCTCGCCGGTGCCTTGCTCATGCTGGCTAGCGGTTGCGGCGTTTACGTTCCCCTGACTCCGGCCGCACCCTTTGTGCAACGTGGACAGGTAGAAATGGTGGGCGCCGTCGCACCCTTTGCGGGCTTGGTCAATCTCACCACTTCGCCCAAGCCCACGAATATCTGGCTGCCCGCCCTGCAAGGCGCGGTGGCGTGGGCGCCGATATCGCACCTGACGCTATTAACTAGTGGGGGCACGACATATGTCGGACACTTGCGGCCCCAAGCGACCCAATATGTGCGTAATCGCCAGGCTGATATCGGGATTGGCCTACACACGGCCTGGGGCAACGGCTGGTACGGTGCGGCCCTGGGAGGCGTCGGTTGGGGGCGCGGCGTCCTGGCGCATCCGGATCAGGTAAGCGGTGGCGGCTTCTTCGCAACGCCTGCCGTCATCACATCGAGCTATGATGCCCGCTATCGGCGTTGGTTTGGGCAAGTGTACGGCGGGTACACCGAATCAGCGGGATTGCGGTTTACTGGAATCATCCGGTACACGCAGCTGCGCTTTGAATCCCTGACCCGCCATCGGCTGCGTTCGGATGGCACGAATCTGCCGCCCGAACTGGTGCCGGCGGCCGAGGCACCGACCAGGTACCTGGAGCCGGCTTGCCAGCTCCAGGTCACCCGGCAGCGCCTGGGGGCAGTGTTCGCCGTGGGATTGTCGGTTGCTCTCCAGCACCCGACGATGCCGCCCACCGGTCAGATTGCTCCTTATCAGCGGGTTACACCAATGATGAGCGTGGGGGGCGCACTGCGGCTGGGGCGTTAAAAAATCTTCCCCGGATTCAGCACCCCGTGGGGGTCGAAGACGGCTTTGATGCCGCGCATCAGGTTCGGGTTGGCTTCGGGCAGCGCGCTGCCGATGTAAGGCTTCCTTACTTACCCCCGCTTCAGCGGTGCCGGTAAATGGCCGAGATGCGTATCCCGGAATCCGGTGGCGTATTTGAGGCCATACCCCATCACCCGGTCGAAGGCGCTGTGGAAGAGCAGCACCGTGCCGGCCACCGCCAGCGGCACCGAGGCTAGCCACCAGCCGGCGGCTCCTACGGCGAGCGCCAGCGCTTTGTGGTGCGCCAGATTATAGCTGAAAGCGCCCGCGCGCGGCCCGGCCAGGTAGCCGAGCATACTCAGGTCGGGCACCAGAAACAGCGCGGGCAGCCACCACCACGCTACGGGCAGGTGCGCAAAAATCAGTAAAGCAATGGCCGCCTGGGCGATCTCTTCAAACAGCAGCACGTATTTCATCGTCGTCATTTTTAGGGGGTTGAAAACGATGCAAAATTCCCCTGCCGTTTGCCCTACTCACGATAACAATCGTTAAGAAACGCGGCCTTTCCGCGCCGAGCGGGCCCGAATCCGGCTCAGAGAAACCGGCGTAATGCCGAGGTACGCGGCCACGTAGTGCTGCGGTATCTGTTCCAGAATCTTGTGTTTGGCCGGCGCGGCCATCAGTGCCTGGTAGCGCTGCTCCGGGCTGAGCGTCAGCAGTTCCACGAGGCGCGTTTCCAGTCCTGCTACGAGGTATTCGGCAATGCGGCGACCGATGCGCTCCCAGGCCGGATATTGCTCGTAGAGTGCCGCCAGCACGGCGTACGGAAACGTCATCAACTCGCAGGGCGCCAGGGCTTCGATGGTCAGGCTGGCTGGCTGGTGCAGAACGCAGGCGCGGTAGTCGGCCAGGGCATCGCCAGTGAAGAAAAAGTAAGTGGTGCGCTCGGTACCGTCGGGCAGCAGGTAAAACTGCCGGCAGACACCCGACAGCAGAAAGCCGATCTCGTGGCGGCCAACCGACTGGCCAGGCTGCACGAACGCCACGCCTTTTGCCAGCTCGCGGGTTTGAAGGTGTGGCGCCAGTGCGGCCCACGCCGCATCGGGCAGCGGGCCGAACTTCTCGAACCAGGCGCGGAAAGGATGCATCAGCGCAATTTCGGACTCAATGACACAACGTCGGGTAGGGTGGGGGCTACGCCAGGAACCGACGTACCCGTGCTCCGAAAGCGCTTCGGGAATTTGCCAGTCGGTTTTCAAGGGGGCGCTGCGGGGCGCCGTACGGCATTGGGTAGCTTAACTCTACTTTGGCAGGTTGGTTTCCAGCTAATCTGTTGTTTATTTGCGGGATGCGTTTTTCGATCAGTGAAAAAAAGCCGATGGCTACGTGGGTCGGTATGGCGACTGGTTTCGGGGGCAATCGGGGCGTCGGCTG
>JANPLI010000171.1:0-34212 GCA_031426455.1 Hymenobacteraceae bacterium | reverse complement strand
GTCCCGAAGGGACTACCTTTTAGGGTCAGGTAGTCCCTTCGGGACACTGGCTTTCCTAACGAATGGCCTGAGCTACCGAATGATGGTCCCTTCGGGACCGCAGCAAGCAAAGCCCCTGCCCGCGCGAGTGCGTAAGTCCTGATGGTATAACGACGGTTGCTTAACGACCCAAGAGGCCGCGCCGAAATGGCCCGCCTGCGCGCCGAAGGCTTCGAACTATTGAGCGAAGAACCCAAGCCGGGCGCCGACAATAAGCTCGTCTGCTTCATTCATCCCCGCTCGGCGGGTGGCGTGCTGGTGGAGCTTTGCCAGGAGCGGGTGTAGCGGGGGGTGCTGGCACCGTGCCCTCCACTGGCTCAATACAACACCCGAAACCGGATCGTCTGCGGAATGCTCCGCAGCGCCTCGGTTAGCTCTTTGGAGTATTCGGCTTCCACGTCCGTGATCACGTAGCCGATGTGCTCGTTGGTTTTGAGGTACTGGCCCACGATGTTGATTTCGTGGGAAGCCAGAATCTGGTTGATGCGCGCCAGGATGCCCGGCACGTTGGCGTGGATATGGAGCAGGCGGTGGGCATTTTGGAGCGCCGGGAGTTGCACGGTGGGGAAATTGACCGACTGCTGGGTGTTGCCGGTATTCACGTAGTCCAGAATCCGGCCCGGCACGAACTGGCCGATATTGCGCTGGGCTTCTGCCGTAGAGCCGCCGATGTGGGGCGTGAGGAGCACGTTGGGCAGCCCACGCAACGGCGACTCGAACGGTTCGTCATTCGTTTTTGGCTCGTGCGGGAATACGTCCACCGACGCGCCGCCGAGGTGGCCGCTGCGGATGCTGTGGGCCAGGGCGTCGAGGTCCACGATATGCCCCCGCGAGAGGTTCAGCAGCAGCGCGCCGGGCTTCATTTGGGCCAGTTCGGCGGCGCCGATCAGGTTGGCATTTTCGGGCCGGCCATCGACGTGCAGCGTCACGATATCGGCCTGGGCGAGCAATTCCGGCAGCGTCGTCAGGCGGGTGGCGTTGCCCAGGGTCAGCTTTTCGGCGATGTCGTAGTACACCACGCGCATCCCGATGGCCTCGGCTACTACGGATAACTGGGCGCCGATATTGCCGTAGCCCACGATGCCGAGCGTCTTGCCGCGCACCTCAAAGGCACCGCCGGCGCTCTTATTCCATTCGCCCCGGTGCATCAGGGGATCGAGGTAAGGAATGCGCCGGGCCAGCACGATGAGTTGGCCCAAAGCCAGTTCTACCACCGAACGGGTATTCGAGAAGGGCGCGTTGAACACGGCAATGCCGCGCGTCAGGCAGCCCACCAGGTCGATTTGATTCGTGCCGATGCAGAACGCGCCGACCGCCAGCAGCCGGTCGGCGGCTTCCAGCACCCGGGCCGTGACCTGCGTCTTCGAGCGAATGCCGAGAATCGAAACGCCCTTGATGCGTTCGGCCAGCTCGGTTTCACTGAGCGCGCCCTTCACTATTTCCACCGGAAAGCCCTGCTCCCGAAACAGGCGCTCGGCTTCGGGGTCCACGTTTTCGAGTAGCAGTACCCGCAGGCGCGATTTGGGGTAAGAAAGACTCATCGGGAGGCGGTTCTGGTACAGAAATTCATCGAACGAGGGGGCCACCGCCGAGTTGGCGTCGGCTTCGGCGGCCTCCACCACGGCGGGGCGGCTCACGTTCTCGGTGTAGGCGTAAAACTTGTTGGCCAGCCCGGCGGCGCGGATTTCGTAGTCGGTCCAGCCGTCGCCCAGCACGTGCACATCATCACCGAGTTTCAGGTCGGTCAGCACCCGGATCTTGCCGCCGTCCTGGGCCAGCGGGTTAGTGGTATCGAAGCCGGTAATGGCACCGTCCGGGCTGAACGTGAAGGTGTTGGCGAATACGTTTTCGGGCGGAATGCCGTAGGCGCCCACCACCGGCTCGATCACTTCGCGGAAGCCGCTGCTGACGATAAAGACCCGTTCCGGCCCAAACCGCTCGAAAAACGCTTTGTTGCGCACGATGCTCGCGCTGACGTTGGCGTGCAGAAACGCAATCAGCGGGTCCAGGTGGCGGCGGTGGGCATCGAGCAGATCGACGCGCCGGCGCAGCGCCTCGCCGAAGGGCAGCGTACCGGCCATCGCCTGGTTCGTCAGGTCGCGGATCTGTTGCAGGCGGGCCTCCTTTTCGGGGTGGCCGGCCAGCGCAAAGGCCGCCAGCTCATCGAGGGCTTCGACGCGGGTAAACGTCGAATCGAAGTCGATGACAATCGTGGGCAGGGTGGGGGCAGGGGAGGGGTTCACGGTGGGCAAAGGTCGGGCGCGGACGGATGGCGCGGGCGTCCTCGCACGTGTCGGCTGGTGGTAGAGGTGTGACGTGCGCATATAGCGCATAGCCGCCGTGCGTACGGTGCAGGCGGGACGTTCGTACAGACGAGGACGCCCGGGCGAAGCAGGCGGCGTAACCGTCCGTTGCCCGGCCCTTTAGGGCCGGGGCTGGGGCGGACACTTCACCCCAAGTGGGCTTTAGCCCCGAACGCGAGGCCGGGGGCTTTATGCCGGGTCGCGGCCTTCGGCGAAGCCTTCGCTGCGCATCAGGTTGTCGTATTCTTCGGCGAAAGTTCGGGTGCGGTGGTGTTCCTCCTGCTTGCGGATGTAGCCGCGTACCGTGGTGAGCCGCGAGGGGCTGACGGAGGCCGCCCAATACTCGGCCTGCCACGCAAAGCGCCCGGGGCCGAGCAGCTTTTCTGCATTGAGCCAGTGCGCCGATTCGCCTTTGATGAGCTGCACGGCTTCGGCCAAGGCGCGGGTGGCGCCCAATTCGAGCAGCGCGTGAAGGTGGTCGCGATAGCCGTTGAGGTGATCCAGGTGCAGGCCTTTAGCAGCGGCGTTGGTGCGGATATGCTGGAGAATGGTAGGCCGCGCGGCGTCCGTCAGCAGCGGCTGGCGGTTGTGGGTGGCCCACACGACGTGGACCCAAAGGCTGACGTGGGGCATCGGGCTTGGGGTTGAGGGCTAAAGCCCTCGAAAGAAATAGTTGAGAGGGGGGGGGCAGCATCCCGGCGCTAAAGCGCCGGGCAAGGGAGGTGCTTGACGCAAAACATTATTAATGGCGCCACCAGCCATCGGTTAACTTCGAGAGAAAAATCCCTAAGGCGCGAGCAGGTTCTGACTTTTCAAAAGTGGGCGGTCGTTTGTACAGATTCCACAAAACCCACATTCCAACCGAGTCCAATAATTCCTGACCACCAGCATCGCCAACAAATTTTGGGCGGTGGTCCAAAGCGTGGTGATTTGTCGTTGCGAGGTTTCAAACGCTTGGTGTGAGTTATTTCCTTAGCCCGGCGTTTTAGCGCCGGGGAGCGGGCGGCGCCCTTTTTCAGGCGGGCTTTAGCCCTGAAATCGGCCCCGTATCAGGGCTAAAGCCCTGCTGTGAAAGGGGGTACTCGTGATCCCGGCGCTAAAGCGCCGAGCAACGGAGCCTAATCGGCGTTCTAAGCGAACTCACACCAAGCGTTCAAGACTCAACACCACGAAGCAATCTCCGTTAAATCAGCCTGTTTAAGAGGAGATTGCTTCGTCGTTCCTCCTCACAATGACAAAACCAGTCACCTTGATTTAGACTACCGCCCGAGTGGAAGACGTGCCCGCCCAGCCCCCTACTCCGCCAGCACGCCGTCCCGCATCACGATCTTGCGGTCGGCCATTCCGGCCAGCTCGTCGTTGTGGGTCACGATCACGAAGGTTTGCTTCATATGGTCGCGGAGGCGGAAGAAAATGTCGTGCAACTCGCGGGCGTTCTTGGAGTCGAGGTTACCGGATGGTTCGTCGGCGAAGACGATTTTCGGCGAGTTGATCAGCGCCCGGCACACCGATACGCGCTGCTGCTCGCCGCCCGACATCTCGCTCGGCTTGTGGTTCAGCCGGTGGCTGAGGTTGAGCATCGTCAGCAGGTCGATGGCGCGCTCTTTCACGGTTTTTTCCGGCCGGCCCGCCAGCAGGCCCGGCAGCATCACGTTTTCCATTGCCGTAAATTCCGGCAACAGGTTGTGAAACTGAAAGATAAAGCCCAGGTGCCGGTTGCGGAATTTCGCCAGTTCGGCGCGCGAAAGCTTGGCAATATCCTGGCCGTCGAAAATGACCTGGCCGGAATCGGGGTTGTCGAGGGTGCCCAGAATGTGCAGCAGCGTGCTCTTGCCAGCCCCCGAGGAGCCGACGATGCTCACCACTTCGGCTTCGTGGATCTCGGCGCTCACGCCGCGCAGCACTTCCAGGGTATCGTAACTTTTGCGGACGTTGAGGGCTTGCAGCACGAAAAGACAGGGCAGGGAATGAAGGCCGGGGCTGCAAAAATAGGCAGAATCCAGTCCGCTGCCTTGTCTCCCGCACGGTTGGCCACCAAACCGCGCTACGCCCCCCTCGCCGTACCTTCGTCCCACCAGTCAATTTCATTTCGTTTTCGTTCTCCGAATGAACATCCACGAGTACCAGGGCAAGGAAATCCTGAAACGCTACGGCGTTCGGGTGCAGGAAGGCCTGACGGCCAATACGCCCGAAGAAGCGGTGGAAGCCGCCAAAGCCATCACGGCGCAAACCGGCTCCGGCTGGCACGTCATCAAAGCCCAGATTCACGCCGGCGGGCGGGGCAAGGGCGGCGGCGTGAAGCTGGCTAAAAACCTGGAGCAGGTGAAGGATATCGCCAGCCAGATCATCGGAATGCAGCTCGTCACGAAGCAGACGGGCGCCGAGGGCCGGAAGGTCCACACAATCCTGATCGCGCAGGACGTGTACTACCCCGGGGCGTCGCCGACGAAAGAATTTTACGTCTCGATTCTGCTCGACCGCGCGTCGGGCCGCGACGTGATCGTGACGTCCACCGAAGGCGGGATGGATATCGAGGAAGTGGCCGAACATCAGCCCGAAAAGATCAACCGCGAATTCATCGACCCCATCGTGGGGCTGCGGCCGTTTCAGGCGCGCAAAATCGCGTTCGGACTGGGCCTGAGCGGCGGCGCCCACAAAGAGATGGTGCAGTTCATCACAAACCTGTACCGCGCGTATGTGGAGTCGGACGCGGCGATGTTCGAGATCAATCCGGCGCTGAAAACGTCCGACGACAAGATTCTCGCCGTCGATGCCAAGGTGAATATCGACGACAACGCGCTCTACCGCCACGCCGACCTGGCCGCTTACCGCGACCTTAACGAGGAAGACCCGCTGGAAGTGGAAGCCGCTGACAACCACCTTAACTACGTGAAGCTCGACGGCAACGTGGGCTGTATGGTGAACGGCGCGGGCCTGGCGATGGCCACGATGGATATCATCAAGCTCTCCGGCGGCGAACCGGCCAACTTCCTCGACGTGGGCGGCGGCGCCAATGCCCAGACCGTGGAAGCTGGCTTCCGGATCATCCTGAAAGACCCGAACGTGCAGGCCATCCTGATCAATATCTTCGGCGGCATCGTGCGCTGCGACCGCGTGGCCAACGGTGTGGTGGAAGCCTACAAGAACATCGGCGATATCCGCGTGCCGATCATCGTGCGCCTGCAAGGCACCAACGCCGAGGAAGGCGTGCGCATCATCAACGAAAGCGGCCTCAAAGTCCGCTCGGCCGTGGTGTTGAAAGACGCCGCCGAGCTGGTGCGTCAGGCGGTCGCCGAAATCGGGCAAGGGTAGGTAGCTGCCCGCCTGTTCGTCCTAAACGCCAAACGCCGCCCCGGAATCAGCTTCCGGGGCGGCGTTTGGCGTTTCAATGGCCCCTGGCGCGAGCAAGCCCGCGCTAGGGGCCATTTTCTACTCAAAGCTCAACACCTTGAACTCGGTGCGCCGGTTGAGCTGCCGGTTCGCGGCCGACGTGTTCGGCACGATGGGTTGCGTCAGGCCGAAGCCCTTGAATTCGAGGCGGTCGGCGGTGATGCCTTTCTTGGTCAGGTAGTCCACCACGGCTTTCGCACGGCGCTGCGATAAATCCACGTTGTAGGCGGCGTTGCCCCGGTCGTCGGTGTGGCCCGACAACTCGATTTTCAACTTCGGCACTTCCACGCTCATCAGCTGAAAGACGCGCTCCAACTCGGCCTGCGATTCGGGCCGCAGCGTGGCTTTGTCGAAATCGAAGAAGATATTACGCAGAATGATCTTCCGGCCCACGGCCAGCTTGTTGAGCGCCACGTTCTTCGTGATTTCCTGAAACGCCGACGACGCCGGAATGTCGAAGTTCTCGGAGTGGAACAGGTAGCCGTCCTTGCGCACCACGATGCCGTAGTTCACGCCCGAAGGCAGCGTGACGAGGTAGCGCCCTGTCGAGGAGTTCGACTTGAACGCGGCGATCACTTCGTTGCGTCCGTTGTCCACCACTTCGATGTCGGCTTCGAGCGGGGCCTTCGTGTCGGCGTCCGTGATGACACCTTTTAGAATCGTGACCTGCGCGGTTGAGACCGCCACCGCGGCCTGCACGTTGGCTTCCTTCACCGGGGCGGCTCTGGATGCCAGCAGGTTGTCTTCGGTGCTCAACACGGGCGGCTTCTCGGCGCCCAGCAGCGTGATGCGGTAGATATCGCGCGAGCCGAAGCCGTCGGCGCGGGCCGACGAATAGTAGCCGTGCTTACCGGAAGCCGAGATGACGAAGAACACGTCGTCGTCGGGGGTATTGATGGGCCAGCCCAGATTTTCCGGTTCGCTCCACTTGCCTTTGTCGTACACGGACTTGAAAATATCGTAACCGCCCATCGTATTGTGGCCATTCGACGAGAAGTACATCGTCTTGCCGTCCGGGTGGATGAATACCGCATCCTCGTCGTAGCGGGTATTGATCACCGGCCCCAGGTTCTGGGCCGTCTGCTTTTTGCCCTTCACGGTGATGCCGATCTGGTAGATATCGTGCCCACCCAGCGAGGCTTCTTCCTTGTTGGATACGAAGAAGAGCGAGTTGCCGTCGGGCGCGTAGGAGGCTGACGCTTCGTGGTCGCGGGTATTGATTCGTTTGCCCAGGTTCTCCGGCATACTCCACTGGTTGCCTTCGAGTTTGCACTCGTACAGATCGCCGCCGTTGCCGCTCTGGTCCAGGTAAACCAGTAGCTTCTGGCCGTCCGGCGAGATGCCCACCGTGGCATCGTGGTTTTCAGAGTTCAGCGGCTTGCCGGCGTTTTTGGCCGCCGTCCAGGTGCCGTTCTCGTTGTGGTTGGCCGAGTAGATGTCCTCGAAGTAGTCGCCGAGGCCGGGGTCCATCTTGCCGCCGACCGTGTTATCGCGCCGCGACGTGAAGTAGATCTGGCCTTCGTCGGCCGTGATCACGGGTGAGTACTCGGCAAACGCGGTGTTCACTTCCGGCCCCAGGTTGTCGATGAATACGCGCACGGGCTTCTTCATCAGCTCCTTGCCGGTCTGGCACTCGTCGATGTGCTTGCGTACCTCGGCCACGCTGACGCCGTTTTCTTTATCACCGCCGCCGCCGCCGGCCACCGAAAGCGAAGCCCGGTAGGCTTCGAGGGCTTCGTCCCATTTGGCATTCAGGTGAAAACCGCGACCTAACTGATACTGAATCAGCGGGTCAACGCGCGGGTTCAGTTGATACGCCGACTGCAGGTAAGGCAACGCTTTGGCTTTGAACGACGACTGCAGATACGCCACGCCGAGCTTGAAATTCAGGTCGGCATTGTTCGGGTTCAGCCGGTAGGCCACCAGCAAATGCGGAATCGCGGCCTCATAGCGGTTCGGGCCTTCCTCAAAAATCTTGTTGCCTTCCTTCAACTCCTTCGAGGCTGCTTTGAAAGCGTCTTTCTGGGAAGCAAAATTTTTGGCCTCGAACTCCACGTTCTGGGCCGAGACCGTCAGTACCGCGCTCAGCAGCAGCGTCAGCAAAAAGGACAGCTTTTTCATTTGGTAACTATTGAGTGATTGAGTGATTGAGCGATTTAGTGATTGAGTATGTTTTTAGAAAAAAATCACTCAATCACTCAATCAAAAAATCACAAATAATTGCTACTCGCCGCAGGCCGAGGCGTTGGCGTAGTTGGTGCCGATCTCCAGCCCCAGTTCGGCGGCCTTCCGCCAGTCGGCGCAGGCTTCGGCACCCTTGCGCAGCAGCTCGCGGGCGATGCCCCGGTTCAGCAGGGCCTCGGCGTATTTAGGGTTGATTTTGAGCGCCGCCGAGCAGTCTTCTTCGGCGCCCTTATAGTCTTCGAGCTTGATCTTGGCGGCCGCGCGGTTGTTGAGGGCCAGCGCATAAGCCGGGTCGGCGGCGAGGGCAGCGTTGAAATCGGTAATGGCGCCTTTAAAGTCGTTGCTGCTGAAGCGCACGGCCCCGCGCGAATTCAGAATCTGGGCCGAGTTGTCTTTGAAGCGCGCGGCCTTGTCGAGGTCGGCGAGGGCTTTGGCTTCTTCGCCACCTTTCCGGCGGTAGGCGGCGGCGCGGTTGGTGTAAAAGATCGGACTTTGGTCGTTCGTGGCGATGGCCTTCGTGTAGTCGGCGATGGCCGCGTCGTACTCCTTCAGTTGCAGGCGCGCCGACCCCCGGTCGTTGAGCGCGTAGCCGTACTGCGGGTCAGCGCCGACGGCCTTGTCGAAATCGGCCAGCGCCTCGGCGTACTTACCCTGCTCGAAACGCAGCGCGCCCCGGTAGTACCAGGGCTGGGCAAAGGCCGGGTTCAGCTCGGTGGCCTTCGTGTAGTCGGCTTCGGCTGCGGCCTTGTCGGCGGCAGCTTCCTGGGCCTGGCCGCGCCCAAACCAGGCGCTCGCACTCTGCGCGTTCAGGCTGATGACCTTGTCGTAATCGGCCTTGGCGCCCGCAAAATCCTTCAGCTCGTACTTCGTGGCCGCCCGGTTATAGTAGGCTTTCTCGAAGTCGGCGCGCCCGCTGATGGCCTTGTCGAAGGCACCCAGCGCCCCCTGGTAGTTGCGCGATTGAAACGCCGCGACGCCGGTGTTGTAGAATTTGTCGGGCGCCTGGGCTACGCCCAGGGTTTTGGCGCGCACGGTGTCGAGAACGGCGGGCGCGTTTTGCGCCAGCCCGGCCGTGGAAGTGGCCAGCAGCGCGGCCAGCGGCAGAAAACGGGAAATTCGCAGCATTACAACGGGCCGGAGCGAAAGCCGCACCCCGGACCCGTGGCGAAAGTAGCGGACAGCGGGCGGACGCGCGGGAATGCGGGGGCCAATCGGCGCTGTCAGCACGCGGTCCCGCCCCGGCTACCCCGGCAGCGTAACAAAAACATCATACCAAAACATTTGTCAGCATAAAGTTTCGCCCTTACCTTGCAGCCCATTGGGCAACGTCGCCCAACCCATCTCTTTTTTCGCGATGCCGAAAAATACACATTGCCCCCCCCCCTATATGCGGGCTGGCAAACCCCTCGCCGGTAGCTTCCTCCTTCACGCAGCGCCCGTGGCGGCGCTGGTTCGGCGCTAGCGCAATGGCCGTTGCCCTTTTGCTTGGTGGCGCTCCGGGCGCCGAGGCGCAGGCGCCGCAGTGGCTTTTCAGCGGTTCTTCTGTCGATTTCCGCAATGTGGAGGTAAATAACCCCGCCGGTCCTTCGCCGAAGACGCAGACCCCCGCGCCCACTTTTACCGGCCCGACTACCCAACGGACGACGGACAAAACCTATTGGGCCGCGCAATACGATTACAAAGGCGACCTGCTTTTTTACATCGACGGGCGCAACCTGAAACAGGCCGACGGCACGGTGTTCGGCACCCTACTATCGCCGCCCCGGGATTTTGACTGTGCCATCGTGCCCCGGCCCGGCTCCTGCGATGATTATCTGTTGATTTGCTCTATGGTTCCCCCAGGGCAATCTGGCAGCAATGTTTTTGTTTACAGGATAAATGCAAGTAATCCCAGCGCCTGTACGCTGACGATGGGCTACGGTAGCAATACGGGCCAGTTGAGTTCGGATCGATTCCAGTACACCCGGTTGGCCATCAGCCCTTTGCTGCCCAACAACACTCGGACGGTTTTTGCTATTGGTGATGTGGGTAATCTGTGTTTCGCGGTCATTTCCAATAGCGACATCACTCCCTTGACGCGCGTTGACTACTTCTACTGCGGCCTCAGCACCACGACCAGCCGGTGCTACCGTTGGCCTGCCGCCTTCATGGGTGGGGTGTCGGATATGAAAATATCGCCCACCGGCGCCCGGTTGATCCTGGTGAGCGCCGGGGTGGGCAGTGGTAGTGGTTCGGCTCAGTTGGCTTGCTTTAAACTCAGTACCGCTCCCAACACCTCGGTGGGGCTATTTGACTTCAACTCCCCGGACTACGGCGTGTCCGTGGCGAAAGTCCCGGTATTGGCCGGGGTTCCGGCTTTCGGGCTGGAGTTTGCGCCGGGCAGCACGAACGACCCTGACCAGGTGCTGTTCTCGGCTGGTTCCGATAATGGCACCAATTCGGGCATCCGGTTGGTCAAGTTTCAGTACCCGCCGTGGCCAGCGGCTTCCAGCACGGTCATTCCGCCGGGCGACGCGTTGGTTTCGCCGGTGTCCGTCGGCACGCGGGGAGCGGGGCAGTCGCAGTTGGAAAAAGGCGTGGATGGCCGTGTGTACGCGATCAATGTCACTGGTTCGGTCCACCCGATCACGTACACGACGACCGCTGCCGCCCCGCTTTACGGTCCCTCCATTGGCTCCGTGACGCCTACGTTGGCGCCCATTGCAGCCAATCTACCGCTACAACGCACGACCGGCACGCGCGCTTTTTTGAATGACGCACGAGGTTATATCCCCGTCTCTGGGCCTGTTTCCGTTAACGTGAATTCCGGACCCCAGACGATTACGTTCAAGCTGGATAATACCACTAATTGGGTAGGCGGGCCGACCTGGTCTTTATCAAGCAATACTACGGTTAATGCAACAATTGTGGGCGCTAACAATGGTTTTAACGCATCTATTCTGGTTCCCCAGAGCGTCGTCGTGGGTGGCGCGCAAAAAGAATTTACAGTTAGTCTTCTGCTCAATACACCCTGCGGCGCCCGGATTGTTGAAAGAAAAGTAGTTGTATTTAACGAAGCTCCTTGCCTGCCACCTTGCACGAATGGCCGGCCTGCCCCGGTAACGCCCACTTCAGCCTATCCTAATCCAGCAAGTGAGATGTTGACGGTGCCCTTCACCGGCGAAAACGCCAGCATTACCCTAACCCATCTGCTTAACGGCAAGCAGTTTAAACGGGCGTTAACCATTCGCCAAGCTGGAATTAACGTGACGGAATTTCCAACAGGCACCTACTTGCTGGAAGTCAAAAGCGGCGCTACTATCCGCCGCGAGCGGCTCGTAATCAGTCACTAATTTTCGGGTTCGTCCAAAAGCCCCCACGCACTTTTCCTGGAAAAGCGCGTGGGGGTTTTAGGCTTTATCCATTAGCGGCATAGATGCAGCGGTTTATATTTCTGCTGTTCGGCCTTTGGTGGGCCGGGCAGAGTTCACCTTGCTGTGGCCAACAGTTACAAGGTGCTAATTGGTATTTCGGAGCGGGAGCGGGTTTATCTTTTGTTTCAGGGCGCCCAACTGCTTTAACTAATTCACCGGCTCGTTTTCCGAGCGGGGGACAGGCGTGCGTGAGCGACGCGCGAGGAAACTTACTGTTCTTTTCCTCCGACGGAATGATTTTTAACCGTCGGTTCGAACGAATCTTGCAAATCACTACAGGTGTTGCGTTTCACGCTTTGTTTATCGAAGAGCCAACAGATTCTAATAAAGTTCGCGCGTTTTTTGTATTAAACAGAGGCTTGGTGTCGGAGAATTCACCAACCATTTATGATGCGTACCATATGACGTTGGACCGTCGCCTGCGTAATGGCGCGGGCGGTACCAGTACGCTGCCTGTTAGGTTAGTGGATAGCCTTGCAGGATTGCAAGGGTTTACAAGTGCTTTAGCCGCTGACGGCCGAAATTATTGGTTGATAACCCACAGGAGAATCGGCAACCAGTTTTTAGCCATCCCGTGGCGTGACTCTACCTTTGAAACACCTGTAATCACGCCAGTTGGCGCAAACTATTTTTACAATTCATTCGCATTAACGAATAAAAGTACAGAGGTTATTTATAAATCTTCCCCTAATAGTGAGCTGCTAGGGGTAGCAGGGTACGGTGTTGGTTTGGAATTATACCAATTTAATCGTCAAAATGGCACACTTGGCCTGTTGCTGACTGATGCCGAACGCGTATCAACAAATCCGCTAGATCATTTTTACGCTGGCCTGTGCTTCTCCCCCGACAACAAAAAACTCTACGTCAGTCGCCAAGGATTTCGACCGTTTTCAGCGGGCGGCGGGCTGCTTTCGCAACTCTACCAATATGATCTGGCAGCCGGCTCCCCGGACGCCATTCGCGCTTCGCGTTTGCTGATTTTTCAGGATACGACCATCAATTTTCTCGGTGACCCGCAGTTAGCCATCGACGGTAAGATTTACTTCTCTGGCGCCCGGGGCAGGGCCATCCGCGATACTACCCTCAACGTCATCAACTGCCCCAACAACCGGGGCGCGGCCTGCGATATCCGCCTGGGCGTCGTGGACCTACGCGGCCGGGCCGCATCCATCCTCCTCCCCACCCAGAATCAGGCGCTTTTCCGCAACGCCAACCAGGTGCAGGCGTCGGCCAACCCCGGCCTGGTTTGCCGGGGCGATACAGCCCGGCTGGTGGCTTACGGCGGCGGCACCACCACCGTGCGCTGGTCGCCGGCCACCGGCCTGAGCTCCGATACGGTGCAGGCGCCGCTGGCGTTTCCGAGCGTCACGACCACTTATACCGTCATCGCCCAGCGCCGCTGCGGCCCCCCGGACACGGCGCGCGTCACGCTGGTGGTGGGCGCGCCGGTGGCGCTGCTGAATGCGGGCCGCGACACCACCGTTTCGGCCGGAGCGGTGGTGCGGCTGGGCGGCGCCTTCACGCCGGGCGGGGCGTATCAGTGGGCGCCGGGGCGTTACCTGTCGTCGGCGCGGGCGCCGAGGCCCTTGCTGCGGGTGCCCAACGCGCGCCGCGACACGGTGCTGACCTACGTGCTGACGGCCAGTTGCGCCGCCCTGCGGCCCGACACCGTCCGTCTGACCGTGCAGGCGCGCCCGGTGGCGGTGCCCGGCCCCGACCGCGCCGCCTGCCCCGCCGATACCCTCCGCCTGGGGGGCGCCCCCGCGCGAACGGGTACCACGTACCGCTGGACCACCGCCGGCCGGCCGCTCATCGGCCAACTGCTCGATGCGCCCACCGCCGCCCGGCCGCTGCTGCGGCTGCCCGCCCGCCCGCCGGGGCAGGACACGGTGTACGTCTTCACGCTCACGGCGAGCCGCCCCGGCACCGCCGCCCGCGATTCGATGGCCACCGTGACGGTGCGCGTGGCCGGTCCGCCGCCCGCCCCGCGCCTGCTGGCGGTCAGCGTCGATACGACGGACCAGAACCGGGTCGTGCTGACGTACGACGTGCCGCGCCCGGCGGCGTTTCCCGGCGGGGTGCTGGTGCCGGAGGTGCGCCCGGCGGGCGGCGTTTTCGTGGCCCAACCGCCCGTGCCGGTGGCTGGCAGCGCCGTCACGCTGCCCGCCGCCGGGCCGGGGGCCGCGTACCGGCTGCGGGGCACGGGGCTGTGCCCGCCGGAAGTAGTGAGTACCACGCACCGTCCGCTGACGCTGACGGGGTTACTGACCGATTCGCTCGGCGGCGCGGCCTTGCGCTGGTCGGCCTACGTGGGCTGGGCCGATGCCCAGCCTTCCGGCCCGGTGCGCTACACGCTGCTGGCGCAAACCGGCGACGAAGGCGCGGCCGGGGCGTTCGCGCCGGTCGGGGTGGCGGGCACCGATACCGTCCGCCAGCAACCCGCGCCCGCCACGGGGCGGCGCACCACGTACCGGGTGCGGGCCACGGCCCCCGACGGGCGGCGGGCCGATTCGAACCCGCTCACGTTCACTACGGCGCCTCGCCTGCTGGCGTACAACATCCTGACGCCCGATGGCGACGGCCGCAACGACGCGTTCGTGGTCGAGAACCTGGTGCGCTACCCCGGCACCGGGCTGCGGGTGTACAACCGGTGGGGCGGGGAGGTCTTCCGAGCCGACGACTACCGCAACGACTGGCGGGCCGAGGGCCTGGCGGCGGGCCTCTATTACTGGCGCCTGACGGCACCGGGCGCGCCCCAGCTTTATAAAGGTTGGGTGCAGGTGGTGCGGTAAGGTGCGTGGGGCGGGCTGAGGGGAGAAAAAAGCCGCTTACACGTGCGCCGAACCCGCGCGCCACCCTGGTGGTTACTCCGCCGCCGTACTTTTGCGGGCCGGGCGGTCGGTTGAGCCGCCTATTGCTTCCCTTCGTAATTTACTACAAGCCAATGGCAACGTACCCTGAATATATGGTGGCCCCGATCCGGCAGGATCTGGTGGACGCTGGTTTTGAGCAGTTGATGACGCCCGACGAAGTGAGTGCTGCCCTGGGTCCGGACTCGGGCACGGTGCTGGTGGCCGTCAATTCGGTGTGTGGCTGTGCCGCCGCCAAAGCGCGCCCGGCGCTGAAACTGGCCCTGGGTTCGGCGGCGCGCAAGCCCGCCCGCCTGGTGACGGTTTTTGCCGGAATGGAAACCGACGCCGTGACGAAGGCCCGCGAATTGATGCTCCCCTACCCGCCATCGTCGCCGAGCATCGGCCTGTTCAAGGACGGCGAGCTGGTGCATATGATCGAGCGCTACCACATCGAAGGCAACGACCTGATGCGGCTCGTGGATAACCTGAAAGGCGCTTTGGAAGAGCACTGCTAGTTCCGGCCCGCCCTGATTTACCGGCGCCCCCGGCTGCTTTGCGAAGCGGCCGGGGGCGCTGGTGTTTTATGGTGGTCCGGGGCGTCGTTGGGGGAAGCGTCATCGGGCGGCTAAAAGTGCGCTGGCGGCTCAGTAGCCGTATTTTTCGCCCCACCAAGCCCGCAGGCGGGCGCGGCTTTCGGCCTCGCGCGGATTGTCGCCGGGCTGATAGAACGCGTGCCCGCTGAGCGCGTCGGGCAGGTATTCCTGGGGTGCGAAGCTGCCGGGCGCATTGTGCGGGTACTGATAGGTGGCACCGTGACCGAGCTGCTTGAGCAGGCGGGTGGGGGCGTTGCGCAGGCCCAGCGGGACGGGCAGCGGGCCGTGCTGCTTTACGTGGGCACGGGCCGCGCGAATGGCGGTGTAGGCCGCATTGCTTTTGGCGGACGTGGCCAGGTAGATCACTGTCTGGCCGAGGATCAGGTCGCCTTCCGGCAGCCCGACGGCCTGGACGCCGTCCCAGCAGGCCGCGGCCAGGGGCAGGGCGGCGGGATTGGCGTTGCCGATGTCTTCGGCCGCCAGAATCAGCAGCCGCCGGGCGATGAACTTGGGGTCCTCGCCGCCTTCCAGCATCACGGCCAGGTAATAAAGCGCAGCGTTGGGGTCAGAGCCCCGGATGCTTTTGATAAAGGCCGAAATCACGTCGTAGTGCATTTCGCCGCCCTTGTCGTAGCGGGCCAGGTGCTGCTGGGCAAGTTGCTCGACTGCCGCGTCGGTCACCACGACTGGCTGGCCGTCGGGCGTGTCGGCGCCCAGGGCTTCGACCACGATTTCCAGCAGGTTGAGCAGCTTACGGGCGTCGCCGCCGGAAATCCGCAGCAGTGCATCCGTCGATTCCACTTGTACCGGCAGGTCGCGCCGGAGCGGCTCATCCTGCGTCAGGGCGCGGTCTACGAGGCCGCGCAGCTCGTCGGCGCCGAGGGGTTCCAGGACGTACACCTGGGCGCGCGACAGAAGCGCTGGAATCACCTCAAACGACGGGTTTTCGGTGGTCGCCCCGATCAACGTCACCACGCCGCGCTCCACGGCGCCTAGCAGGGCGTCCTGCTGGGTTTTGTTGAAGCGGTGAATTTCATCGATGAACAGCACCGTGCCACCGGGGCGCCCTTCGGCGGCCTGAATCACCTCGCGCAGGTCTTTGACACCGCTGCTGATGGCCGACAACTGCGCGAACGGCTTGCCCACTTCCGCCGCCAGCAGATGCGCCAGGGTGGTTTTGCCCACGCCCGGCGGCCCCCAGAAAATGACGGACGGCAGACGTCCCGATTTCAGGTAGCGCCGCAGCACGCCTTCCGGCCCCACTAAATGCTGTTGGCCCACGTAGTTGGCCAGGGTGCGGGGGCGCAGCCGCTCGGCCAGCGGGGCGCGGCTGGCAGCAGGAGCAAACAGGTCTTGTTGAGTCATAAATAAAGTCAGGTAACGGACGCGTCTTTACGAAGATGCCGCCACAGGGCAAACGCGTGAAGCTCCTGGGGCCATCCGTGAGGACGCCTGTATGTCGGCTCTTCTTTCAAATCTCCCGCAAAGACGCGAAGACGCGGAGAAGCGCAGAGCCGAATAGGCCATTCTTTTGGATTCGTGCCGCGGTGATGATGCCCTAAAAGCAGGACTTACGCAACGACTAAAAAAGGTAGTCCCGGTTGTGAGTCTTGAACACGGGACCACAAGACGCTCAAAACGCCGCTTTTCTACCGGTAGATGGTCCCGATTGTGAGTCTTGAACACGGGACCGCCAAAGACCCTTTTTAGGACCAAAATGACGGTGTGCGTAAGTCCTGAAAAGGTAACGCGGCGCCACCCGGTGGGGCGGCGCCGCGTTACGGTCCGGCTTTAGGCTTCAGGTATCAGGAGAGCTCTAACGCACTACTTGCACCCAGCCTTTAAAGGTTTTGCCGCTTGGTTCGGTCACCAGATAATAATAGGTGCCGTTGGGCAGGTCCTGCCCGTCCCAGGTGTTGTCGTAGGGCTTCTTGCTGTACACTTCGCGGCCCCAGCGGTTGAAGACTTTCAACTCGACCCCGGCCGTACCCAGCAGCTCGAAGCGGTCGTTCTTACCGTCGTTGTTGGGCGTGATGATGTTCCAGATCTGGAGCGGGACGTTTACCGTCAGGGTTCGTTCCACGAAGCAGTCATTGGCGGTGCGGATGCGGATCGTGTACGTCGTGACTTCCGTCAGGCCGCTCACCGTTGGGGTTGCCGAATTCGGATTGTTCAGCCCCGTGGTGGGCGTGAAGGTGTAAGTGAACGTGCCGTCGTCGTTGCCGGCGCGTACGTCGAGCGGGGTACCTCCCGTTCCCAGCGTCACCGTTGGGTAGGCGGTGCCTTGTGGATCAGTGATTTGTGGGGTAGTGGGCAGGGCATCGGTTCGAATAACGACGGATGCCGTATCGGTACAGCCCGCGTCGCTGAACACCGTCACAAAATAGCGGCGGCTGGTATTAGCGACCGGGGTGACGGTGGGGTTCGCCACATTGGTGGCCGAGAGCGTAGGGTCCGGTCGCCACTGGTACGTGTAGTTGATCAGTTGACCGGCGGCATTCCTCGTTTCCGGCCGCGACGTGGCCTGCAGCAAAACCTGGGTGCCGGGGCAGCCCACCGCATTCGGTGCTACGTTCACTTTCGTGACCGAGGCCACGTTGGTCGGATCGACCCGCACCACGACCGATGCCGTATCGGTGCAGCCGTAGGAACTCAGCACCCGAACCCGGTAGCGGGTGGTCTGGAACGGCCGGGCGGTTGGGGTTTTGCTGGTGGTGTCGGAAAGGGTCGAATCGCGCTGCCAGCGGTACGTGTACACGATCGTCTGGCCGTTCGGCGCCGTCGTAGCCGCGCGCGGCACAGCCGTCAGTTGCGTGATGCCCCGGCGGCAGACGGCCGCGTTAAGCACATCCGAGGTAGCCGAGGCCACGTTGGCCCGGTTTACGCGCACCACCACCGAGGCGGTATCGACGCAACCCAGCGACGACAGTACCCGAACCCGGTACCGGGTATCCTGTAATGGCCGGGCCACCGGCGTGGCGCTGGTGGTGTCGGAAAGCGTTGGATTGGGCTGCCACTGAAACGTGTAGATGATCGGGCGTCCATCCGGGCCAATCGTTCGGGCGCGGGGCGTAGCCGTCAGTTGGGCGGTGCCGCCGAGGCAGGTGGTATCGGTCTGCGTAGTAGCGCGGGCGACGTTGGTCGGATCTACGACGACCAGCACCGAGGCCGTATCCACGCAGCCCTGCGGACTGACTACCTCGACCTGGTAGCGGGTCGTAACCCGCGGCCGGACGATGGCGGTATCGCCGTTGATGCGCTCGATACTGGGGTTGGGGGCCCAACGGTAGCGGTAAGTGGCCGGCATCGGGGGGATACCGTACAGGGCCGGGCGTCGGGTTTTGGCAATCAGCGTGGTGCGTTGGCCGAGGCAAACGGTGTCGTCAGCTCCGGCGGCCGTTTGACTTTGCAGCCCAATGGCGGCAAACTCGCGCTTGATGACTTTGAGGGTAAGGGTGAAACTGGTGAACGTCGGGATCGGGCAGCCGTCATCGCTGATGTTGAAAGTGATCCGGTAAAACTGGTTTACCTGCGCACTGTCCGGGCTCCAGCGCAGCGTGGCCGTCAGGCTGCTGAACACGGTGGGGTTGTAGCGGTAGTTGCTGATCTGCACCAGCGAAGTGCCGGGTAGTTGGTTGGGCGGTACGTTGACGATGATCGAGTCGCCGTTGAGGTCGATGATGTTGAAGGAAATCTGGGCCGGTGCGCAGGCGTCCACTTCCACGGTGTCGGCCACCGTCACGCGCAGCGTGGAGTCCAGGGTCACGTTGGTAATCGCGGTATCGCCCGGCAGCGGGGGCAGCGGTGGCGAAGGCCGGTCATCGCAGGCGAAGATGGTCAGCAGAATATCGCGCCGTACCGTGGCTGTGCGCACCCGCCGCCCGCTGGGCAGCCGCCGGTAAGCATCTACCTGGATCACGACCACGAACTTGTTGTTCGGGTCGGCCGACTGTAGCGGCGTCGGCAGGGCCGCGCCCGCCGTAAACGAAAGGTTGCCGGTGTTGCGGTCCAGCGTAAAGGGCAGAGAACCGGGGGTAGTCAGCGTCCGGATCGGGTTAGTTGGCGTAAAGGGGGCCGTATAAGTGGCTTGCCCCTGCGTGCTGGGGAACGGGCCGGGCGTATCCTCATAAGCCGGTGCCAGGGTGTACACGAGGGAGTCGTTTTCCTGGTCCACCACGCCGGAGCCGATGGTCTGCGTCGTGCTGTCGCAGGAATAAATCAGCGGTTTGAAGCCCTGCCCCAGCGGAAAGGCGGGCGAGTTATCGCCTACCACATCGCGGTTATTCAGGTACAGGAACGAGTAGAGGTTGCCCTCATCGGTCAGGTTTTCCACATCAGGCCGCAGCGCCAACGTGGTGCTCAACCGCCATTCGGAGCAACTGGCATTGGCATTGGTGCCCAGATTCAGCGTTGCGCTGTAGGTGTACACCTGATAATTGGGCCGATCTGTTGTCGTCGGCCCGCTATTACTGCACACCGATCGGATATTTTGGTCGCGGCAGTAGGGGTTGCCGGTCTGCGAGTTGAGCAGCGGCAGCGTCACGGTGCTGCCTGTATTGATGCCCGTACCGTTGGCGCCGCAAAGCCGGCCCACGTACGACAGGCTAAAGCTGGCCGGGGCGGTGGTGCCGGAGCAGTCGCGATAAAATCGATATTGAACCACATAAACGCCGGGGCTGACGTTGAGGTAGTTCATATCCGAGCCGATGGCGTGGGTGGCGTGGGCCTGCTGCGAAACAAGGGTGCTGAAAGCACTGAACAGCAGTAGCCACCACAGACGTAGGGTTCTGGTCATAAGCAAAAGAAATAGGCGGGCGAAAGACAGATTTAGAAGGTAAAGGTAAGCCGGGCGTGCGCTGGCTTGGTTAGCATTGCACGGTTAGCGTTGCACGGTCAGCGTACCGCTCAGGCGCCATTGCGGGGCCGCATCGGGTCGAATGGTGTATAGATAAGGCCCGGCGGGCAGGCCGGTGGCGTCCCAGGTGTTGTCGTAGGCGGGGCGGTCGAGGACAACCCGCCCGCGGCTGTCGTAGATAGTCAGCCGGTAGGTGCCGGGGGCGAAGGGCAGCTCGAAGGCATCGTTGCGGCCATCGCCGTTGGGGGTGATGATATTGGCCACCTCGTGCGACAGGCGTTCGAAGTTCGCCACAGTTTCGGAGGTCGTAGGCCGGGCGACGGTCGTGCTGCTGTCCGGGCGAATGCCTTCGCGGGGCGACGTCGTCGGGCGGGCCAGGTCGCGGGTCAGGTCATTGGCGTCGGTCCCGGACGCGGCGTCGTTGCCACCCGCCGCTGGCGCCAGTTCCGGCAGGGTATTAAGGGAAACGGACGCGGCAGCCGGTGCCGGGGCGACCACCGTCGGCGAAAGCGCCGCCGCCGCCGCGTCAGGCACCAACCTGACGGACTGGCGAATGGGGGCCGGTACCGGCGCAGCCGTAACCGGCATCGCTGGCTGGGGCGCGGTTGGCGGTAGGTCGGCGGTGCTTCCCGTTGGTGCGGGTGGCGCTGCCACGGCGCGGGGTTCGGTGGGGGCTGGGGTGCGCGAAATCAGCCACGCGTTGGTTGCCGTCAGGCCCGCCAGCGCCGCCACGAACCCGAGCTTGGCCAACGGCCCGGCCAGCCAGCCACCCGCCGTACTCAGGCTGGTGGTGGCCGGGGCGGAAGGTCCCGCCGGGGCAGCCGTGTGCTGGGCCTGCAAGTGTTGATTCAGGTGCTGAAGCTGGTCTTCGAGCTGGTCCCAGTGGGCCGGGTCGTAGGTGGGCGTCGGCGCCTGCGTCAGTTTGTAGGCTAGCTGCTGATCAAAAGAAGGCGGGTCGATAGACATCGCAGAGAAGCGAAAAAGGTAAGGTCAGGTAGGCGTCAGGCAGTAGTTGGTACAGAAAATTCTTTCGTCCAACGGACAAGCTGCGTCACTCAGCCAATCAGTCAAGTAAGAGACAATCAGTCAATCAGTCCAAAAAAGTCACTCAGTCACTCAGTCACTCAGCCACTCAATCGTCTTCACCCTGTCGCCCGCGCGGGCGGTTCCTGTTGCTGGCGGGGCAGGCGTTCGGCCATTGCGTGGCGCACCAGGCGTTGCAGCTTGGCGCGGGCCTTGTGCAGGTTCGACTTAGAAGCGCCTTCGGAAATTCCCAGTTTTTCGCCGATTTCCGGGTGCGAGTAGCCTTCCACGACGTGCAGATTGAAAACCAGCCGACAGGCGGGCGTGAGTTGCTGAACGAGGGCCAGAATTTCGGTGGCGGATAGTTGGGTCAGGGCATTGTCGTCGTCCGGCGAAGGCACCTGTTCCGCGTAGAGCAGGTCGAGGGTGGCGCGATGATGCTGGTTCCGGCGGAAGTGGTCGATGGCCGTGTTCACCATAATACGCCGCAGCCAGCCTTCGAAAGAGCCGCCGCCGGTCCGCTGGCTGAGGTGGGTGAAGACCTTCATAAAGCCGTCGTTGAGCATCTCGGCCGCTTCTTCGCGGTTTGCCGCGTAGCGCAGACAGAGGTGCATCGCCAGGCCGTAGTAGTGCTTGTATAACGCTTTCTGGCTGAGTACATCGCCCCGTGCACAAGCAGCCAGCAAGGCGGCTTCAGCAGTGGAGTCGATGGGGGGAGCAGACATTCAGGCGAAAGGAAGCGGGCGAATCAGCGGTTCGGTGGGGCGTAAGCGGGTAGCGTGCCAGACGGCTTTCACCCCCTGAACCGTTGCCGGAAAGCAGGAAAATGCGCTTCGCCCGGGCGCTTGTTCAGGCATCGAGCCGTTCCAGCGCCTCGGCCCACGAGGCGTGCATCTGGCTGAATCGGGCGACGGCTTCGGCAATGAAAACGGAATCGACGAGGCGCCGGATCACCGCATCGGGCGGGCCGGGGGGCATATCCAATTCTGCAATCTTGTAGGTTTGCTCGAAAGGGCCGCGTTCGAGCTTGACGAGATATTTGCCGTTCCAGGCAAAAACGGTGATCTGCGCGTCGGGGTGGGGGATGATGGCGAGCTGACGCATTGGGGAAGGGTTTGAAGGTGGAAGCGTTGGAGGGTTTGAGGCGGCAAGTTCGGTTGCGCTGCGGAGTTGGGTGCCACCTGCGCCGGGCGCGCGACCGGAGCTTTTTGTCAGTGCGCGTAACTTGCCCCGGCCGATGCCCCGCGGTGCGGGCGTTTTGCGGTCTCTCTCACTATGCTTCATCGCTTCCCTCGGCCGCTGTTGTCGGGTTTATTGGCTTTTTTGCCGCTGACGTTACCGTTAGCGCTCGCGGCGGCGCAAACACCCCCGCCACCGCCGCCGGGTGCCCGCGCCACGCTCACGCCGGAAATGCTTTGGCAATTTGGCCGCGTGGGTGGCGCGCAGGTTTCGCCGGACAAAAAATCGGTCCTTTACAGCGTCACGCAGTACGATCTGGCCGAAAATCGGGGCAACGCCGACCTCTGGCTCGTGCCCCTGGCCGGCGGCGCCCCCCGCCGGCTGACGGCCACGCCCAAAAGCGAACTGGGAGCCGTCTGGCGGCCGGACGGCAAAAAAATCGCCTTCCTGAGCGCGGAATCCGGCTCGATGCAGGCCTACGAGATGAACCCGGACGGCACCGGCCGCGCCCAACTCACGAAGGGCGCCGAGGATATCGACAATTTCCGGTACGACCCCACCGGCACCCGCGTCCTGTGGACCCAGCGCGTGAAAACCGGTAAGGACGTGCACGACCTCTACCCGGACCTGCCGAAAGCGGAGGCGCTGCTCTACGACGACCTGCTCTACCGTCACTGGACCGACTGGAACGACTACCGTTCTTCGCACGCCTTCACGCAGCCGTACCAGAACGGTGCGCTCACGGGCCAGCCGCGCGACCTGATGCCCGGCGAACCCTTCGATACACCCCTGGCCCCCGACGGCGGCGCTGAGCAGCTAGCCTTTGCGCCGGACGGCCAGCGCATCGCCTACACCTGCAAGAAGCTGAAAGGCAGGGCTTACGCTGAGAGCACCAACGCCGATATTTACCTCTACGACGTGAAGTCGGCCCAGACCACGAACCTCTCCGACGGGCTGCCCGGCTACGATACCGAGCCGGTTTTTTCGCCCGACGGCAGCAAGGTGGCCTGGCTGTCGATGCCCACGGGTGGCTTTGAGTCCGATCGTAATCGGTTGATGATCTATGACTTCGCTACCAAGCAGCGCACCGACCTGACGCCCGGCGTGGCCGAGTCGGCCGCGTCGCCGGTCTGGAGCCCCGATGGCGCGAAGCTTTATTATCTGAGCGTGGTGCGTGGCGCCGAACAGGTGTTCGAGCTGGACGTGAAGAAGCGCACCTCGCGTCCGCTCACCAGCGGCAAGCAGAACTACACGTCCCTGACGCTGGGCGGCGCCGGGCAGCTCGTCTGCACCCGCACCACGATGAGCCAACCCGCTGAGCTGGTGGCGGTCAGCGCTCAGGACGGCCGCGAAACGCCGCTCACCTTCACTAACCGCGCGCTGCTCGACAAGCTTCGCCTCGGCGAGGTGCAGGAGCGCACCGTGAAAACGACGGACGGTAAGTCGATGCAGGTATGGCTGATTCTGCCCCCGGATTTCGACCCCGCCAAAAAATATCCTACCCTGCTCTACTGCCAGGGCGGGCCGCAAAGCCCGATCACGCAGAGTTTTTCGTACCGCTGGAATTTTCAGCTAATGGCCGCCAACGGCTACATCGTGGTGGCCCCCAACCGGCGCGGGCTGCCCGGCTTCGGCCGCGAGTGGAACGACGCCATCTCCGGCGATTGGGGCGGCCAGCCGATCAAGGATTACCTCAGCGCCATCGACGACGCCGCAACGCTGCCTTATGTCGATCAAGCCCGCCTCGGCGCGGTGGGCGCTTCCTACGGCGGCTACTCAGTCTATTATCTGGCTGGTAATCACCAGAAACGCTTCAAAACCTTCATCGCCCACGCCGGACTGTTCGACCTTCAAAGCTGGTACCCCACCACCGAAGAGCTATTCTTTGCCAAACACGACATCGGCGGGCCGTACTACGACCCCGCCCAGGCGAAAACCTACGAGCAGTTTTCACCCGCCCGCTACGTGCAGAACTGGGATACGCCGATTCTGGTCATCCACGGCCAGCGTGATTTCCGAGTGCCCGTCGAGCAGGGAATGGAAGCTTTCGGCGTGGCCCAACTGCGCGGCATTCCCAGCCGCTTCCTGTATTTCCCCGACGAAGGCCACTGGATTATGCGCCCGCAAAATGCCGTGCTGTGGAATCGCGTCTTTTTCGACTGGTTGGCGAGGTCCTTGAAATAGGTGCTGGGCGGGGTAGGGTTTAGGTGTTGGGTTTTAGGGTTTAGGTATTGGGTTTTAGGTGTTGGGTATTGGGTTTTAGGTGTTTTATTTTCGACCAAGCCCAAATACCCAAGCCCAAATACCCAAGCCCAAATACTAAAGCCCTGACATCGAATCCCAAATTCCCAAGCCCCAAGCCCGAATCCCCAAGCCCTAAACCCTAATAACTGTACCGTGAACCGACTCCTTCTTCCCGTCGCGCTGTTTTTTCTCAGCCTGTTGCCCCGCCCTGCTGCTGCTTGGGGCCCTACGGGCCAGCAGGCTATCAATCAATTGGCGATCTACGGCTTGCCCGGCAGTATGCAGCCGTTCTACTATTATTACCGGCAGCAGCTCGTGGAGCGGGCAATGGAGCCGGAGCTTTCGCGACGTCAGGACCCGCACCTGTCCGAGCGACACTACATCAACATCGATTACTACGGCCTGCGCGGCTTTATGTCGATGCCCCAGCAGTGGGAAGCCGCCGCCGGAAAGTTCTCCGCCGATTCGCTTTACGAGCACGGCATTGCGCCCTGGGCGGCGGTAGAGGCGTACGAAAATCTGGTCACGGCTTTCGCCAGTGGAGTGCCGGAAGATATCGTGACGCGCTCGGTCGAACTGTCCTCCATCGTGGGCGAGCTGAACGTCCCGCTGCATCTGTCCAACCATTACGACCCTTCGCCGATTTCGCTCACGACGCTTTGGGAAAGCCGGATGGTGGACGGTAATATCGGCCGCTTCAAACTCTACGACGGTGAAGCCAAGGCCCTGAAGAAAGATCAGGTGGGGCCATTCGTGTGGTCGCTGGTGGGCATCGCCTACAAACTGGCTGACCCGGTGGTGGAACTGGAAAACGACGCCACTCGCGAAATGGGCCTTAAAGACAAGTTTACGTTTACCTATCGTCTGGGCAAGGCTACGCGGCAGTATTCCGACAAATTCGCCGCGCTTTATTTTCAGAAAGTCGGCGGAATGGTATCGGCGCAGCTCAAAACGTCCGCCGATGCCGTGGCGACGCTCTGGCTTACGGCCTGGGAGCAGGGCGGTAAACCCAACCTGACGAAGATACTGGCCGAAGCGCCGTCGAAGGAAGACAAGGCCCAACTTGCCGAAGACCTGAAGCTGCGGCAGGAATTTAAGCTCGTATCGGCTGGCCGGTTGCTGGCGTTGGCCAAGCCCGCCGCCGCTGTTGGGGGCGAAGCAGGTAGCAAGCCTGCCGCCGATTCTGCCGCGGCTCCGGCGCCCAAATCCAAGAAAGAAAAGAGAAACAAAAAGGCCGATAAAGCCGAAAAGGGCGAAGCAACGGAGCCGGAAAACGGCAACTTTATGCCGTCCGGGAAAGAGTAAGCCCCTCGTTATGCTAAAGCTGCTTCCCTGGCTGCTGGGGCTGCTTGCCCTCACGGCCTGCGAACATCAACCCACCGCCGCCGAGCAGGCCGCTGCCGAAGCCGCCCGCCGTGCGGCCGATGGCCCCGACCTGGGCACAATCACGGATGCTAACGTCCGGCAGGTGCTGACGGCCTATGGGCGCCAACACCCCGAAAATCAGGTGCGTATCCACACGCCGCAGGGCGATGTCACGGTGCGGCTGTACGACGACACGCCCCTTCACCGGGCCAACTTTCTGCTCCTGACGCGCAAGAAGTTCTTCGATGAAGGCGTGTTCTACCGGGTGCTGAAGGACTTTGTGGTGCAGGGCGGCGACGACGAGAACCGCACGATGACGCTGGGCAAATACAAAGTGCCCTCGGAACGGGCGGCGGGCCATATCCACCGGCGCGGCGCGCTGGCAATGGCCCGTTTCGGCGACGATAAGAATCCCACTCAGGCATCATCCTCTCACGATTTTTACTTTGTGCAGGGCCGCAACTTCACGCCCGCCGAGCTGGATGCCGTGACCAGGGAGTACCACCTGACCCTGACGCCCGAACAGCGCAAAACTTACCTGACGGTCGGCGGGGCGCCGTCGCTGGATGTCGGTTACACCGTTTTCGGCGAAGTCACCAGCGGCCTCGACGTGATTGAACGCATCAGTCAGGTGCCCGTGGACGCTCAGAAATGGCCACTGAAACCCGTGCCGCACCGGGTAATCGTGACTGAGTGACTGAGTGGGACTGAGTGGGACTGAGTGAATGAGTGGGACTGAGTGAATGAGTGGGACTGAGTGACTGAGCGTACTGATTGGCTGCATTTCTGTTTTTTTGCAGAATGGCAGATAACCAAAAAGCGGAGCGGAACGAGGCGTTTCGGCAGCGGACGCGTGCTGCTGCGGTGCGGGTAATGGCGTTGTTCCGGCAGTTGCCTGCCGCGCCGGAGGCTTCGATGGTGGGCCGGCAGTTGTTGCGTTGCACCTCGTCGGTTTGCATCAATTACCGGGCAATGTGCCGGGCGCGATCAGCCGCCGAGTTTGTTGCCAAGCTCAGTATCTGCGTGGAGGAAGGCGACGAAGCCATCGGTTGGCTCGAATTGCTGGGTGACTACGAGATCGTTTCGCCAGAGCGTCTGAAGCCGCTGATGCGGGAATACGACGAAATCGTCGCTCAACTAGCGACCGCGCGGCGCACCGCCATCGAAAACCAGCGAAAACAGAAAAAGTAAAAGCAAAACAATCAGCCCCAAAACCAGTCACTCAGTCCCACTCAGTCACTCAGTCCCACTCAGTCACTCAGTCCCACTCAGTCCCACTCAGTCACTCAGTCACTCAGTCCCACTCAGTCACTCAGTCAATCAGCTCCACCGCCGGGTCCCAGAACCGGGCTTTGAAGTCCAGCGCCTGGTCGTTTTCCACGGGTACGCCCTCCGCTTCGAGTGCCCGTTGCATCGCGTCGGGGTCAGCGAAGTGATGTTTGCCCGTGAGCAAGCCGTTGCGGTTCAGCACCCGGTGGCAGGGGAGGCCCGGTACGCTGTGGCCGGCCATCATCGCCCAGCCCACGGTGCGGGCCGCTGACTTGGCGCCCAAGTAGGCCGCAATGGCGCCGTAGCTCGTCAGTCGGCCGGACGGAATGAGCGCCACGACGGCGTGAACATCATCGAAAAAAGTAGGGGCCATCAGGATGGTGGTGGGGTGGTGGTGGCTAACGCTTCCCCCTTGCAGCGAAACTACGCATCACCTCGCCACCCACACCACCTCACCACCTCGCACTTCGCACCTCGCACCTCGCACCGCGCACTTCGCACCTCATCACCCGCTCCGTACCTTCGTGGCCCGCGCTTCCGAACCAATCCGCCGGGGCGCGGCCTTAGCTGACCCGATGGTTTTTTTGTTTCCGGCCTTCCTGTTCGGCCTTTTTTCGCTGGCGATCCCCATCATCATCCACCTCGTGGAGATGCGGCGCCCCAAGCGGGTGGTGTTCACCAATGTGGCGTTTCTGCGGGAAGTCAAGGAGCTGACCGCTTCCTCGCGCCGCCTCAAGCGCCTGTTGATTTTGGCCTGCCGCCTGCTGGCGCTCACCGCGCTGGTGCTGGCCTTCGCGCAACCCTTCCGGCCCGCGCGCCGGGCGGGCAGCGGGCCGCTTGACGACATCCGCCTCTACCTCGACAACTCGCTGAGTATGCAGCAGGCCAGCGCCACGGCGGCCGTACCACTGCTCGACGAAGCCAAGAGCCAGATTCGGCAGCTCACGGCCGTACTGGGCGCCACCACGCGCTTCCGTTTCCTCGACAACGGCTTCAGCGGGGGCCAGACCGCCACCGCCGCGCCCGCGCTGCTCGACGCCCTGGCCCGCACTACCTACTCGGCCCGCACCGTGCCTACCGGCGCGGCCGTGCAGCGCTTGCTGAACCCAGGAGCAGGCAGCAGCGGAACCGACGTGGGCCGCGCCGCTGCGCCGAAGGTGTTCGTCTATTCTGATTTTCAGCGCAATACTTTCGACCCTGCGCTCCTGACGCGCCTGAGCCGCGAAAACCCCACCGCCGACCTCTATCTGCTGCCGCTGCAAGCCCAGGCCACCCGCAACGTGACCGTGGACACGGTGCTGCTCACCGATGAGTTCGTGCGCCCGGATGCTCCCAATCGTCTGCTGGTGCGGGTGGCGAACCGGGGCGTGGAAAAAGCCACCGGCGTCGCCGTCAAGGTTTTCGTGGACGAACAACAGGCCTCAGCCTTCGCCCTCGACCTGGCGCCCGGCGAGGTCAAGACGACTGAAGTCGATTTCCGGCTACCCGCGAGCGCTGGTATCACTCCCGGCGCCACCCGCCGGGGGCGCGTGGAAGTGGCCGACGTGCCCGTGACCTTCGACAATACCTACTACTTCACGCTACGCGTGGCTCCGCCGATCCGCGTTTTCGGGCTGAGCGCGGGCACGACCGCCACGCCCGCTCAGCAGGCGTTCGGGGCCGAACCGGCGTTTCAGTTTACGGCCGCTACCGAGCGCTCGCTGAACTACCGCACCGCCGCCGAAACCAACCTGCTGCTGGTGCAGGAACTGCCCACGCTGTCGGCGGGCGTGAGCGAGAACCTGCGGAAGTTCGTGCAGGGCGGCGGCACGGCGCTGCTGGTGCCACCCGCCACGGGCAACGCGCCCGACCGGGCGTCGTACGACGCATTTTTCCGCGCTACCGGGCTGACGCAGGTCCGCTGGCGGCCGGCGCCCGGCGGCGCCCCGGAACGCCTGCCGCTGGCCCCGCCCGCCGCCGCCGACCCGTTCTTCCGGGGCGTGTTCACGGCGCCCGTGGCCGACCTCACGATGCCCCGCGTGGCGCCCTTGCTAACGTGGGGGCGCTCCACGACCGACGTGCTGCGGCTGCGGCGCGGCGAGCCGTACCTGTCGGGCTTCCGGGTGGGGCGCGGTACGCTCTGGGTGCTGGCCGCCCCGCTGACGGCCGCGTACTCCGACTTTGCCGCCAACGCCCTCTTCGTGCCGGTGCTGTATAAACTCGCCCAGACCGCCTACCGGGCGCCCCAGGGGTTGGCCTACGCGCTGGGGCGGCAGCCCATCGCCCTCTCGGTGCAGGCGGCTGACGCCCGTAAGGACGTGTTCCGGCTCGTGCGCACCGGCGCCGGGGCCGATTCGGCGTCGTTCATCCCCGACCAGACCCTGCGCGACGGTCGGCTCGTCTTCACGCTGCCCGGCGAGCTGACGCAGGCCGGTTTCTATACCCTCCGTAAGCCCGGCGAGGCGCCGACGGTGCTGGCTTTCAACTACGACAAGCGCGAATCGGATCTGGCCCAGTACCCCGCCGAGGAGTTGAAAACGCTTCTGAAAGACGTGCCGCGTCTGCATATTTACGAGCCGGGCGCCGGAGCCGGGGCCGTGGCGCGGTTTCAGGCCGATGCCTTCGGTCAGCCGCTCTGGCAATACGCCATCGCGGCGGCGCTCGCGTTTCTGCTCGCCGAAGTGCTGCTGGTGCGGTTTCTCAAGTAAGTAGGGGCTGAGCCGCGCAAGGCGGCACTCGGCAAAGCTCAGTAAGTGCCTGTCTATGAGGAAGCATAGCCCTCGGAAGCGGCATCAGGAGCCTCGAAAGCGGTATCAGGAGCCTCGGAAGCGGCATCAGGAGCCTCGGACGATTCATCAGGAGCCTCCGACTCGTCCATTGGTCCCTGGAATACCACGCACACCACCTCGCACTTCGCACCTCGCACCTCGCACTTCGCACCTCGCACCTCGCACCTCGCACCTCGCACCTCGCACCTCGCACTTCGCACCTAAAAATGCTCGACCTCCTCTTCGTCGCTGCCCACCTCCACGACCCCGGCCACCCGCTGCACGGGCGCCGGTGCCACGTCGGCATCAGCGGTGGACGCCTGGCGCTGGTGACCGATGCCGACGTGACCCCGGAACCCGCCGCCGCCCGCGTGGTGCGCGCCCCGGACCTGCACCTGTCGGCCGGCTTCTTCGACCTGGGCGTCGCCATCGGTGAGCCGCATTTTGAGAGCCGCGAAACCTTCGCTACCGCCGCTGCCGCCGCCGCGCGGGGCGGCTTCACGGAAGTGTTAGTGCTGCCCGGTGGGGGAGGGGGGGCGGCGCCGGTTCAGACCCGTGCCGCCGTGACCTACGTGCAGCAGCGGGCTGCCGACGGCCAAACATCGGCGGGCAGCGCCGTGCGTTTTTGGCCGCTGGCCGCCGCCACCGTCGATGCCGCCGGGCACGACCTGACCGAAATGCACGACCTGCACCGCGCCGGCACGGTGGCCTTCACCGATGGCCCCGACCACCCGCTCCAGCGCGCCGAAGTGTTGGTGCGCGCCCTGCAATACCTGGCTCCGCTGGGCGCCGTGCTGCTGAACCGCTCCGAACACGCGGGCCTGAGCGCGGGCGGCCAGTGGCACGAGGGTGCCGCTGCTACCGCCCTGGGCCTGCGCGGGTTGCCCGCCCTGGCCGAGTACGTGGCGTTGGCCCGCGACCTGGAGCTGCTCGCCTACGCCAACCAGGGCGCGGGCAGCGGCGCCCGGCTGCACATTTCGCAGGTGTCGGCGGCCGAAAGCGTGGCGCTGCTGCGCGCCGCCAAAGCGCGCGGCCTGCCCGTGACGGCCGACATCGCCGCCCACCAACTCGCCTTCACCGATGCCACGGCGCCGCCCTTCGACACTAACTTCAAAGTGCGCCCGCCCTTCCGGAGCGAAGCCGACCGGCAGGCGCTGCTGGCGGGGCTGGCCGACGGCACCCTCGACGCCGTGACCAGCGCCCACCAGCCGCACGAGCCAGAAAGCAAGGAGCTGGAATTCGACCTGGCCGAATTCGGCGTCATCGGTTTGGAAACGACTTTTTCTGCCCTGCTGACTTACGCTGGCGCGGCCCTCGACCTTGATACGCTCCTGCTGAAACTCACGGCCGCGCCGCGCGCCGTGCTGGGCCGACCCGTGCCCCACCTCACGGAAGGCGCCGAGGCCAACCTGACTGCTTTCGACCCCACCGCCCGCTGGACGCCTTCGCCCGCCACTACTGCTTCCAAAGCCCGCAATTCGCCGTTCTTTGGCATTGAGTTGCGTGGGCGGGTGCTGGGCACGGTCTGCGGCGCGGCTTTTTCGCCTGATTTGCTGAATGGAACCGAGTAACCTGCTGACTGGCCCGGACACCTGGTGGTCGTCGGCGAACCTGCTGCGCCACGCCGCGCGCTACGCTGCGCTGGCCGTCGGCCTGACGTTGCTGACGTGGCTCGTGCTGGCCCTGAGCGGCGTCAGTCCGTACGGGCGGCGCGGCTGGTTGTCGTGGCCGCTGCTGATGTGGTGCGTGGTGGCCGGGCTGGCCACGTACCGCCGCCGCCGCGATACCGTGATGGGCTTCCGCCGCGCCTTGCAGCTGGCGGCTGCCATCACCGGGCTGGCTGCCGTTGGCTCGGCGGTAGTGCTGGTGCTCTTCGTACTGGTAGCGCCCGCCGGGCTGCTGATCGGCCACCAGGCAGAGCTTCGGGCAATGCTCGAAGCCAATCGGGCGCAACTGATCAAGCTGAACGGCGGCGTGGCGGCCTACCAGCAAAGCCTGGCGACCGTGGCCAACATCTCAGCCACCAGCATTGCGCTGGATGATTTGATTCGCCGCCTGTTCGTGGGCCTGGTCACGGGCCTGCTGGCGGCCATCCTGCTGCGCAAGGCCACCCCCGACGATGCCGAGCCGGAACGCGCGCCGCGTCCGCCGGGGGTGTAATTTCGCCGCGCCGCTTCGCTCACTTTTTACTTTTCATTTCCGTGGAAAACCTCGATTCATCCGCCCCGACGCCCATCAGTATCCCCGCCGTGGCCGTGCGCTACGGCCTGCTGACGGGGCTGGTTTCCGTCATCGTTTCGCTCACGCTTTTTCTGACACAGACCGAGCAGTCGCCGGCCCGCTGGTTGGGACTGATCGTAGGGGCAGCGGGTATTTACCTGGCTCAGAATGATTTCAAGAAGCAAAACGGCGGCTTTCTGGAATACGGCCAAGGCTTGGGTATCGGCACGTTGCTGAACCTGATTTCGGGTGCGCTGAACGCCGTGTTCACCTACTTTTACATTCAGTTCGTGGACGACGGCTTCATCGGCCGCATCATCGCCACGGCCCGCGCCGAGATGGAAGCTAAGGGGAATCTGACCGATGAGCAGATCGACCAGGCGCTGGCGATGACCACCAAGTTCACCACGCCCACGATGCTGCTGGTGTTCGGTATTCTGGGCGCGGCGTTTTTCGGCTTCCTGCTGTCGCTTCTCATTACGCTGGTTACCAAGCACAGCCGCCCGGAATTTGAGTAAGCTCCTGCTCCCGCTCTCGGCCGACGCGCCGCAGCTTTCGGTGGTGATTCCGTTGCTCAACGAGGCCGAATCGCTGCCCGAACTCACCGCCTGGATTGCCCGCGTGATGGCCGAAAACGCCTTCACCTACGAAGTGCTGCTGCTCGACGACGGCTCGACCGACGACTCGTGGCGCGTCATCCAGACGCTGGCCGCTGCCAACCGTTCCCTGCGCGGCATCCGCTTCAACCGCAACTATGGCAAGTCGGCGGCCTTGCAGGTGGGCTTCAAAGAGGCGCGCGGCCGGGTGGTGATCACGATGGATGCCGACCTGCAGGACTCGCCCGACGAAATCCCCGAACTCTACCGGATGATCGTCGTCGATGGCTACGATCTGGTCAGCGGCTGGAAGCAGAAACGGTTCGACCCGCTCTCCAAAACCATCCCCACGCGCCTGTTCAACGCCGCCACCCGCTGGATTTCGGGCATTCCGCTGCACGACTTCAACTGCGGCCTCAAAGCCTACGATCAGCGCGTGGTGAAGGGCATCGAAGTGTACGGCGAGATGCACCGCTACATCCCCGTCATCGCCAAGTGGAACGGCTTCGGGCGCATCACCGAGAAAGTGGTGCAGCACCGCGAGCGGAAGTACGGCGTCACCAAATTCGGCCTCGAACGTTTCGTTTACGGCTTCCTCGACCTGGCCTCGATCACCTTCGTAAGCCGCTTCCGGCGCCGGCCGATGCACTTTTTTGGCTCGTTGGGCACGGCGGCGATGGGGCTGGGTTTCGTTATCGCTACGTGGCTGTTGCTGCAGAAAGTCTGGCTTTCGCTTCATAATCTCAAGGCCCGGCCCGTGACCGAGCAGCCGCTTTTCTTCCTGGCGCTGGTGGCTATCGTGCTGGGCACCCAACTTTTTCTGACCGGCTTTCTCGCCGAAATGGTCTCGCTCAACGGCTCCAAGCGCAACGATTACCTGATCCGCGACGTGGTATGAGCCCCGCCGTGCGCCGAAGCGCTGTTGCCCTTACCCGCTAGCCTTCCTTCTGCCCGTGGCCCTGCTGCTGTCCGCTGATTCCGCTCCTGCCTTCGCCGCCGCCGTGGCCGAAGCCGCACGCCGTCTCCGCGCCGGGGAAGTAGTGGCCTTGCCCACCGAAACGGTGTATGGTCTGGCGGCAAATGCCTTTTCCGCCGATGCCGTGCGCGAGATTTACCGCGTCAAGGGGCGCCCGGCCACCAACCCGCTCATCGTCCATATTGCCGACGAAGCGATGCTAGCCGCCTGCGTGACGGCTTTCCCGCCGGGGGCCGCTGCCCTGGCCCGCGCGTTCTGGCCCGGCCCGCTCACGCTGGTACTGCCCGCCAATCTGGCCCGCATTCCCACCGAAGTGCGCGCGGGTGGCCCCACCGTCGCCGTACGCTGGCCCGCGCACCCGCTGATGACGGCCGTGATCCGGGCGTGCGGTTTCCCGCTGGCCGCGCCGAGCGCCAACCCGTCCAACGCCATCTCGCCCACCACCGCTGCCCACGTGCAGGACGGCCTCGGCGCTCGAATCGGCCTGATCCTGGACGGCGGGCCAAGCCGCGTTGGCATCGAATCGACCGTCGTGGACTGCACCGGCACGGAGCCCGTCATCCTCCGCCCCGGCACCCTGGGCGAGGCCGAAATCCGGGCCGCGTGGGGCGCGAGTAACTTATCGACCGTGGAAACCGCCACCCCACCGGGCCACGCGACCGAACCCCTGCGCGCCCCCGGTCAGTTGGCGAAGCACTATTCGCCCCGCGCGCCGCTGGTCGTGTTGAGTTGGACCGACGAAGCCGATCTGCGCGCCCAACTGGCCGCGTACGGTTGGGCGGCGGCCGAGGTGCATATTCTGGCCCATCAGCACGTGCCGGTATCGGCGGGTTTCCACGCGGTCACACCGCTACCCGCCGAGCCACGCGGTTATGCCCAACAGCTTTATGCCGCCCTGCATATCGCCGACGCCACCGGGGCGGCCCGCATCGTGGTGGAAGCGCCGCCCGCGCCGCTGGCCTGG
>JANPLI010000170.1:0-4768 GCA_031426455.1 Hymenobacteraceae bacterium | reverse complement strand
AAGTTGGTGGCGCTGGTGGCCACGCCCGCGCCGGTAGTGATCCGGATGAGGCCCGTCGTGGACCCCGCACCGACCGTGAACGTCACGTTGGTGGCAGTAGGCGTACCCGTGATGGTGCCGGCCACGTTATTGACGGTCAACGCCGAAGCCGTTGCTAGCAGGGTGCCCGTCACGCTTACGCTGGTGCCCACAGGGCCGCTGGTGGGCGTGAAGCTGGTGATGGTGGGCGCCGTGCAGGTAGCCGTGAGCGTGAAGGTGCCCTGCGCGCTATTGAAGCCGCTTACGAAGATGAAGTAGGGGGTGCCGGCCGCACCGGTAAACGTGACCGTAGAGGCGAAATTCCCGCCTCCAATGTCGTCGTTCGCCGTCACGCAGGTCAGCGCCGCGCACGAGCCGCTGTACACGAAGAGCTTTGAGTCGTAGGCGGCGCCGTTGGTCGAGAGCGTGGTGGAGCCTCCCGTACCGATGAAGCGGTACCAGACACCGCCCGCAGCCGGCTGGATAGTGATCGTGCTGCACGTCGCCGTGGGGTCGTTGGTGCTCGTCGAGCCGACTGTGGTGCCCGTCACAGAGCCGCCGCAGGCCAGCAGCGGCAAGGTGCCGGTGCATTCGTCGTTGGCTGGCGGCACGGTCACGGTAAAGTTGGTGGCGCTGGTGGCCACGCCCGCGCCGGTAGTGATCCGGATGAGGCCCGTCGTGGACCCCGCACCGACCGTGAACGTCACGTTGGTGGCAGTAGGCGTACCCGTAATAGTTCCAGCTACGTTATTGACGGTCACCGCCGAAGCCGTTGCCAACAGGGTGCCCGTCACGCTCACGCTGGTGCCCACGGGACCGGTATTAGGCGTGAAGCTCGTAATGGTGGGCGCCGTGCAAGTAGCCGTGAGCGTGAAGGTGCCCTGCGCGGTTTGGAAGCCGCTTACGAAGATAAAGTAGGTAGTGCCGGCCGTGCCGGTAAACGTGACCGTAGAGGCGAGATTGGCCATCGAAATGTCGTCGTTCGCCGTCACGCAGACCAAGGCCGCACACGAACCGCTGTATACGAAGAGCTTGGAATCGTAAGTAGCCCCATTAGTGGAAAGCGTAGTAGAACCGCCAGTGCCCACGAAGCGGTACCAGATACCGCCCGCAGCCGGCTCGATGGTGATCGTGCTGCACGTCGCCGTGGGGTCGTTGGTACTAGTCGAGCCGACGGTGGTACCCGTCACGGAGCCGCCGCAGGCCAGCAGCGGCAGGGTGCCGGTGCATTGGTCGTTGGCCCCCGTCAGGGTAAAGTTGGTGGCACTGGTGCCCGTGCCCAGCGGCGTGGTGATGCTGATCGGCCCGGTGGTCACGCCAGCGGGTGCCGTGGTAGTGATAGTAGTGGCATTGACCACCGTCACCGCCGCCGCCGTGCCGTTGAAGGTAGCCCCCGTGGCGCCGGTGAAGTTGGTACCGGTTACGGTCACACTGGTGCCCGCGCTGCCACTGGTGGGCGTGAAGCTGGTGATGGTGGGAGGGCCGGGCACCGTAAAGACGGTGCTGGATGTCGCGGTACCTGTCGTGGCCGTCAGGCCGATGAAACCCGTGCTGGCGCCGGCCGGCACGGTGGCCGTCACTGTCGTCGCATTCACGTTTGCAAACGTGGTGGCCGCCACGCCGTTGAAGCGCACCGCCGAGGTGCCCGTCAGGTTAGTACCGGTGATCGTCACGCTCGTGCCCACGCCGCCCGTGGTGGGCGTGAAGCTGGTGATGGTGGGCGAATTGACCCCGGGCGTGATGGTAAAGTTCGTGTTCGAGATGTCGAAGAAGTAGTTGTCGTTGGCTTCCACCATCACCCGGCACGTGGTAGAGGGCGTATTCGGGATGGTCACGTTTGCCGAGCCGTCGTTGGGTTCGGCGGCGGCCAGCACCGTGGGGAAGGTCAGGCCGCCATCGGTGGACAGGCGGATATTGACGGTGGCGCACGAGATGGGCGCCACCGCCGTGGCGCCCACCGTCCAGGTTACGGCTTGGGTACTGCCGCCCGCGTAGCTCACGGCGGTGTTGGGCGAAGTCACCACGAAGGGGGTTCCGGTGTTGATGACCGTCAGAGTTACGGTATTGCTCTGGTTCAAGCCGCCTACGATACGGCCCAGACCGGTGCTGAACCGTTGGTCGCGCACGGTGCAGCGAAACGCCATCGTGCGCGCTACTGACGGCAGAAACTCGCCGTACGCCACCGTGTTGTTGCGCAGCTCGTTGAGGCGCGGGAAGTAGCGCGTGGCAGACGCCACCGGCGAAAACGACCGAAATAGCGGCACCGTCGAGTTAGCCGTCTGCGTGGTGGTGGTCACGGGCGCGCCCTGCGGGCCGAGATCCATTTCTTCCCAGCAGTAGCTCAATACATCGCCGTCGGTATCGGTGGCCGTGGCCGTCAGGCGGAAGGGCGTCGAGGCCGGAATACTCGCGTTGGCGGGCGTTCCCACGGTGGGGGGCGTATTGCCGCTGGCTGCCGTGGTAGGGCAGACGGTGGAGTTGATGAAAGTCGTCATCTCTGAAATATTTCCGCCGTGGAAATACGCATCAGAGTTCGCTTGCAGGTTTTGGGGGGCGCAGATGCCTGCGTACCCCTGGATAGTGGACCCGCTGCCAGGCTCCCACGCCGTGGAGGCGTTGCGGTTGCTCCCCGTACACGACCCTGTGCTGCCGTTGAACGGATGGTTGCCGCTGAACTGGTGCCCGATCTCGTGGGCTACGTAATCGATATCGAACGCATCGTTGACGGGCGAGCCGGAGCCAGTCAGGCCGCGCGCCTTGCCGCTGCCGCACACCGAGCCGAGCTGCGCCACGCCACCGCCACCGGTGCCCACCAGGTGACCAATATCGTAATTGGCCGAGCCGATGACGGTATTGATGTTGGTTTGATTGGCGTTCAGGTCATTGCTGGTGTTCTGGTAAGGGTCGCTACCGGCGTTGGTATAGATGATGGAGGTGTTGTTGGCCACCAGCACCATCCGTACAGCCAGCTCTTTTTCGTACACGCCGGTCACGCGGTTGATGGTGGTCACGATAGCTGCCTGCGCCTGCGCCACCGTGCCGCCGTGGAAGGTGGTATATTCGCCGGTGGCCGCTACGGCCAGCCGGTAGGTGCGCAGCGTGCCGCCGAGGCTGGTGTTGACGCGTTGGGCCGTGGGGTTGAGCGGTGTAGGCCCCCCGCCAACCGGCGCCGGCGTGGTGCCGGTACCGGGCGCGCCGGTTTCGCACACCATCCGCTGGCCGGGGAGCGGCCGCAGGTTACGCCGGTCGTACACCACCAGCCCGCGGGCCATATCGGTGTTCTGGATGGGGTCAATGTAGAACGTGCCGCCCTCGCGGCGCGAAAGCACCTGCGCGTGGAAACCTTCCGGGGTCAGGTCGGCGCGGAGCGTAGCCGTCGGATCATCCAGGCCGATGCCCGCGTAAGTTTTGATGTTGGGGAACTGCGCCGCCAGGGCCGGCGCCATCACCGGGGCTTCCACGACCTGAAAGCGCACCAGCGAACCATCGGGGTGGGGCAGCGTCAGGATCAGCGGCGTGGCCGGTACGCCTTCCAGCGGCGCCTGCGCCAGAGTGGCAGCCAGCGCGGCGGGGTCGGCCGTGACGGGGCGGAAGGCCGTTAGGCGGCCCGCCCAATGCGTGGTCGCCAGGGCCGCGCGGGCGGCCGGAGCGTCGGTCCAGGGGGTGGAGGGCCGGGGTGCGGGGGCTTGCGCCACCGCCGCCAACGTGAGAAGCGAGACACCGAACGTCAGCAGCCAGCGGGGGGAAAAGTGTTGCATGTGAAGAGAATGGTTTATTAAAGTGAGGGGCATTTACCTAGCGGGTCACAGGGGCAAGGTCGGAAAAATTAGTGGAATGGGTAGGGCTTCCCCGCAGAAGAAGACGCTTTTTAACGGCCACCCACCGCTGCCTGGCCCTGACCAGCGGGGGCTAGGCGGGCTTTCGCGGGCTGGGCCGCGCCCACAAAAAAAGACCGGGAGCAACAGCTTTCGGTCTTTTTGGTGGGCGTACGGGGCTGGCTGATTATTGCGGGGGCGACCCGCCGACCGGTTGCGGTGCTCGCCAACTGGGCACCCCGTCCGCCAAACGCGCTGTCCCCGAAGCCGGCACCCGCAGGAAGGAGTGCCCACTTCGGGGACAGCGGTTTTACCCTCCCCGGCCGCTGCCCGACCGGGGCGCGGCTCCGGTGAGGCAGCGGCCGCCGCTCACTCCACCACCAGGCGCGCGGTGCGGCCATCCGAAGCGCGCAGCAGGTAGAGGCCGGGGGCAAGGCCGTGGAGGTCGAGGTTGCTGGTTTCTGGTTGCTCGTTGTTCGTTTTCACCACGCGGCCGGTGGCGTCGAGCAGCGTCAGGGGCTGGCCGGGTTCGCTGCCCGTGATGCGCATTTCGGTGCGGGCGGGGTTGGGGGTGAGGTGGCGGGCGGGCGCGGCTTCGGTGAGAGGGGCGGTGGCGAGCAGGGGGCCGGTGCCGCCGTTGAGGCGGACGCTTACCGCGGCGGCGTTGCCGTTGGCCGTGAGCAGGTCCAGGTCGCCGTCGCCGTCCACGTCGCCCAGCGCCACGCTGGCAGGAGCATCGCCCACGGCGGGGTTGGGGTTGGTGGCCGGGGTCGTGAAGTTGCCCGTCCCGTCGTTCAGCCGAACGCTTACCGTGGCGTCGTTGCCGTTAGCCGTGAGCAGGTCCAGGTCGCCGTCGCCGTCCACGTCCCCCACCACCACGCTGATAGGCAGGCTGCCCACGGCGGGGTTGGGGTTGGTGGCCGGGGCCGTGAAAT
>JANPLI010000169.1:0-33046 GCA_031426455.1 Hymenobacteraceae bacterium | reverse complement strand
CTTCGGGGGCGTCGAGGTTGGCGAGCATCTCGGTGAGGAAGCGGGCATTGAAGCCGATCTCCATCGGCTCGCCTTCGTACTGGCACGTCAGGCGCTCGTTGGCTTCGTTGGAGAAGTCGAGGTCTTCGGCCGAGACGTGCAGCTCGGCGGTGGCCAGGCGCAGGCGCACCTGGTGGGTGGTTTTGTTGGCGTAGATCGAGATCCGCTTGACGGACGCCAGCAAATCGGCGCGGTCGATGAGCAGTTTGTTGGGGTTGCGCTGCGGAATCACATTCTCGTAGTCCGGGTAACGCTCGTCGATCAGGCGGCAGATCATCCGCAGATGATCGAAGGCGAAGTAGGCGTTCTGCTGGCTGAACTCCATTTTCACCACCGTGTTTTCGGCGGGCAGCGACGATTTCAGCAGGTTGAATGCCTTGCGCGGCACAATCACGTTACCCTGCTGGCCGGTGGCCGTATCGAAGCGGCGGTAGCGCAGCAGCCGGTGGCCGTCAGTGGCCACGAACGTGAGCTGATTGTCTTCCGCAATCTGAATCAGAATACCCGTCATCGCGGGGCGCAGCTCGTCGGTCGAAGCGGCGAAGAGCGTCTTGTTGATGGCGCGCGCCAGCGACGACGACGGCAGCTCCAGCGTGGTGGTGGCCTTCACGGCGGGCACGCGCGGGAAGTCGGTGGCATTCTCGCCGGAAAGGCGATAGCGGCCGTTGGCCGACGAGATTTCAATGGTGTACGTCTCCTCGTCGATGGTGAACGTGACCGGCTGGTCGGGCAAGTTCTTGAGCGTGTCGAGCAGGATGCGCGCCGGCGCGGCGATGCGACCCGCGTCGCGGGCTTCGACGGCCAGCTCAGTCATCATCGTGGTTTCCAGGTCCGAAGCCGTAATCGTGAGCTTCGAATCGGCCACTTCAAAGAGGTAGTTGGCCAGAATCGGCACCACCGGGTTCGAGGCCACCACGCCGTTGATGAGCTGGAGCTGCTTGAGCAGGGCCGAAGAAGAAACGATGAATTTCATTGGAGGGGAAAGCGGGCCGGACGGCGAAAAAAAACACTGGGTGGGTTGGCCGACAAAGGTACTTCGGGCGAATGCGTCGGGCCTAGCCGCGAGGCCTAGTCGATCAGCAGGCGCTTGGCAGCGCCGCGCCGGAAGTCTTCGGGCCGTACCAGCAGCTTGTCGAAGGCGTAGCGCTGCACTATCATCACTTCGGCGGAATCGCGGTCGGTGCGCCCCAGCAGGCTATTGAGATTACCGGGCAGCGGCCAGAGCTGAATCCGGTCGGGCCGGGCTACGCCGCGCGTACGCACCGTGATCACGTAGGGCGCCGGCTGCCGAAGCAGCGAGTCGAAAGGCTTGCTTTCGTCGGGCGCCAGAAATTGCTGGCCGAAAATGCGGCCGTACAGCGCGGCGTAGAACCGGGTCCGGCTGGTATCTGCCTCCGGGTGGCCATCGATCAAAAAACCCGTCGGCGTGGCGCGCAGCATCACCGACGAATCCGGCTTGCCCCGGCGCGCTACCTCCACGCTTTCGAGCAGCGGGCGCGGGGTCGCGAAAACGGGCACCTGCCGCCAGGTACGGGCATCGGCCTTGAAGCGCGAAGTCAAAAAACCGTTGAAGCCGGGAATGTGGACGATGTAGGGCTGCTCCGAGCCTTCCAGAATCATAAAAGTGCCCAGCTCGTCCTGGGTGGTGCCGCCTACATAAAAGGTTTTCGCCAGCTCGCCGTGTTGGTAAACCTCCACTTTCACGCCGTTGGTGGCCAGCCCGCGCACCACCGAGTTGCGGGCGGCGCGCGGCACGGGGGCCTGTACCTCCATCCGTTTCAGGGTTTCGAGCAAGTTTTTGATGTGGTCTGGGCGCACGTCGTACTTACCGTCGAGGCGCCAGTAGGCGCGCGCCGCACGGGTCAGCGTGTGCTGCTGGCCGTTCTTGTAAGCAAGGAAGACCTTATCGACGGCAGTAGTATCAGCAATGCTGAACGTGGTGGCGTCGGCGCTGAGGGTGGACAGGGAGCCGGCGCGGCGGGCACTGAGCCAGTAAGTGCCGGCAGCCAGCGCGACGAGCAAGGCGAGGAGGATGTAAGTGCGACGGTTCATGTGTAGCTAGGGGCTCCGCCCCGAAGCGATGCACCCTTGATTTTATTGGTTTGGAACAACGGTTTCTATTTCCTTCGCCCTTGCCGCTTCGCGGCTTGGTTGCTTCGGGGCGCGTTCAAGACTCACAATCGCCCCTGGCTACACCGGGCTACCCCGACTCGTACTTCCGGCGGCGCACCCAGAAGCGCGCCAGCCCGAACAGGCCGAGCAGCGCCAGCGGCACCACCGTGTTCAGCAGTTGCCAGCCGGTGCGGTGGGCCTGAACGCGCGGCTTATCCAGCGGCCGAATGACGATTTCCTTGGTCCGCACCGTCAGCAGGTCCGATTCGTCGAGCAGGTAATCCATACTGTTTTGCAGCAGGTCGCGGTTGGCGAACTGGACGCCCGCGAAGCGGTCGAAGCCCAGGGCGCGCGGGCGCTGGGTTTTCTTATCGATTTCGTTGCGCAGGATGTCGCCGTCGCCGATGACGATCAGCCGTGAGGGCGGACTTTGCTCGATAAAGGTCTTCTTCAGCGGCGAAGTGGGCACGATCCGGTTTTTGTACAGCGACGTGAAACGCCCCTCCAGCAGCACGGCCACCGGCAGCGGCCCCTGCGTAAAGGCGCGCGGATTGACCTCGGCGCGGGCCTCGTTGTAGTTGAGGCGGATGGGTGCGTTACGGATCCGCGAAAACCGCGACGTACTGACCAACACCGTTTTGCGGATGTCGGCGGCGGAAGCGATGGTATCGACGGACGAAATGAAGGTGCCCGTCACCACGTCGAGGTTGCGCACGGCGGGGTGCTGGCTGAACGTGTTCAGGATCGGAAAGTAGCGCCAGGGTACCAGCTGGGTTTGGGGCGCATTCCCGACGATGCCGGTCACCATCGGAATCGAGCGGCTCATCTGGTCCTGCACCAGGTCGGGGTTCACGCGGGCACCCCACTTGAAGAGCAGCTCGGCCAAGCCGCTTTCCTGCGGAAAGGCATAGGTGCCGTTCGGGCCGATGGAATCCAGCTCGGCGCGCACCCCGTCGAGGGCGAACAGCACCTTGCCGCCGCGCATCACGAACTGGTCGAGGGCGTACTGCGCGCGCGACCCAAACGGCACCGTAGGCCGGGCAATGACGAGCGCGGCCAGGGCCGTGTCGAGCGTCGTAGCGGTGGCCGTAGCAGCGTTCAGGTCGAGGCGCGTCACGTCGTAATAACGTTGCAGCGAACCCATTGCGTCGGCCACTTCGGTCACCGGCAGTTCGCCGTGGCCCTCGGTGAAGGCGATGCGGCGGCGGCGCGCCTGCGTCAGGCGGCGGATGGCGGCCACCAGCTCGTATTCCACGCCTTCGATGCTCTGGTTCAGGCGCACCTCGGCGGGGAGGCTCTGGTTGCCCTTGAGCAGCAGCACCGATTCCGACTGCTCGCCGTAGCGCACGACGGCGCCCGGGAAGATGATTTTCTCGACGCGCTTGCCGTCTTCCATCGCCACCAGGTTGGTGGGCTGGAGGCCCAGCTTGGCGAGTTGCTGGTAGAACTCGTTGCGCGAGCTGGCATCCGGGTTGGCGCTGGGGTCCACGAACTTGTATTCGATATTGGCGCCCGCCGTGGCCCGAAACTCTTCCAGCGTCTCGCGGATGGCGTTTTGCAACCGCTTGAAGCCGGGCGGAAACTGGCCTTCCAGGTACACTTCCACATACACCACATCGGGCAGTTTCCGCAGCACCTGGCGCGTGGCCGGCGCGATGGAATAACGCTTGTCGGCGGTCAGGTCGAGGCGAAAGAAAAGCTGCGCGGCCAGGAAATTCAGGAACACGACGGCCGCTACCGTGACGGCAAACGTCAGCAAGTCCTGCGCGCGGCGCGAACGGGCGGGGGGTGGCACAACCGCCGGAGCAGACGAAGGCAAAACGGGTAAGTCAGTCATTTACAAAAACAGGCAGCGGTCACAATAGCTCCAGCCAATTCACCAGTTCCGCGTAGCCAGCGTCAGCTTGGTAGCTGCCAGCGCCGTGCCGATGATGGAGAGAAAATACAGCACATCGCGCGAGTCGATCAGCCCTTTCGAGATGGTGCCGTAGTGGTAGGCGATGCCGAGCTGCGAGAGCGGGTACGCCAGCCGCCCCCAGACATTGACGCTCGCCAGGGCCGCGAAGCCCGCATAGAGCAAATACGAGCCAAAAACGGCCAGAATGAAGGCGATGATCTGGTCGCGGGTGAGAGCGGAAGCCAGCACGCCAAGTGCCGCGAACGTGGCCGCCAGCAGCACCAGCCCCAGGTAAGAGCCAGCCACAGCCGCCGAATCGACATTGCCTTTCGGGGCGCCCAACTGCCAGACCGTGAAGTAGTAAATCAGCGTCGGCACCAGCGCCACCACGGCCAGCAGCACGCAGGCGAAGTACTTGCCCAGGATCAGCTGCCAGTCGGTCAGCGGGCGCGTCAGGAGCAGTTCGATGGTGCCGGCGCGCTTTTCTTCGGCGAACGTCCGCATCGTGATGGCTGGCACCAGAAATAGAAACACGAAAGGCGCCGTGCTGAAGAGGGTGCCCAGGTCGGCGTAGCCGTATTCCAGGACGCTCGAATCGGGCAATACCCAGACGAACAGGCCGAGCATCACCAGAAACACGCCCACCACCACGTAGGCAATCAGCGAGTTGAAGAAGGCGTTGAATTCTTTGCGAAGAATGGCAAGCATTGAATGAGAAATGAGGAATGAGGAATGAGGAATGAGGAGCGCGTTGGGCCGATTCCTCATTCTTCATTCCGCATTCCTCATTGATTCGTCAGAGTTTGGAAGATTTTTTCGAGCGAGTTTTCTTCGACCCGCAGGCCGACCAGGGGCCAGTTTTGCTCGGCGGCCAGGCGCGAGATGGCCGCGCGGGCGTCCTGCCGGGCCGTGATGCGGAAAGTGCGGGCGGGGGCGCCGTCGGCTGGTTCCACGGCCGTCACGCCGGGCAGGGCGCGCAGTTGCGTAAGAGCTGCCACGGGCCGCTCAAACTCGGCTACGGCCACCGGGCCGCCCTGGGTGCGTTGGCTCAGCTCGGCTACGGGCGCATCGGCCACCAGCCGGCCCTGGTGAATGATCACCACGCGGTCGCAGATGGCGCGCACTTCCTGCAGGATGTGCGTCGAAAAAACGACCGTCTTCTCGGCGCCCACGCGCTTGATGAGCGCCCGGATTTCGAGAATCTGGTTCGGGTCGAGGCCCGTGGTGGGTTCGTCCAGAATCAGCACCTCCGGATCGTGAACGAGCGCCTGCGCCAGGCCTACGCGCTGCCGGTAGCCTTTGCTGAGGGCGCCGATTTTCTTACGGTGTTCGCGCTCCAGGCCGCAGAGGTCGATCATCTCGCGCACCCGGCGGCTGCGCAGTTCGCCGCGCAGCCCGTGCAGGGAAGCAATGAAGGTGAGGTACTCGGCCACGTACTGGTCGAGGTAGAGCGGGTTGTGTTCCGGCAGGTAGCCCACGGCGCGGCGCACGGCCAGCGAGTCGGTCAGCACATCGTGGCCCGCCAGGCGCACCGTACCGCTGGTAGGCGGCAGGTAGCCGGTGGCGATCTTCATCGTCGTGCTTTTGCCGGCCCCGTTCGGCCCCAGAAAACCCAGAATCTGGCCCCGCTCCACGCGAAATGAGATATCGTCCACGGCAGCCTGAAGGCCATAGCGTTTGGTCAGATGCTGAACTTCGACGGACAAAGCAGAAAGGTTTGAGGGTTTGAAGGTGGGAAGGTTTGAGGAACCGCGCTGCGTCCGCTCAATACCCAAAACCCCTTCTCTTGCCCCAAAATTACGCCCCCCGACGCGGGCCGCGTAATTTTGGGCCGATGTTGCCCCTGCTTTCCCGCCTCGCTCCTACTCTGCCCGCCGTTTGGCTGCTGCTGCTGCTGACTGGCTGCGGCGCTGACGCCGAATGGGACTGCGTGAAAAGCACCGGCCACACGGCCACCCAGCGGCGGGACCTGCGGCCGTTCCGGTGGATGGAATTGCAGGACAACCTGGAAGTCGAGCTGGTGCCCGACACCGCCGCGTTCATCGAGATCACCGGCGGCGACCACCTGCTGCCCAAAATCACCACTGAACAGGCTGCCGACGGCCGCCTGCTGATTCGCAACCGCAACCGCTGCAACTGGGTACGCTCGTACCGGCGGGCCCTCACGGCGCGCGTCCATTTCACGGGCCCCTACCTGAAAATCACCCAGGAAGGCAGTGGGCGAATCTGGTCTGCGCCCGGCTCGCGCATTGACACCCTTTTTCTGGTCCAGCTCGGCACCGGCGATATCGACCTGAACGTGAACAGCCGCTACATCTGGGGGCAGCAGTACGAATACGGCGACGTGCGCCTGCGCGGCACCACCAACCTCATCAACCACGAGCTGCGCGGCACGGGCTTTTTCTACGCTCAGGACCTGACCGCCAACACGGCCTTCATCTCCTCGTTCTACGACGGAGTGCCGCGCGTCCGGGCCACGCATCAGCTCGGCATCCGCCTCTTCGGCAGAGCCGATGCCTATTACTACGGCCAGCCTACGATTGCTGATTTTCAGCAACGAGGCCAGGGTCGGGTGCGGCCCGGCTCGTGACGACCGTGCTCCGTGACGTCGAATGCAACGCCTGCCCCGTCGAAAACCATGCTACAACAGATCGCCTAACAACGGCCGCAACACGATTTCTTCCACTACCGTGCGGGGCGACGTAGCCCACGCTGCCCAAAGGGCATCTGCCACGTCTTCGGGCGGCATCAGGCGGTCGGGCGGCAGCGGGGCGCCGGCCCAGGAATCAGTCAGCACCGGACCGGGATGCAGCGTCGTGACGCGCAGGCCGCGCGCTTTGCCTTCCTCACGCAGCACCTGCATCAGCCCGCGCAGCGCGTGCTTGGTAATGCAGTAGGAAACGCCCTTCGGATAAGCCCCCAGCGCGGCCGTAGAGCCGATGGCGAATACGTGCGCGCCCACCGCCAAACGCGGCAGCAGCGCGCGGGTGAGCGTGTAAACACTGCCCACGTGCAACTGAAAGAGGGCATCGAGCGTACCGGCTGGCTCATCAGCAAAACCTCCCAGCACAAATTGCCCGGCGTTATGGACTACCACCGTGGGCACCTGGGCTTCGGGCAGGGCGGTCAGCCAGTCGGCCAGAGCGGCGGCGGCGGCAACTTTACTCAGGTCGGCGGCAAAGGCCAGGGCAGGGGGCGCCTGCGGGAAATCAGTCGCCAGTTCAAGTTTCAGCACCTCCAGCGCCGCCGCCGTCCGGGCGTGGGCCAGCACGCCGAAGCCCGCCTGCGCGAACCGCCGCGCGACGGCCCGGCCGATGCCGCGCGTAGCGCCCGTCACGAGGACATACTTTTGTTCCGGATTCACAGGCAGGTCGGCGTTTGGCGGAAAGTCCGCGTAAAGGTCGGGCGCGAGGAAACGATTTGCGATTGCGTGATGGAGCGGTTGCGTGATTGGAAAATCACGCAATCGCTCCATCACGCAATCACTCAACAAAAATAATAATGATCAAAACCTTCGGCGCTTTTCTGCTTTTTCTGCGGCAGATGCTCACGCGCGGCGAACGCTTCCGCGTCCTGGCTTCGCGGACGCTGGATGAGGCGCAACTGATCGGCATCGACTCGATTCTGATCGTGACCATCGTTTCGACTTTCATCGGGGCCGTGACGTGCGTCCAGATCGCTTACAACTTCACCAACCCCCTGATTCCCATCTCCGTGATTGGGTTTATGGTGCGCGAAATGACGATCCTGGAGTTGGGGCCCACCATCACGTGCATCGTGCTGGCGGGCAAAGTGGGCAGTAGCATTGCTGGCTCGCTGGGCACGATGCGCGTCACGGAACAGATTGATGCGCTGGAGGTGATGGGGATCAACTCCGCCTCTTACCTCGTGCTGCCCCGGCTGATAGCGGCGGTGCTGACGTTTCCGCTGCTGGTGGTGGTGGCCATCACGCTGGGCATCATCGGCGGGCTGATTGCCGGCCCCTTGAGCGGCGCAATGACCACGGAGCAGTATATCGAAGGTATTCGCACGGGTTTCGTCCCCTACAACATCGTTTTTGCGCTCATCAAAGCCTTTGTTTTCGGCTTTCTGGTGTCGTCGATCTCTTCTTACCAGGGCTATTTTACCCGGGGCGGGGCTCTGGAAGTGGGTGCGGCCTCCACAAAAGCCGTAACCAACTCGGTGATTGCCATTCTGATTGCTGACTTCGCGCTGGCCCAGCTGCTGCTGTAAGAAGTTTATAGTTTCTGGTTTCTGGGTTTTGGCTTCTGGTTTCTGTTTTTTGGTTAACAAGAAAATCAAATCCTAAACCCTTAGAATCCTAGCCCTAAACCCTAAAACCAAGCCCTAAACCCTACGCCCTAATGATCGAAGTCCACAACATCCACAAGTCGTTTGGGGAAACCCAAGTACTCAAGGGCATCGATTGCGTCTTCGAGACCGGCAAGACCAACCTGCTGCTCGGCGGGTCGGGCACCGGAAAATCGGTGCTGCTGCAATGCATCGTGGGCCTGCAAAAGCCTGACGTGGGGTCGGTGACGTTCGATGGCTCGGTCTTCACCAATAACAAGGTGCAGATCAAGCAGGATATTCGCCGTAAAATCGGGATGCTCTTCCAAGGCGCGGCCCTTTTCGATTCGCTCACGGTCTTCGAGAACACGGAGTTTCCGCTCAAGATGCTGACGCCCGATATGACCCCGGCCGAGCGTAAAGACCGCGTGGAAGAGGTGCTGAAGCGCGTGGGCCTGGAAAATGCCGCCAACAAGCGGCCGTCCGAAATCAGCGGCGGAATGAAAAAGCGCGCCGGCGTGGCCCGCGCCATTGCCCCGAACTGCACGTACCTTTTCTGCGATGAGCCGAATTCGGGCCTCGACCCGATGACCTCGATCAAGATCGATGAGCTGATCTACGAGATCACGCAGGAATACAATATGACCACCGTTATCATCACCCACGATATGAATTCGGTGGTGGAAATCGGCGACCACATCATCTTTCTGCACCAGGGCAAAAAGCTCTGGGACGGCGTCAAGGACGACATTATGCACTCCGGCGTTCCGGAGCTGAACGACTTCATTTTCTCTAACTCCCTGATGCGCGCCGCCCGCCGCGTAGAAGCCGAAACCGGCGACCTCGACGCGTTGACCGCCGGCGATATGGACCGGCCGAAGACGTAACCGCCCGGCCCACGCTATTTTTGGCAATGCGCTACCTCGACCCCAAGAACGATCTCATTTTCAAGAAGGTCTTCGGCGAGCATCCGCACCTGCTGCGGTCCTTTCTGAATGCCCTACTGCCACTGGAGGAGGGCCGCCAGATTGAATCGCTGGAATACCTGCAACCCGAAATGGTGCCGGAGATTCCGTTGCTCGGCAAAACGTCCATCGTGGACGTACTGTGCCGTGACAACCGAGGCCGGCAATTCATCGTGGAAATGCAAATGCTCTGGACCGACGCCTTCAAATCGCGGGTGCTGTTCAATGCTTCCAAAGCCTACGTCAACCAACTGGACCGCGGTAAGGGCTACGTCTCGCTTCAACCCGTGTACGCGCTGAGCCTGCTCAACCACGATTTCGAGCCGACCACGCCCGAGTTTTATCACCACTACCGCATCGTCCACACGACGCAACCCGAGCGCGTCCTGGAAGGGCTGGAATTTGTGTTCGTGGAACTGCCCAAGTTTCAGGCAAAAAACCTGCGCGACAAGCGGATGCTCGTCCTGTGGCTGCGTTTTCTGACCGAAATCCAGGACCGCACCACCACCGTAGCGCCGGAACTACTGGCCGACCCCGATGTGCTGGAAGCCTTGGGGCTGGTGCAAGCATCGTCGCTCACCAAAGCGGAAATGATCAGCTACGACAAATACTGGGACATTATTTCCACCGAACGCACGCTCTACGCCGGGGCCTTATGGGAAGGCCGAACGGAGGGCCGCGTAGAAGGCCGCATAGAAGGCCGTGCAGAGGGCCGAACCGAAGGTCTTGCAGAGGGCCGGACCGAAGGCCGCGCAGAAGGCGCCCGTGAGCAGGCCCGGCAGTCCGCACGGTTACTGCGCGAGCAGGGCGTAGCCGATACCGTCATTCAGCTCGCCACCGGCCTGAGCGCGGCCGAACTGGCTGATTTATAAGCGGCCTGCGGAGGCTGCTTCGGGCCATCACCCCTCCCGCCGTTCCTACTTCCCGCGCTGGTTCAGTTCGTCCCGAATCTGGGCGGCTTTCTCGTAGTCCTCCTGCTCCAGGGCGGCGGCGAGCATCTTGCTTAGCTCGTCGGCCGACATCTGGCTGCCCGATTGCGGCCGACGCGGCGAATCTGGCGGCGAGCCGGGCCCGTCGCCGGAATCCTCGTCGTCCTCGTCTTCTTCGTCGGACTCATCGGCTTCCAGATCGCTCAGGATGATGCCCGCCTCGCTCAGCACCTGCTCGACGGTGTAAATCGGCACCCCGAAACGCAGGCCAATGGCGATGGCGTCGGACGGCCGGGCGTCCAGTTCAAACGTGCGCACGCCGCCATCGGTGCAGACGATGCGCGAGAAAAAGACGCCCTCGCGCAGATCCGAAATCACGATTTCGATCACCGTCAGGCCCGCCTGCTGGGCGAACGACTTGAACAGATCATGCGTCAGCGGCCGGTTGGGATTGATTTTTTCGATCTGAATGGCGATGCTCTGCGCCTCAAACATCCCGATAATAATGGGCAAGCGGCGGTTGCCGTGCTTTTCGCCCAGAATCAGGGCGAACGAGCCGGACTGCGACTGGCTGGACGACAGACCGAGGATTTCGAGCGGAATCTTACGCACGCGGCGGGCAGACAATGATGGCCTCACAGGCGCCAGCAACGCGCAACAGCCGGGAAATCGGCCTGGAGCGCCCCGGCAGTGGGGTCGATGATGGGTTCAATGGCGAAGGTAAAGCGGCCAGCGCCGACCGCGCGCCAAAGGAACCGGTTTATGATGAAAAAGCAAGGGGCGGAGCAGTGGGCACGCCAGTCGATGGTGTGCCCACTGCCCCGAAGGGAAGCGGTCCCCTTACCCGAGGGCCTTTACTGCCGCCGTCAGCTTCGGAAGCACCTCGAAAACGTCGCCCACGATACCGTAGTCGGCGGCTTTGAAGAAGGGCGCTTCAGGGTCTTTGTTGATCACCACGATCACCTTCGAGCTATTGACGCCCGCCAGGTGCTGGATCGCCCCGCTGATGCCGCAGGCGATGTAGAGGTTCGGCGAAACGGTGATGCCCGTCTGGCCCACGTGCTCATGGTGCGGGCGCCAGTCGACGTCCGAAACCGGCTTCGAGCAGGCCGTAGCCGCCCCGAGCGCCTTCGCGAGGTCTTCGATCAGTCCCCAGTTTTCGGGGCCTTTCATCCCCCGGCCACCCGAAACCACTTTGTCGGCTTCCGGCAGCAGGACGCCGCCTTCCATAGAAGTCATTTTCACTTCCTTCGGGGCATCAGCAAAATCAGCATCCGCCAGTGCCGCGGAGAAGCTTACCACTTCCGCCGTCTTACCCGCCTGATGCTCCGCCTCGATGGAGTTTTTCTTGACGGCCACGATTTTCCGCTCGCCCGTCAGCGTCACGTCGGCGAATGCCTTGCCGGAGTACACCCCGCGCCGGACGTTGAAATCATTGCCGCTGATGGTCGGCAGTTCCACGACATTGGTCGCCAGCGAAGCGCCCAGGCGCACGGCCAGCCGCGAGCCGACGGTAGCGCCGATATTCGAGTTCGCCAGGATCAGCACTTTTGCCTGCTCCTGTTCGGCCGCGGCGGCAATCAGCTTCACGTAGGCCAGGTTCACGAAATGCTTCAGACGCGGGTCCGCGTCGTGCAGCACTTTGGTGATCCCCTGTTCGCCGAGCTTAGCTAGGTTGGCGGCGGAAACTTCACCCACGGCCACGGCCGTAGCGGTGGTACCCAACTGGGCCGCCACTTTGGCGCCGTAGGTGGCTACTTCCAGCGACGACTTCTTGACGTCGCCGTGATCGCATTCGATAATAACGAGAACTGACATTTTCGAGTGAGGAATGAGGAATGAGGAATGAGGAATCAGACAGCAAGAGGACGGCTGGGGCTGTGCGCACGGCCGGCAATTCCTCATTCCTCATTCCTCATTGATTACAAAACTTTGGCTTCGGTACGCAACGCTTTCACCAGGTCGGCGGCCTGGTCGAGGGTGAAAAGTTTGACGCCCTGCTTGGCGGGCGGCAGCGCAAACTGGCTGACGCTGGTACGGGCTTCCTGGCCAGCGGGCTCCACCACTTTGAGGGGCTTGGTGCGGGCCGTCATAATGCCGCGCATATTCGGAATGCGCGGCTCGCACATCGGCTGCTGGCACGAAACCACGAACGGCACTCCCACTTCCACGACCTCCTTGCCGCCTTCGATCTCGCGCTCCAGCGTAGCGGTAGTACCGCTGATATCGAGCTTCATTGCCGGGGCGATGGTAGGAATCCCCATCAGTTCGCCCACCATTCCGTGAACCTGAAAGCCGTTGAAATCAATGCTTTCCTTGCCCATCAGAATCACGTCGTAGCCGCCTTCTTTCGCGTAGTGAGCAATCTGCTGAGCCACGAAGAAGGCATCCTTCGGGGCGGCATTGACGCGGATGGCGTCGTCGGCGCCGATGGCCAGCGCCTTGCGGATATTCGGCTCCGTATCGGCTTCACCCACGTTGAGCACCGTTACGGTGCCGCCGCCGGCTTCTTTCAGCTCGATAGCGCGGGTCAGGGCGTATTCATCCCAGGGGTTGATGACGAACTGCACCCCGGCCTTATTGAACTCCTTACCGTCAGGCGAAAAGGTGATCTTGGTGGTGGTGTCGGGGACGTTGGAGATACAAACCAGAAACTTCATCAGCAGCGGCTTCTTACAATGGATTGGTGGCAGAACTGGCGGGACTACAACACCGCCCCCAGGGCTGGGGTTGGGCTGCACCCGTACTTTCGGCCCGAAAGATACGGCCCCCGGCCGAGGGTGGGAGGGTTTGAGGGTAGAAGGGTTTGAAGCCGAAAGGCGTCCGGCGCATCAGCTCACCCCAAACCGGCTTACCCTCAAACCCTCCCACCTTCCCACCCTCAACCCCTCCTGCGTAATGACCCGCCTCGACCACCTGCTCGGCTTTCTGGCCGACGACCCCGCCGATCCGTTCACGCTCTACGCCATCGCCACCGAATACCGCACCGCCGGCGACACGGCCGAGGCGTGGCGCTACTACGACCAACTCCTGCGCGACCATCCTACCTACGTGGGCACCTACTACCACGCCGCCGCCCTACTGACCGCCCTGGACCGCCGCGACGAGGCCGAAACCGTGTACCGCACCGGCCTGACCGAAGCCCGCAAACAAGGCCAGCAACACGCCGCCGCCGAACTACAAAGCGCCTTTCTGAAATTCCAGGGTCTGGACTATGAGGACGAAGACTAACCGGGGCGCCGTGGTCATTCCAGAATAGCCCAAAATCGCTGACTTTTTCCTTGCCGTTGAGCTGGAAACGGTGCGTCGGCCGGCCTTCCGTCTCGATGCCCACCAGGTTCTGCCCGAACGGGTCGTAATGGTTTTCCTGTAGCGTCGTGGGGTCCACGATGCGGAGGGCCAGGTCGTCAAAATCTGCTGGTTGGCGTCGGCGAGCAGGTTGCCGCGCGCGTCGTACGTAGCGGTATTCGGCCTGTTGGCTCTGCTCGTACCGGTGGCCGTTGTCCTCGAAATCGTTCGGGGCAGCAGAGGCGGCGTAGGTGCCCTGGCGGCCGTTCGAAAAGTCGTCCACGGCCAGCCGGCGGTTGCCGTGGGCGGGATCGTAGGTGTAGTGCAGGTCATCGATCAGCCCGTTCGCGTAGCCGCCGGTGGCCACCGGCACCCCCGCCCGCTGCAGGCCGGTGATGTTGCCGTTGAGGTCGTAAGGTGTCAGCAGATCAATATTTTTCGAGGTATTCCTTGGGGTAATTTTTGTAAAAATTGGGGTAGATGGGCTCCTTCCAGTAGTCGATCCCCTGTGTCTTAAGGTAAGTTGCCAGTTGCATTTTGAACCGGTACTCCTTGGAGTCCAATGGGAAAACCCAACTTCTGAGCGGATAAGCGGCACTTAGAGTGTCGTAATTATCTCGGATATAATATGGCAACCTTGCGTTCGCGTGGCAGGTAAAGACCAAATAATCAACAATGTCCAATTTCCTTGACCCAAGCGCCGCGTTTAACGCAGAGGTACAGATACGCGTGTGCTGGTTGACGTCAGCCCCAGCCGCCAATAGCAATTTGACATTCGCCAACGAATGATCGGCCGCCGATGCCAACACCGTGCGCCAGCCTATCCTACCGACGGTTCGAGTTTCGTCTTTGGGATTTCCACCGTGGGCCAACAACAAGCGCAAATAACGAGTAGTGTTTATTTTTGCAGCGAGCATCATCGGCGACTCTCCATCAAAAACACTTTGCTGATTCGGATCAGCTCCTGCTTCCAGCAATGCTCGACACGCCCGGTAGCGCCGATTCGCGACCGCAAACTCTAGCAAGGACGCGTGGTATCGGCTCTCCTCATAGTTCAGCGGTACGACTTTCGCCCGAAGCAGCCGTTTCAAGCGAAGAATACGACTGCGTTTAATGGCCTTTGCCAGCGGCAGAGCCGGGCCGTCGAAGAGCTGGATGTCATAGATTGTCGGCACCCGCTGACGGCGCGCCTGGGCCCCCACCGAATCCAGATGTTGGATGGCCTTACGTAGGTCCTGACCGAACGCACCCGTGCAAAGCCCAAAGCAAAGTGCGATCGCACAAAAACGAAGCGAAAATCTAGGCAACATTTTACTCTTCTGTATTTTGTAAGCCTTCGATGCAGCGGCTGATGGAATGATTAGCCGCGGCCACCAGCGGCGTTTGCTTACGGACCTGACCTTGTCACTATACTTTCACAGTCGTAAGCACAAGACGAGCAGGCAGTGACTGAAATTGTGCAACTATCTGACTGAAAGTGCCAAGTACTACGAGGAACATCATCATTAAACGTGGCCAAATTAACGAATTCAATCTTAGCATCTAGCACAAAGAAACCTCTTTTAACACCAGCTCCTGCTTCGGTGTTAGCCCAGTAATGAGCTTCTTTTTTGGCTTTACACAACAATAAATAATTGTCCCCCAACGAGAAAAACCTCCCAACTAACTTATTATTTTGGATTAAATTCCTCTTGCTCACACCTTCAAAAAACCAAAAATCATGGCAATCGTCGAAAACGATCAAGCCATTTTTATTGAAAATAGCACCAGTCGGATCGCTGCAACTTTGCTCGCTAGAGCAAGAAGCAAAAACAAATAGGCTACTGGCTAAACTTAGGACTTGCTTCATGGCCACAGTTTCATCCGACAGGCACTGCCAATCCTGCATTGGCTGGGTTTCGTCCATATACTACCGCTGCTCCGTCTGCAACATGCTGTACGGGTTGTAGAAGCTTAAATTTTCAGAAAACTCACACTACATACCATGTACAAGCTTAATGACTCTTGAGTCACTTTTTAAAAGTTCTAAATAAGGTCCGCCGCCGACTAAAGTTGTATCCAAAAAACGGCTTTTTATTAACCAAACACCTTCCTTTGTTAACTCAGCCGTGTACAAAAACTTCCCCTTGTCACCTGGATAAATCCTTTCGATTATTAACTTTCCAACTGATAGTGCCGTCTCGCTGTCTGGCAAAAAACCAGCGTCTGGCTTATACCCCAAGGTGCGGGTATAAATTCTTTTTGCCTGACTGTAAGTGGGTGAGGGAAAGACTAAAAGCACGAAAAAAACAGCCAAAATTTTCATTTTATAAAAAATTAAAATTAACCAAAAATGCTTGTTTTTATAAATATAAACGAAAAAAATTTCTTAAACAGACTCCTCTGCTGCCTCGTCTAGACTACCGAACAAATCCCCTGGCCCATCCAATGCACCACTACGGTTGCGCAAGTCCCGTGGAGAGAAAAATAATGAGGGGCGCCGTTACGAAGCGCCGCCCCTCATCAGGGAAAAGTCAGCCGCTGGCCGCGGCCCTAGAACCGCTCGTCGGCCCCGAAGAAGAAGTCGCCTTCGATAGCGGCATTGTCGTCGGAGTCGGAGCCGTGGACGGCGTTGGCTTCGATGGAGCGGGCGTATTTCTGCCGGATCGTGCCCTCGGCGGCCTGGGCGGGGTTGGTGGCGCCGATCAGGGTGCGGAAATCGGCCACGGCATTGTCCTTTTCGAGGATCATCGCCACGATTGGGCCGCTCGACATATAGCGCACCAGGTCGTGGTAAAAGCCGCGCTCTTTATGGACTTCGTAGAACGCCCCGGCGCGTTCGGCGGTCAGGCGGGTCAGTTTGAGGGCCACGATGCGGAAGCCGGCGGCTTCGATCATCTGGGTAATCCCGCCGACGTGCTGGTCCTGCACGGCGTCGGGTTTGATCATTGTGAACGTGCGATTGGTCGCCATTAGTAAACGAAAAAGGGCGTTGGTGCCCATGATGTGGGTGCAAAGCTAGGGGTGCCGCGCGCCGTGGCTGGCCCAGCGGATACCGACGACGCAGCGCGCGTTCGTTTTGGCGGTCGGGACGGGTTTTTCGGCAGCGGCAAATCGCCGTGCGGCGCGAACCACATTTTGTGCGGAATTTTGCGGCGCGTCCGCCCGTTGCGGGCCGCTTGGGCGACGCTCCCCCTGATGGGGTTAAGCGCCTCGTTTACTGTATTCAATCTGTCTTTCCCCGCGTGGAAGTACTGTCTGATCTGGCCACGGCCGTGGCGCCCCCGGTTTCGGCGGCCGAAGTGATTGCTGCCGGGCTGCCGGCATTGCGGGCGCTGCTGGCCACGCCCCGCCGCATCGTCATCACGACGCACCACAAACCCGACGCCGACGCCCTGGGCTCGTCGCTGGGCTGGGCTGGTTACCTGCGCAAGCGCGGCCACCACGTAACCGTGGTGACGCCCACCGACTACCCCGCGTTCCTGAACTGGATGGCCGGCAATGCCGACGTGGTGGTGTACGACCCCAAAACGAATGACGCGCAGGTGCGCGAGCTGATCGCGGCGGCCGACGTCATCTGCTGCCTCGACTTCAACAACCTCTCCCGCATCAACGAGCTGGGGCCTTACGTGGCCGCTGCGCCGGGCAAGAAGGTACTTGTGGACCACCACCTGTACCCGGATGCCTTCGCCGACATTGCGTTTTCGGTGCCGGCGGCGGCGGCCACCTGCGAGCTGATCTTCGAGCTGATTCGCGCCCTCGGCGACGAGGCGCTCCTCGATCAGGCCATCGGCGAGGCCCTGTACGCGGGCATTATGACCGACACGGGCTCGTTCCGCCACCCCAGCACCTCGCGCAACGTGCACCTTATCACGGCCGAACTGCTGAGCCTGGGCGTGGACACGGCGGCCGTTCACCGACGGGTGTACGACTCGTCGTCGGAACTGCGGCTGCGCTTTCTGGGCCACGTCCTGAAAGACCGCCTGACGGTGGTACGCGCTTTCAACACCGCCTACATTGCTATCACCCAGGAAGACCTGCGGCAGTACGAATCCAAAACCGGCGACACCGAAGGGCTCGTCAATTTCGCCCTCAGCATCGAAGGTATCCGGCTCGCGGCGCTGTTCGTGGACCGGGGGCCGGCCGTCAAGATCTCCTTCCGCTCGTGCGGCGACTTCTCCGTCAACGAGTTCTCGCGTGCCCACTTCAACGGCGGCGGTCACCGCAACGCGGCCGGCGGTATCACCTCGGTTTCCCTCGACGCCACCGTGCGCCAGTTTCTGGGGCTGTTGCCCCAATACGCTGTCGACCTGACCACCTGACCCTGACCACCACTGGTCGGGCTACCCCGACGGCATAACCCCAACCTGCCGTTGGAGGTTACTCGATTTGTTTTCCCACCCGGCGCCCCCCTCTCCCCTTTCCGGGCGCCTTATTTTCTTCTGATGCGTTTTCGCACTTCTTCGGCGGCCGTCGTAGCCGCTTCTTTTCTACTGATCGGCGGCGGCACCCTGCTGAGCGGCTGTAACCAGGGCGGCGCGGCCACCGACGCCGCGTTCGCCACCACGGCTTCGGGCCTGCAATACAAGCTCTTCCGGAAGGGCGCCGACGGCAAATATGCCCCGCTGGCGCTAGCCGACATCAACAAGGTCGATTCGGCCAAAATCCTGAAGCCCAATCACGTGCTGATGACGATGCAGGTGGTGAAAAATGGCAAGGATTCGGTGCTCAACGATTCGTACAAAGCCGGAATGCCGACGCCGTTTCTGCTCAATCCGCAGCAGCCGAAGAGCATCATCGACGAGCCGATGCGCCTGCTAGCGGCCGGCGATTCGGGCGTGTTCCGGATTCCGTCGGACTCGATCTTCACCAAGCGCAACGTGATGCTGGGCTTCCAGCGGCCGAAATTTATCGCCGAGAAGTCATTCCTATCGATGACCATCAAAGCCCAGCGCGTGCTGTCGTTGCAGGAAGCGCAGGCCGAGATGGGCAAGCTGCAGCAGGCGGCCGAAGCCAAGCAGGTGGACGTAGACACCAAGGCTCTGGCCGAGTACGTGGAAAAAGCGGGCCTCAAGGCCGAAAAGCTGCCCAGTGGCGTGTACGTGGCCATCACCACCCCCGGAACCGGTGCCAAGCCGGTGGCGGGCGAGCAGGTATCGCTGTCCTACAAAGGCACCCTGCTCGACGGCAAGGAGTTCGACTCGTCGCTGCGCAACGGCACCGAAACGCCCTTCTCCTATGCCTTCTCGCAGGGCCAGGTAATTCCAGGCTGGGACGAGGGCGTCGGGATGCTGAGCAAAGGTGCCAAAGCCACCATCCTGATTCCGAGCAAGCTGGCCTACGGCGTGCGCGGCTCCGGCCCGGTGCCGCCCAACGCTCCGCTGCGCTTCGACGTGGAGCTGAAGGACATCAAGCCCGCCCCGAAAACCCCGCCGATGGGGGCGGTGCCTCCGCAGAAGTAGTTTTTGGTTTTTGGTTGTTGGTTTTTGGTTTTCAAGACTTACGACACCGACGTTTTCTTCCTAAAAAGGGCATTCGGCAGCCCCAGAGGGGCTATCTTCAGGTAGAAAAACGACGTCTTGAGCGTCTTGTGGCCCCGTAGGGGCTACCTTTTTTAGTCGCTGCGTAAGTCCTGTGGTTTTTGGGTTGCTTGTTTTTGGTTGCTCATTTTTGGTTTTTGCTGATGCGTTTTTCTGCTGATTGGATGCCGTTTTTCCGCCGGGCCGTGCCGATTCTGGTGGCGGCGCTGATGCTGAGCCTAGGTGCCTGCACCAAAAAGACGAAGGCCGAGGAAAAGGCCGACGCCCAGCAGGTGCTCGATCAGGCCGCCATCCAGCGTTACCTGACGGCGCAACGCCTGACGGGCGCTGTGCGCACGCCGTCGGGGGCGTACTACGCCGTCACCACGCCCGGCAGCGGGGCCAAGCCCACGCCCACCCAACTGGCGAAAGTGGAGTACCGCTTCCACCTGATGCAGGGCGACACGACGGACGGCCGGCTCGTGCAGTCCACCTACGTGACGGGCGTGCCCGCCTACCTGCGCCTGAACCAGACCATCAAAGGTTTCAGCGAGTGCCTCCAACTGATGAGCAAGGGCGAAACCGGCCGGATGGTGATTCCGTCCGGCCTGGCCTACGGACCTTCCATCAAATACTCCGACGATCAGAACAACCCGATTGTGCTGATTCCGGCAAATGCCAACCTGATTTACTACGTAACGCTACTCCGGGTGACGGACTGACGCGCGCGCCGCGTGCAAAATGAAGGGGGAGGTTGGTCTTTGGGCTGGCCTCCCTTTTCTTTGTCCGGTAATCCGGACCTTGCGGCCCGCCCCTTTCCACCCTTTTTCTTTTCGTTTCAATGCCTCGTTTTTTCGCTTTTCCCCTCGCCGCCCTTCTGGCGCTGGCATTGGCCTGCCCTCAGGGCGCCCACGCACAAATTGCCGGCAGCAACGGCGACACCGTGACGCTGCGCTCCGGCGTACGCTACATCAGCATCCAGCCGGGCACCGGCGAGCGCCCCGTAGCGGGCCAGAAAGTCAGTATTCACTACACCGGTAAGCTCGAAAGCGGAAAAATTTTTGACACTTCGCGCACCAAAAATAAACCCTTCAAATTCACCGTCGGGCGGGGCGATGTGATCCCCGGCCTCGATCAGGTGGTGGCCCTCCTGAAAGTAGGGCAGCAGGTCACGATCTTTATTCCGGCCCGCCTCGCTTATGGCCCGGCCGGGCAGTCCGACGGCTCCGGCGAGGCCGATTCCTACATCGTACCCCCCAATTCCGACCTCATCTTCGACGTCGAACTACTGGCGGTAAAATAATTTACGATGAACAATGAACAATGAACAATGAACAATGAGCAATTAGCAATGGCTCATTATTAATTGTTCATTTATCATTGATTATTGCTAATTCAAGCCCAGTCCGTCTTGGCCTCGCCGTACCTTTGTAGGGCTTGCGCCTGGGAGGTTGAATTGCCTGTCGGGGCTATGATTACTTTCCGCTTTCACCCGGTTCCCCCCTCTCCCGTCTGCCCGTGGCCCTCCGTACTCAGGAAGTGCTTTGCTCGTTTTGCGGCAAAGACAAGCGCGAAGTCAATGTGATGATTTCCGGCGCCATTGCGCATATCTGCGATACCTGCGTAGGGCAGGCGCAGCATATTATGAGCGAGGAAATTACGTTTCCCAAGAAGCCCGAACCGGAGCCGGAACTCATCAAGCGCGGCCCGCTGCCGGCGTTGAAGCTCGTGAAACCCCGCGAGTTGAAAGCTTATCTGGACCAGTACGTCGTGGGGCAGGACGAGGCCAAGCGGGTGCTGGCCGTGGCCGTTTACAACCACTACAAACGGCTGGAGCAGCCGCAGCAGGAAGGCGACGAAGTGCTGATCGAGAAGTCAAACATCCTGATGGTGGGCGACACCGGCACCGGCAAAACCTTCCTCGCCCGGATGCTCGCCAACGCCTTGCAGGTGCCTTTCTGCATCGCCGATGCCACTGTGCTGACGGAGGCCGGCTACGTGGGCGAGGACGTGGAAACGGTGCTGACCCGCCTTTTACAGGCCGCTGATTTTCACATCGACGCCGCTGAGCGGGGCATCGTTTATATCGACGAAATCGATAAGATTGCCCGCAAGGCCGACAACCCGTCGATCACCCGCGATGTGAGCGGCGAGGGCGTTCAACAGGGCCTGCTCAAGCTGCTGGAAGGCACCCAGGCGCACGTTTCGCCGCAGGGCGGCCGCAAGCACCCCGAAGCCAAGCTGGTGCCGATGAACACCGAAAACATCCTCTTCATCTGCGGCGGCGCCTTCGCCGGAATGGAGCGCATCATCAAAAACCGGCTGAATGCGCAGCCCATCGGGTTCGCCAAAAGTGCGGCAGCGGAGCTGGAAAAAGCCCCGCAGGACGAAATGAACCTGCTACGCCGCATTTCAGCCCACGACCTGCGCGCGTTTGGGCTGATTCCGGAGCTGATCGGGCGGCTGCCCGTACTGACCCACCTCAACCCGCTCGACAAGGCCACGCTCCGCCGCATCCTCGTCGAACCCAAAAATGCCCTCGTGCGCCAGTACCGGCGCCTGTTCGAGATGGAGCAGATCGATCTGCACTTCACCGACGAAGCCCTCGACTACGTGGTGGATCGCGCCGATGAATACCGCCTCGGCGCGCGCGGCCTGCGCTCGATCTGCGAGACGATTATGACCGATGCAATGTTCGAGCTGCCCTCCGAGCCGCTCACGCGCCATTTCGTCATCGACCACGACTATGCCCGCACCAAATTCGAGCGCTCGGCCGGGGCAATGACCGTTTCCGCCAGCGCCGCGCCCGCTGCTCCCGCCGTGCCGCTAAGGCGGGCAGCATAAGGGGTTAGGAGCTATAATCAGCTTCAAGTTTCGAGCTTCAAGCTGCAAGCCAGGCAGCTGATGAACACGCAAAAGACGGAGGTCAGCGGCTGGCTGATTTGGGGCTGTCGGCTTTCGAACAAACCACGTTACGTCGCCTCCGTCCGCAGATAGTCCAGCATCAGCCGGGCGGTTTGTTCGGGGGCGCCGGGTTGGCCGATTTTCGCTTGTAATTCCGCGTAGCCAGCCAGTTGAACCTGACGGGCGGGGGAGTCGTCGGCCAGCAGCGCGGGTAGTACTTCGAGAATCGAACGACCGGTGAAGTCATTCTGAATCAGTTCCGGGACGATTTTGCGCCCCGCGATCAGATTCACTAACGAAATGAACGGCACCCGGATCAGCAGCCGGACAATCTGGTACGTGACCAGTCCCGTAGCGTAGCAAACCACCTGCGGCACCCCGAACAGCGCGGTTTCGAGGGTGGCTGTCCCGCTCGTCACGAGGGCGGCGCGGCTGTTAGCTAAGATGTTATAGGCGTCGTCGAAAACGAACGATAGATTAGGTGCCCGGCCCTCGAAATGCGCGTAGTAGCCTTGGTCGAGGTTCGAGACGCCCGCAACGACGAAATGATGGTCGGGCACGGCGTTCACCACCGAGAGCATCACGTGCAACGACTCTTCCAGCTCTTGGCGCCGCGAGCCGGGCAGTACGGCAATCAGCGGCACGTCCAGAGGGAGCTGGTGGCGGTGGCGAAACTGCGGATCGGGACGGTGCGCAGCCACATCGTCGGCCACCGGGTTGCCCACGTAATCGGCGCGGGTGATGCCGCGTTCGGCAAAAAAGGCCGGCTCGAAGGGCAGAATCAGGAAGAGCCGGTCAACGGTTCGGGCGATGGTTTTGGCGCGCCCCGCGCCCCAGGCCCAGAGCTTGGGCGTGATGTAATAATAGACCCGGATGCCGAGTTTTTTGGCAATGCGCGCCACGCGCAGGTTGAAGCCGCCGAAATCGACGAGCACCACCACGTCGGGGCGATGGGTGCGTAGGTCGGCCGTCACTTCCTGGAGCAGGCGCCGGAATTTGGGCAACGCACCCAGGATTTCCGCAAAGCCCATTACCGAAAACGCGCGGTAGTGGTGTACGAGCGTGGCCCCGGCCGCTTCCAGTGCATCACCGCCCCAGGCCCGCGCCGTGGTGGCGGGGTCGCGGCGGCGAAGAGCGGCGAGCAGGTGAGCGGCGTGTTGATCGCCGCTGCGCTCACCGGCAAGGAAGTAGAACTGCAAGGTGATTGGTGGTGGTGTGGTAGTAGTGGCGGTGCGAGTGGTGGGGTGGTGCGGGTGGTGGGGTGGTGCGAGTGGTGGGGTGGTGGCTAAGCACCACCTTACTACCGTCACCACCTTACAACCCCCATCACCGCTCGCGGTTATTCTTCCCCGAAATACTCGACGTAGTTGCGGGGGGTTTCGTAGAGTTTGATGCAGTGCAGCTGGGCCGTGGCTGAAATGGTAGCCAGCGCGGCGTCCAGTATTTTCCAGAACGCGATAGCCAGGTTTTCGGTAGAGGCCAGTTGCCCCGCCAGGAAGGGCACGTCGAGGTTCAGGTTTTTATGATCGACGTGCTGAATGACTTCGCGCCGGATCAGCTCCGAAAGCTGCTTGAGATCTACGGTGAAACCGGTGTCCGGGTCAGGGCGCCCTTTGACGGTCACGATCAGTTCATAGTTGTGCCCGTGCCAGTTGGCATTGGCGCAGGGGCCGAATACTTCGTGGTTGCGCTCGTCGGACCACCGGGGGTTCGCCAGCTTATGGGCCGCGTTGAAGTGTTCGTGCCGGCTGAGGTAGATCATATTGGGTGGTGAGGTGGTGAGGTGGTGAGGTGGTGGTAGTAGTGGTTACAGCGGTGAAGCACCACCCCACCACCACACCACCTCATCACCTACCTTTTCCGCAGCAAAGATAAAAAGAAGGGTACGCCCAGCAGGCTGGTGAGCAAGCCGACGGGCAGGCCAGCGGGCGGGTAGAGCAGGCGCGCGGCGGCGTCGCAGGCCACCAGCAGCGTGGCCCCCAGGGCGGCAGCCAGCAACGGCGCCACCGGATGAGCCGCGCCCAGCAGCCGCCGGGCGACGTGCGGCACCAACAAACCCACGAAGCCGATGGGGCCGGTTAGGGCCACGGTGGTAGCCGTCAGAAGGGTGGCGGTGAGCAGCAGCGTCAGGCGCTCGCGGCCCACGCGCAGGCCCAGGGCGGCGGCACGGCCCTCGCCGAGCAGCAGCACCGGCAACGCGCGGCGGCGGGCCAGGGCCACCACCAGGCCCACCAGCAGCGCCGCGAGCGGGTACGGAACCGTGGCCCAGTCGGCGCGCTCGAAGCCGCCGAACGACCAGAATACCACCGCCCGCAACGCCCCTTCGCTCTGCGCGGCCAGAAAGGTCAGCAGCCCGCTGACGGCGCCGAGCAGGGCGCTCATCGCCACGCCGGCCAGCACCAGCGTGGCGGGGTCGAGGCGCCCGCGTCGGGTGGCGAGCGCCAGCACAGCCACGGTGGCACCCAGCCCCCCGCCGAACGCCGCTACCGGCGGCAGGTACAGTCCGTGCCACCAGCCGCCGCCGGGCAGCAGCGCGTAGCAGGCCACGGCGCCCACGCTGGCGCCAGCGGCCGTGCCCACGAGGTAGGGGTCGGCGAGGTCGTTGGCGGTGGTGCTTTGCAGCAGGTAGCCGGCCAGCGCCAGCGCGCCGCCGCTCGCCGCCGCCAGCAGCAGGCGCGGCAGGCGCAGGTTCCAGACCACGAACGACAGCGGGCTGTCGGTGGCGCCGGGGTGCGTCAGCGCCGCCAACAGGTCGGCCCACGAGGTGTCGTAGGAGCCGATGCGCAGCGCCGCGAGCAGCGTGAGCGCCAGCAGCGCGAGGGTGGCAGGAAGCAGCAGCCGGCGGACGGACCTCACTTGCGCTTGCGGCGGGTAGTGGGTGGCACGAACCTGATTTCCGTTATAACCGGCGGCGGGGGCAGATTCAACTCGCAAAGCAGACGCCCGATTCGCGGACTAGGGCGGGATAGCAGATCGTCGTCCACTGGAAAAATGCAACGATTTTGGTAAGCCATCACCTGCTTCAGCTCCGGATACCGCCGAAACAAGGTCGTGTCGAGGGCCGCAAAATCGCCGCCGATGATAATCCACGGATTCAGCTTGAGAATCGCCTCGCGCGTCAACGTGGGGAAAGCCTGCGAAATGGTGGCCGGAACCGCATTTTTCCGCCGTTGCAGCCGGAGCGCATCGGTCAGCAGCGTGGGATAACCGTAGGCGATAATGGGGTCCGTCCAGGTGATGGCCAGCACGGTAAGCGTGTCCGGCTGGTCAGGGACGCCCATATGACAACGCTGCTCGACTTCGTACCGAATCGCGGCCAGCTCGCCCCGCAGCGAATCGGCTACGTGCTTGCCCTTCAGCGAATCGCCTACCAGCCGGCCCAGGTCTTCCAGCCCGCGCGGAATGTCCATCACCTTCCGGTAGCGCTGCTGATAGACGGGAATGCCGAGGCGCGCGAGCTGGGCGAGGTGATCGGGCGAGGTCATTCCTTCGACGGTCAGTACCAGGTCGGGCCGGAGGCGGACCAGCCCTTCCACGTCCAGCGGGTAAGTGTTCAGCACGGGCTTGGTAAGCGCGGCGGGCGGGTAGTTGCAGTTCTGGGTGCGCCCGATGATGGTGGCGGGATCGGCCACGGCCCAGAGCATCTCGGTCATCGACGGCGCCAGCGACAGAATACGGCGCGGGCGGACGGGCACCGTCAGGGCGCGCCCGAAGTCGTCGCGCACGCGGTGGGTGGCGGGCGCGGCCGTGCGCTCGGCAGCAGGGTTCGACTGGCAGGCCGCCAGCGTCAGCAGCAGGGCGGGCAGGGCGGCAAGGAGGAGGCGCGGCATTGGTGGGCGCAAAGGTCGGGCGCGCGGCGCGGGCCGCGGGAAACCCGTTTGTTCGGCGCCAAAGGTCCAGATCAGGCGGGACGGTTGTTTTGAGGCGGGCGGGGATGCCCTTTTTGGGGTGGGAAGGTGTGTCTTTCACTGCCATATTTGGGGGCACCTTCGAGCGGCTTCCTAAAACTGCCCCCGGCCTAACCTCACCACCCAGCAGCCCCTTCTGCCGCCCGTCGTGCCCGGCGCCGGGCCTTCCACTCGGGCGGGTTTCGCATCCGAGAGGTGAAGCCGGAAAAGGGCAGTTTTCTACCTGTTTTCAGGTATTGCACCCGATAAATTGACGCCCTACCTTTGGACGGGTGACCAGCTTAACATCCAAAAATCGCTCTAGATTTTGTAATTTGTCTTTCGCCAGTTCCCTTTGCCCCCATATGGGCGATAAGGGCCAGACGATTTCCTTCTATTCTTTTCCTGCTTTAGCTGAAATGAGTCAATTTCTTCCTGTCGTACGCCGGGTGCCCGTCCTCTTTCTCCTTTTACTGCTTGGGGGCGCCGTTTGGGCGGGTCCACCAATGAAAAAGGCGGCAACCTTGACCCGCTCCGCCCCTCAACGCGCCGCTGTCACTCGCTCCAAAGTACCTATTAAGGCCCGACCAGGCGCCGCTCCCCGAACTGATGCTACGGTAACGGCGACCTCACACCCCGATAAAGTCGTACTGCGGGGCCGCGTACTTCACCCTAAAAATCAGGAAGTAATGGTGACTTGGCTGGGCCAGGAAACGGTCGCTACCTTGGCGCCAGACGGCAAGTTCCGCCTCACGCTGGATGGGCAGCAAGCTGGAGCCGCTGTATTAGAAACAAGCGGGCATGTGACGGATATGTGGTTGACGCCCGGCGATGACCTGATCATCGCCGTCGACGCGACCGCCTTCAGTAAAACGATCACGTATGTTGGCGTTGGCGCCGACGCCAACACGTACCGCGCGGCCGATGTGCTGGCCACGACTACACTCGACGCGCAGCAGCAGCAAGCCGCTAGCTGGCCCCCGACGCGCTTTAGTGCCTGGAGTGATTCCGTTCACACTGCCAGCCTGAATCGCCTCGAACAGGCTTTTCCGAACCCTGCCAGCGCCAACCGTCTCTTTTACGATTGGCAGCGCGCCACGTATAACTTCGACTGGGCCAACGCGCGATTGCGTTACGCCCGTAGTCGCGCTTACACTGACCCTACCAAGCAACTGCCCGCTTTCGATCCATTCTTCCGTTTCCTGCGCGATCCCGCCCTGGCTCTGAATCAGGTACCGCCATTACATGTAACGGGCTACCGCTACTTCCTCCCTGAAGCTCTACGGGTGCAGTTGATGGCGGAAGGCCAGGAAGCGAGTTCTCTAAATCTGTTTCACACCGTAGGTACCAATCGAACCGTGCGGGCCGCTGACCTGGGCGTGATGCTCGGTGATGTGGTGATGGATGCACTGCGCGATCCTTACACGGAACCCGTTGAAGCCGACTCACTCCAATTCCTAGCTGCCAGCGAAACGCGTATTCCTGCCGACTACCGGCAGTTTATTGCCCGCACCTGGGTACAGATGCAACTCACCCAACCTGGTACTATAGCACCCGAGCTAACGGCTACTACCCTTGACGGTGACCCGTTTAAATGGGCTGATGTGCGCGGCAAAGTAGTGTATGTGGACTTCTGGGCCTCGTGGTGTGGCCCTTGCCGCGCTGAAATGCCCGCCGCTGACAAGCTCCATAAAGCCCTGAGTGACAAGGGGAGGCAAGTAGTATTTCTTAATGTTTCAGTTGACGTAAGCGCTGACAATTGGCGAAAAAATATTCCCGACTCTTACCTCAACGTCATCAACGTACATTCGCCTGGCGACGGAAAATGGTCATCGCCAGCGCTAAAGGCGTACGGCATTTCCAGCATTCCGCGTTACGTGCTCATCGGCCCCGACGGGCACATCGTCAGCGGTAACGCGCCGCGCCCCAGTGGCGGAGCAGAGGCCGCTATCCGGGCCGTACTTAAAGCAGTGAGGCCTACAGCTAAAAAATAAAAATTTTTATTATAAATATAAAACAAAAAACACAAACGGTAGCACTCAGAATCAGTAGCTGGCGCTCAAAAAAATGTTGTCAAATAAACATTAGTAATAATAACTACAAGTTGTTCCGAACGGCGTTGCGTCCGGGCCACTCCGTACCTTCGCGGCGGTCCAAACCCGTCCCGCGAATGATCGTCGTCACCGGAGCCGCCGGCTTCATCCCTTCCTGCCTAATCGGGCGCCTCAACGCCGCCAACTTCAACGACGTGGTGGCCGTCGATGCCTTCACCACGCGCCCTGACAAAGCCCCCAACCTGGCGGGCAAGCGCATCACGCACTTCGTGGAGCGCGACGCGTTCATCGGTTGGCTCGACCAGCACCACGCGGGCGTGGAGTTCATCTTCCACCTCGGCGCCCGCACCGACACCACCGAGTTCGACCGCGCGCTGCTGACCCAGCTCAACACCGACTACTCGAAGGCCGTCTGGCGGGCCTGCTGCGCCTACCAGATTCCGCTGGTTTACGCCTCTTCCGCCGCCACTTACGGCGCCGGTGAGTTGGGTTATTCCGACGAAGACGCGACGCTACCTGCCCGCCTGCACCCCCTCAACCCCTACGGCGACTCCAAGAACGATTTCGACCGCTGGGCACTGGCCGAAGCCGAAAAGCCGTTCTTCTGGGCCGGTCTGAAATTCTTCAACGTGTACGGCCCCAACGAGTACCACAAGGGCCGGATGGCGTCGGTGGTGTTTCACGCCGTGCGGCAGATTCGCGCTACCGGCACCGTGAAGCTCTTCCGCTCGCACCGCCCTGACTACGCCGACGGCGAGCAGCGCCGCGACTTTATCTACGTTGAGGATGTGGTCAACGTCGGCTACCACCTGATGCGCACCCGGCGCGGTAGCGGCCTCTACAACCTGGGCAGTGGCGAGGCGCGGACCTTCCGCGCCCTGGCCGAGGCCGTGTTTGCGGCCCTGGACCAGCCGCCGCAGATTCAGTACATCGACATCCCGGCCGATATCCGCGACACGTACCAGTATTTCACCGAAGCCCCGATGGACCGCCTCCGCCGCCTGACGGGCTACGAGGCGCCGTTCACGACGCTCGAAGACGGCATCCGCCAGTACGTACAGGGCTATCTGTGGCCGGCGGAGCGGTATTTTTAACGCGGCCCGCTGGTAGCTTCCAGCTTCTTACCGCTCATTATTCCTCCTCGAAATGAATAAGTTCTACTCCGCGCTACTCGCCGGCGCCCTGAGCCTGGCCTTACTGCCGGCCAACGCCAACAACCTGCGCGTGACCGGCGTGACGGTGCCGCCGAATTTCAACACCACCGCGCTCAACGGGCGCATCAGTTGTAACGTCGCCTGGGACCATTCCTGGCGCGACTCCGTGAACTGGGACGCGGCCTGGGTTTTCGTGAAGTACCGGGTGCCCGGTAGCAATTGGCGCACGGCCACGCTCAGCTCCTATGGCATCGATCACCCCGCTTCGGCGGGGGTTGCCGTCAGCGGCGCGCTCGACGGTAAGGGCATCTTCGTGTACCGCGCGCAGCCGGGCGCAGGCACCTTCAACGCCGGGCTGCAACTCACCTGGAATTTTTCTGCCGATTTCCGGAATAACAGCCCCGGGCCCGGCACCCCCGTAGAAATACGCGTATTCGCCGTCGAGATGGTCCGTATTCCGCAGATGGCCTTCAACCTGAATACTGGCCCGCTGACCACCAACGCCAACGAGTTTCAGCAGGTGGGTTCGTCGCTGGCGCGCATCACCTCGGAAGGGGCGCTGCCCGTGGGCGCCCTGCGATGGCAGGACGAAACCGGCGGCGGCGGCAGTGGCAACGTCACGACCCTCAACGGGGTGGACTACGCCGGTTCCGATGCCCTGAGCGCCAGCTACCCGAAAGGCTACGCCGCGTCGTACTGTATGAAGTACGAAACGACCCAGGGCCAGTACACCGACTTTCTGAATTCGCTAACCCGCGCCCAGCAGATTCGGCGGGTAGCGGCTGACATCAGCGGCGACGCCCCGCGCGACAACAATATCTACGTAATGATGCCATCGCCGAACGCGGTTTCGGCTGGCCGCAACACCATCACCTGCCCGGCCAATGGGATGGGCACCACGGCGCCGGTCACGTTCAGCTGCAGCCGCCCCGACCGCACCGCCAACTCGCTGATCTGGGCCGATGGCGCCGCGTACCTCGACTGGGCGGGCCTGCGCCCGATGACCGAGCTGGAGTTTGAGAAAATCTGCCGGGGCCCGCTCGCCGTCGCGCCCGGTGAACACGCCTGGGGTGCCGAACCGGCCGTCGCGGCCACGGCCATCAGCACCACCGAAGACGGCACCGAAACGGCGGCTCCCGCTACCGCCAATGCCGTCTTCGACAACATCACTTTTACCGGCGGCGACGGCGGGCAGGGGCCGCTGCGGGCCGGCGTCTTCGCCACCGCCACCAGCAACCGCGCGCAAGCCGGCGCTTCGTACTACGGGGTGATGGAAATGAGCGGCAACTGCTGGGAGCGGTGCATCACCGTAGCCGGTTTCGACACCGGGCAGCCCACCAACGCGGGTCTTTTCGACGGCCTGAGCAACGGCGACGGCCTGCTCGACTCGCTCGGCAACCACAACGCCCTCACCTGGCCCAACGCCACCGACGTGCGCGGCTCCAATTTCCGGGGCGGCAACTGGAGTCGCCCTACGGCGTGGGCAATGACCGCCGACCGCATCTTCGGCGGCTCGGCCATCAGCGGGCGCACAACGCACCGCTCGATCCGGGGCGTGCGGTCGCAGGCCAGCCTGAGCGACCCGGCGCAGGGCACGAATGGCACCACGCTGGCAACCACCAAATTCCAGGGCGGCGCCTACGATGGCTACGACGCGCCGGCTTCCGTCACCGGCACCTTCGTAGTAGCCGGTGTCTCCGCCGAACGGGCACTGCCCGCGCTGACTATATTCCCGAACCCCGCCACGGGCGCCGTACGCATCCGGCTGACGGCCAGCGCGCCTCTACGCGACGGTACGCTGACCCTGACCGACGCCCTGGGCCGCCCCGTCCGCACCCTGGGCCACCTGCACGGCCCCGCCGATCTGACCCTGGACCGCGCGGGCCTGGCAGCAGGCCTCTACTCGCTGCGCCTGACCGATGGCGGCACCGCCGTGGGCGCTGGACGGGTATGCTTTAGGGAATGAGGAATGGGGAATGAGGAATGGGGAATGAGGAATAAGGAATGGGGAATGAGGAATGGACAAGAAGGCTTTTGCACTCAATTCCTCAACCGCTCCGCTCCGTTCCTCTGCCCGTGCGTTCTCCATCGGCGTAGCGCTTTTTGTTTAGTCAATCAGTCCACTCAGTCACTCAGTCCGCTCAGTCGCTCAGTCACTCAGTCCACTCAGTCACCCCAAATGCCCCGCCCGCTGCTACTGACTTCTGCTCTTTGGCCCGCCGCGCTGGCCGATTCGCCGTTGGTGGTGGTAGATGGCGGCTCGCGCGGGCGCCTGTTCGCGCCGCTCGACCGCGTGCCCGCCGACCGCCTGCGGGTGGCGCGCTTCGACCCGGAGCCAGCCGTGACCGTGGAAGCCCGCGCCACCGACCTCACCTTCCGCGCCGGGCTGTGGCAGGACGCCACGGCCCAAACCCTGCACGTGGCGCGCGAACCGAGCACGTCGTCGATCTACCCACCCGACGAGCGGGTGCTGCGCCAGTATCAGGACCGCATCGGCTGGCCTCCGCGCGCCACCGTCAGCCAGCCCACGGTGCCGTGCGTGAGCATCGACGGCGCCTTCCGCGAAGCCGGTTTACCGGGGCCGGACTTCATCAAGCTCGACATCCATTCAGCTGAATACGAAGCGCTTGTTGGGGCGAAAACCGCCCTGCGCGAAACGGCCGTAGCCTGTCTGGTGGAAGCCTGGCCGATGCCGATTCACCGGGGTCAGCACACCGCCGCCGAGTGCGAAGTGCTGCTGAACCGGGCGGGCTTCGTGCTATTCGAACACCGCGAGCGCCACGCCTGGCCGCGCCAGGGGGGCGCCGGCTACTCGAAGCCGCAAATCGTCTGCCTGGAAAGCCTGTATTTCCGCGACGTGCTGGGCACCCCGGAGCTGGCCACCTGGCCTGCCGCGCGCCTGCTCAAAGCCGTGGCCCTGGCCGACCTCTACGGCCATATCGACTACGCCCTCCAGCTGCTCGACGCTGGCCGCGACGCTGCGACCCTCGACGGAGCCACCCACCGCGCGTGGGCGGCCTTCCTCCGCGCCGCCAACCCCCGCTCCAGGGTGCGCACGGTGCTGGAAAAGCTGCTGACCAAGCTCACGATTGCCGTGAGGGAGTACTGACGCGGGGGGTAGGGCTTAGGGTTGGGGATTTAGGGTTTAGGCCCTTGTCTCACGCTCAAACCCTCCTATCCCTTCCACCCTCCCACCTTTCCACCCTCAAACCCTCCAACCCTCCCCCGTCGTACACGACCGCACGATGCGGAAATTCCTGTACGAAAATGGCCTGACGCTGGTGCTGGTGCTGATTACGGTCGGCCTGATGACGGGACACAGCGTCACGGGCCAGCGCGAGTACAACCACGATCAGCGCGACCACCGGCAACCGGAAATCAGCTGGATCGAATACGTGCAGACGGGCCACTACGTCGAATCGGTGTTCGAGAATTGGGAGTCCGAGTTTTTTCAGATGGGCTGGTACGTGCTGCTCACCATCTGGCTGCGGCAAAAGGGCGCCGCCGATTCCAAGCAGGTCGATGGCTCCGGCGATGAAACCGACCGTGAGCCGGACCCCACCAAACCCGACGCGCCGTGGCCCGTGAAGCGCGGCGGCTGGGTGCTAGCCCTGTACCGCCGCTCGCTCACCATTGCATTCTTCGCGCTCTTTCTGGCCTCTTTCTGGCTCCACGCCTACGGAGCGGCGCGCAACCACAACCACGAGCAGGCGCTGGAAGGCCACCCCGCCCACGAGACCACGCTTTCTACTCTCAGCACTAGTGAGTTCTGGTTTCAGTCGCTCGAAAACTGGCAGAGCGAGTTTCTGTCAATGGCCACGCTCGTGGTCCTGAGCATCTTCCTACGCCAGCACGGCTCGCCGGAGTCAAAACCCGTGGATGCAGGGATGGACGAGACGGGCGAGTAGAGGATAGGTGCGAGGTGCGAAGTCAGAGGTGCGAGGTGGCAGCTATTCAGTATAGCGCTAAATGCACCTCGCACCTCGCACCTCGCACCTCGCACCTCGCACCTCGCACCTCGCACCTCGC
>JANPLI010000168.1:0-6124 GCA_031426455.1 Hymenobacteraceae bacterium | reverse complement strand
GGGTGCCGAGCAGGAAGTAACCGTTGGTTCCACCGTCACCAAAACTGATGTCAAAGAGCTGTTTCGGCAGGCCGATTACGGCTTCACGGCGGGCATCGGCGCCAACCTACCGCTGCATCTGACCTTGGACCTGCGCTACGTGGGCGGGCTGCGCGACCTGATCCGAAACAACGATCTGCGCGCCCTGCGTACCAGCTACGGCCTGGAAGCCCTTCACCAGCGGAGCTTGCAGGTGTTGCTTGGGCTGCGTCTGTTCTAATGCTCCAAGCCTTCGACCGCCACCTTTTCACTCTCATCAACGGCGCCCACACGCCATTCTGGGACGGCGTGATGGCGTTCGTGTCGCGTCGCGAGTCCTGGATTCCGGCGTATATCTTCCTGATTGGCTGGCTAATCTGGCACTTCCGGCGGCGCGCGTGGCTCCTGTTGCCGCTGACCTTTGCCACGGTGGGCGCGGCCGATTCGGTATCATCCCGGTTCTTCAAGCCCTGGCTCGGCCGCCTGCGCCCGTGCCACGAACCGGCCCTGACCCGAACGCTGCACCTGGTGGCCGAAGTGGGCTGCGGCGGCACGTACGGCTTCGTTTCGTCGCACGCCGCCAACACGGCCGCCCTGGCCACGCTGCTGAGTCTGGTGCTACCGGCGCGGTTTCGGGCGTTCAAAGGCGGGCTGATCGCGTGGGCGGCGCTGACGGGCTACAGCCGCATCTACCTCGGCGCGCATTACCCCGGCGACGTGCTGGCCGGCTGGGCGCTGGGCGCAACCCTGGGCGCGGGCGCCGCCTGGCTCTTCGAACGCGGGGTGCGGCGGTGGGCACTTTGACGCCAGCGCCCGAATCGGTGCGGAACCTTCGGCCCGCCCGGAAGTTGAACAGTCCCCGGCCGGCCGGGGCGTTCCCCGCTGCTTTGCTTCGATTGCCCGCCTTTCTGCTGCTTCTCCTGCTGCTGCTGACGCTGCCCCAACCGGCATCGGTTCAAGCCGCACCTCGCAGCTCGAACCTCGTACCTCGCACCTCGCACCTCGAACCTACCAAGCGGCCGCCCGTGCGGGGTACGGTACTCGACGGCGCCACCGGGCAGCCGGTGCCGGGCGTGATCGTCCGCTGGAAACGCGCCACGGATGTGGGCACCCTGACCGATGCCGCCGGGCAATTCACGCTGCCGTTTTCGGCGGAACCCGCTGATGAACTACTGGCGGAAATCGCTGGCTACCAGCCCTGGCGGCAGCCCGCGAACCGTCTTGGGGCCGGCCCGCTAACGGTGCGGCTCACGGTGCTGACGGTGCAGCTCGCCGGTGCTCAGGTGGTGGGCACCGCCGGTGGCCCCGACGCCGACCGCCACCTGCGCGGCCCGCAGCTCGGCGAGACGGTACTTTCCATCGCCGCCCTGCGGGTACTGCCGGTGCTTTTTGGCGAAACCGACCCGGTGAAAACCCTGGCGCTGCTGCCGGGCGTGCAAACGGGCGGCGAAGGCCAGACCGGCCTCTACGTGCGCGGCGGCGGCCAGGACCAGAACCTGACGCTGCTAGACGGCGCCACGATCTACAACGCCGGGCATCTGCTCAACTTCTTCTCCGTCTTCAACGCCGACGCTTTGCGAACGGCCACGCTGCTCAAAACCCCCGAAGCGCGCTACGGCGGGCGCCTGAGCAGCGTGCTGGCTGTGGAAGGCCGCGACGGCGACCCCGATACCCTGCGCGTCCGCGCTGGCCTGGGCCTGATCGCCTCGCGCCTCGTGGTCGAAGGCCCCTTGCAATGGCCCCGCTCTGCACAAAAAGAGGCCAACGGACCAACCCAAAGCATTTCGCCCCAAGCTACTGATACCACCTCGGCACAATCCAGCACAAGCCTTCCTCAAGCAGGAATAAGAAACCAAAAACCAAAAACTATAAACCAAAAACCCACCACCACCTTCCTCCTCGCCGCGCGCCGCACCTACGTGGACGTGTTGGCTCGACCTTTCCAAAAAAGCGCCGACGGCGGCGTGCCCTACTATTTTTACGACCTCAACGCCCGCCTGAGCTGGCGCCCCACCGACGCCGACCGCCTGACGCTGAGCGCCTACAATGGCCAGGACGACGGCGCCTTCAACCTGGCCGGCGGGCGCCTGAAGGCCTCTTTCGGCTGGGGCAACACCGGTGGCGCGCTGCGCTGGGCACACACCTTCAGCCCCCGGCTGCGCCTGACCACCACCGCCACGGCGGTCGATTACCGATTCCGTTTCACCTCGCGCTTCGATTCCTACGAGAGCCGCCTGCTGACCTTCGTGCGCGACTACGGTGCCACCACCGAGTTGACCTTCGCCCCCAACCCGCGCCACCACCTCACGGCCGGGCTGGCGGTCACCGACCACACCTTGCGCCCGCGCGCCGGCGATGCTCAAGGCGACGACGGTCGCACCTACAATACCACCCGCGTCCAGACCAAGTACGCCCAGGAAGGCGCCGCCTGGCTCACCGACGAGTTCGCCCTCACTGACCGCGTACTCCTGAGTGCGGGCCTGCGCTGGAGTGGGCTGCGGCAGCGCGGGCCATTCACGCAGTACGCCTTCGATGCCGCCGGCACCCGCGTCCTCGACTCTACCATCACCCGCCGGGGCGCCACGGCGGCCACCTACCACACCCCGGAGCCGCGCGTGGCCGTGCGCTGGGTCCTGCCGGGCACCGACGGACAAGCCTCTATCAAAGCGGGTTACGGGCGCACCGCGCAGTACGTTCACCTCGTCACGCAGGCCACGTCGGCGTTGCCGCTGGATGTCTGGGTGCCCGCCTCGGCCCTCGCCCCGCCGCAGCGCGCCCACGCCTGGAGCGCGGGCTACTTCCGTACCTTCGGCCCGACGCAGGCCTGGGAAGTTTCGGCGGAAGCCTACTACCGCCGCCTCGACGGCCAGCTCGAATACCGCGACGGCTACGTGGCCGGTCCCTCGAACCGCGACATTGAGTACGAATTCGTGCGCGGCACCGGCCGCGCCTACGGCCTGGAATTGCTGGCCCGCAAAGCCGGCGGCGACGACCCCTGGCGCGGCTGGGCGTCCTACACCCTGGCCCGCGCCACGCGGACCTTCCCGGCCCTCAACGACGGCCAAACGTTCCCCTTCCGCTTCGATCAGCGCCACAACCTCAATCTGGTGGCGACTTACGAAGCCTCTACGCGCTGGCTTTTCGGCGGCGTCTTTACGTACGCCACCGGGCAGGCGCTCACGCTGCCCGCGCGGCGCTACGTGCTGGAAGGCAACGTGCAATACCAGTACGGCACCCGCAACGCCTTCCGGATGCCTGCCCAGCATCGCCTGGATTTGTCGGCCACCTGGCGCCGCCCGCCGCACCGGGCGTTCGGCCGAAGCTGGCGCACGCAGTGGCAGTTTTCGGTGTACAACGTGTATGGCCGGCGCAACCCGTGGTTCTACTACCTCGAACCCGCTGGCGACGTCAGCGCGGGTAGCGGTAAGCTCACCGCCAAATCAGTGGCGCTCTTCCCGCTGCCCGTGCCCGCCGTGACGTGGGAAGTAGCGTTTTAATGTGTAGCCAGGGGCTTCGCCCCGCAGCAAGCAAGTAGCGAAGCGACAAGCGCGTCGAATGAACCAAGCGTAATCAGCAACTTCTCCCAGCAGCAAAACCGCGTGTTCAATCGCTCCTCCATCACCAGCCATTTCCTCCGGCGCGTCGCTTCAAGGCTGGCGGGCGTCGGGGCGAAATCTCTGGCTACAAGCCTTTTCCTCCTGCTGACCGCCTGCGAAAAATCCATTCCGCTGGACTTGCCCGCCGGCCCCGAACGGCTCGTCGTGGAAGGCCATATCGAGCCGGGCCTGCCGCCTGTGGTCCTACTAACGCGCTCGCAAGCCGTGTTCGCGCCGCTGGATGCCGCCACCCTGGCAGCGGCGCTGGTGCACCGGGCACGCATTACGGTCAGCACCCGCGACTCGGTTTTTACGCTCACCGAAGTCGCCGCCGACTCCCTGCCGCTGGCCGTGCGGCGCCTGCTCGCCACCCAAACCGGCCTGACGCTGACCCCTGGCGATGAGCGCTTTCCGGTACCGCTGACGTTCTACACCTCGTTGCCCGCGCCTGGCCGCCCGGCGCTCACGGGCCGACAGGGGCGCACCTACGCCCTGCGCATCGAAGGCCCCGAAGGGCAGTTGCTGACGGCCAACACGAGCCTGCCATACCTGACGCCCGTCGATTCGGTGTTCACCAAACTCCCCGCCGACCCCGCCCTGGCCGACTCACTGCGCGTGCTCTGGTACGCCTACCGCGACCCCGATACCGTGGGCAACGCCGTGCGCTACTTCACGAAGGTGAACTCGGAGCCGTTTTATCCGGCGCGCTTCCAGACCACGTTCACCGACGAATTCGTGAACGGCCGCGCCATTTCGTTTCCGCTGGAACGCGGGCGCCCGCGCTTTCAGCCCTACGACGTGGCCCGCTCCGGCCTGGTCCGGCGCGGCGACACCGTCACGCTCCGCTGGTGCGCCATCGACCAGCCGCACTTCCGGTTCTGGCTTTCCGTCGATAACGCCCTGGCTACGAACGGCTCGCCACTGGCCTCGCCCGCCGCACTGCCCACCAATATTCGGGGCGGACTAGGCATTTGGGGCGGCTATGGCGCGACCTATACGACCCTCATCGTGCGGTAGCTTAAGGCAACCAGCGCGAGGCAGCATCCCGCACCAGTATCCAGTTCCTACTTTCCCAGCAGTCGCGCCACGTACTTGCCCACGATGTCGAACTCCAGATTAACCGCCTCGCCCGGCCGGAGTTGGCCCAAGTTGGTGTGCTGCCAGGTGTAAGGGATGATTTCGACGGAAAAAAAGTCCGCCCCGGAATCGACCACCGTCAGGCTGACGCCGTTGATCGTGATGGAGCCTTTTTCGACCGTTACGTGCGTAGGCGCCACCTCGTGCTGAAATTCGAGCCGCCACGAGCCGGTGCGGTCCGTGACCTGGCGCAGCTTGGCCGTCGTGTCCACGTGGCCCTGCACGATATGGCCGTCGAAACGCCCGCCGGCCAGCATACAGCGCTCGAGGTTTACCTGCTGGCCGGGCGCCCATTGACCCAACGCGGTGCGGTTCAGGGTTTCCTGGATGGCCGTCACGCGGTACGTGCGGGCGGCGGCGTCCAGGCCCACGACGGTCAGGCAAATGCCGTCGTGGGCCACGCTCTGGTCGATTTTCAGCTCCGGCGCCAGGTCAGCGCGCAACGTGATGTGATGGTTGGTGCCTTCCGTTTCCACAGAAACGACGGTGCCGAGTTGCTCGATGATGCCGGTGAACATTGAGTTGAGGTTTAAGGCCTTAGGGTTTGGGATTTAGGAACCGCAGATCGGAAGTGGCCTGCGTTTGTGGCACCCGCTAGTGGTCAGTCTAAGGCGGAACCGTGCGGGCGGGGCAAATTTTGCCGTTGAAACCAGCCTATCCCGTTTTCCTCCCCAAATGACTGACGAAAAAAACCCCTGGACGCGCCTTTCCTCCCGTCCGATTTACGAAAATCCCTGGATCAGCGTCCGCGAAGACCAGGTACTGAACCCCGCCGGCGGGCCGGGCATCTACGGCGTGGTCGCGTTTAAAAACAAGGCCATCGGCATCGTGCCGCTGGATGCCGACGGCAATACCTGGCTCGTGGGCCAGTACCGCTACACGCTGAACGAGTATTCCTGGGAGATTCCAATGGGCGGCAGCCCCAACGCCCAGGACCCGCTGCTCGGCGCCCAGCGCGAGCTACTCGAAGAAACCGGCTTCACCGCCAACCGCTGGACGCGCCTCCAGCGCCTGCACACGTCCAATTCCGTGACCGACGAGGAGGCGTTCGTCTTCCTGGCCGAAGACCTGGTGCCCGGCCCCGCCCAACCCGAAGAAACCGAACAGCTCCGCCTCTGGAAACTACCCCTGGCCGAAGCCGTGCAAATGTGCCTCGACGACCGCATCACCGACTGCATCTCAGTCTGCGCCCTACTGAAAGTGGCAAGAATTCGGAGCTAATGAGAAATTAATAATGAGGAATGAGGAATCCGCGTAACTCGGGCCTCATTCCTCATTCCTCATTCCTCATTCCTCATTCCTCATTCCTCATTCCTCATTCCTCATTCCTCATTCCTCATTCCTCATTCCTCATTCCTCATTCCTCATTCCTC
>JANPLI010000167.1:0-7465 GCA_031426455.1 Hymenobacteraceae bacterium | reverse complement strand
TAGTCCCTTCGGGACCATCCAAGAGAACGGCTCTTGCCCAACACCTGCGTAAGTCCTGAGGCTAATAGAACTTAGACTGACAGAAGTTAGACCGTTAGACCTTAGGGCGGTTGCGGACACGGTGTATGGTCGCCAGTAGTGGTTTGTCGGGACCGTAGCGGACTTTTCGGTTTGACTGGACGGACCAACTCGCCTGCCTACCCGCAACGCAAAAGGCCGGACCTGTTCACAGGTCCGGCCTTTTGCGTTGGAGGCGGTTACCCTCCGCCCTACTCCACCAGCACGCGCGTCACGGTACCGGCGGCGCGCACCAGGTAGGTGCCCGAATGCAGCGTCTGGGTGTCGAAGTAGCACATCGTGGAGCCGGGGAAAAGCGTTTGCCGCGCCACGACGCGACCAGTCAGGTCGAGCAGTTCGACCGTCTGGGCCGTACGCGCCGCCACGGTGGCCTGCACCACCAGCACCTCGTGGGCAGGGCTGGGGAAAACACTGATTTTCAGGTCTGACGCCGCCCCGTTCAGACCCGTGGGCGTGGGCGTGTACACCGTCACCGGCTCCGTCACGACCACCTGCGTGGTGGGCGCATTCGGCCCCATCACGGGGAAATTACTGGTTTCCACCACGCCGTAGTACGTCTGGCCGAGCAGGTAGGGGTAAACCGAGTTGCCGTCGCGGTCCAGGGTGGCAAAATAGGCGTAGGTGCCCTGCGGGTACTCCGGCGTCACGCACAGGCGGCCATTGTGCTCGTCGAGGTCGCCCAGGCCGGTCACGAACTCGTAGTCTTCCGAGTAGCTGCCCAGGGCCTGGGCGGCGAGCGTCGGGCCGGGCTGGCTGGCGGTAGTGCCGTTGGGCAGCGTCGTGCGGCTCGTGATAGCGCGCTTGCGGTAGCCGGGCACCATCCGCTTGATGGCGCCCGGCTGCTGCGGATTCGCGTAGCCGTAGCCGCCGTAAATCGGGTAGCCATCGAAGGCAAACCCAATCAGCGGGCCGTGCTGGGTCGAGTCAGGCACGTACAGACCATCGGCCAAATAGATGCTGCACACCGTCGAGAGCGGTACGGTGGCGATGTTGAACGCCGACGGATTCTGGTGGTGGTGGTAACTCCCCCCCGCGAGCGTGCCGCCACCGGGCGGGCCAATGAACACCGGCGACGGGTGGCCTTTAGCGCAGTCGAAGCCAGCGTTCTCGAACGCCACGGCATTCTGGTGCCAGACGTTCTGATTGTTGTAGCTCCGGCCGTCAGCGTAGTTGTAAATCGGCACCCCGTTGATCAGCACGCCCGTGTTACCCATCCCCACCGATGTCGGGGTGCCGGTATTCGGCCGGGGGTTCTGCGGAAATTTGAACAGGTACTTGCGGTTCGTGCCCTGCGAAGGGTTGCGGTCGAGGTACGGCCCGATGACGTACGCCGGCAGCCCGGTGCAATTCACGTACACGTTGCCCGCCGAGTAGCGCACTTTCTGCACGTTGGCGTGAGCGGTATCTGCGATTGGCGTCGGGTTGCCACTCACGTAGTGGCGGGTAAGAATGCCGGTCGTATTCTGCAACCAACTGGTAATGGCGGGATTCGTCTGACCAATGGCGGGGGCAAGCGCCAGCGCCGCAAGGAGGGTAAGGAGGGGCTTTTTCATTTTTTGGTTTTTGGTTTTTGGTTTTTGGTTTTTGGTTTTTGGTTTTTGGTTTTTGGTTTTTGGTTTTTGGTTTTAAGCGGCCAACCAGAAATCACCTGGCATTTATCCTTTATTCTTTCGCCTGTCTGTCAGCAGCTTGACTTGTAGCTTGTAGCTTACCGCTTGTGGCTTATTGCTTGTGGCTGACCGCTTGTTTGGCTATTGGAGGGAGTTTGCTGCAGATGAGTAGCCAAAGCGGGGGTTGGTCAGAAAGTCATTGTCGGTCAGGGTCAGCAGAAATGCGATGATATCGCGCTGCTCGTCCGGGGTTAGCAGCAGCGGTTTTTGGAGTTGCGGCGCCAGCGTCCGGCTCTGGTGAATGCCCGCCGTGTAGTGCCGCAGCACGTCGCGCAGGCGCGGAAACCGGCCGTCGTGCATATAAGGCGCCGTGCGCGCCACGTTCCGCAGCGACGGCACCCGGAATTTCAGCGAATCGTCGGCCCGCCCGGTAATGGCCGCGCGCCCTGCATCGGGGGCCAGCGAGTCGGGCGCCAAGCCATTGTTCCGAAACGAGTAATCGGTAAAAAGCGGCTCACGGTGGCAGGTAGCGCAGTACGCCCGGAAGAGCGCCAGCCCCTTGATTTCCTGCGGATTGAACTCCCCGCCCGGCTCGTGGCGGGCGTACTGGTCGTAGCGCGCGTTGGCCGAAACCAACTGGCTCGTAAACTGCGCCAGCGCCAGCAGCACCCGCTGCCCCGTGACCACGGAATCGCCCCGAAACGCCCGCGCAAACCGCGCCCGGTAGGGGGCCGAACCGTTCAGCCCGGCCACCACGGCCGCCAGCGAGTGATCCATCTCGGCCGGGTTGGTTATCGGGTTCAGCGGCTGCACGTCGAGGTGATGGACGCCGCCATCCCAATGAAAAACCGGGCTCCAGGCCAGATTCACCAGCGCCAGCGCGTTGCGCTTGCCGATGCGCCCATCGATGCCGTGGCTCCGGGCGTGGTCGAGGTGCGTGAACCCCGTCGCCTGCAAATGGCACGAGGCGCACGAAATGGTGCCGTCGCGCGAGAGGGCGGGGTCGTAGAAAAGCGCCCGGCCCAGCGCCACCCCCACCACCGTGGGTGGATTTTTCCGGAAGTCGTAGCGCGGCGCGGGCCACCCGGCGGGGCGCGGAAAAGGCACCGGCGCGTCGGGGGCTACGGCGGGCGTTCCCTTTTCCGGCGGCCCGAAGGCCACCACGCCGAGCAGCGTCAGCAGCGCCACTCCTACGCCTGCCCAGTGGTTACTCCGGCGCATTGGCGGCAGCGGAAACAGGTTTTTCGGCCCACCGGAACATCGCCGCCGCGCGGTCGGCCTGCACAGCGGCGGCCGGACCGGGGGTCAGCACGTCCGGCGTTTCGGTCAGCGGCGCCGCGCCGAGCCAGCGGGCCACGTCGGCCAGCACCGTCAGCGTGGCGGCGGCGACAGGCACCGCGCAGGGCAGCGTCACGGCGCGGCAGGTGGCGTTCGGGCGGGCATAACCGCCCACGTGAAAAGCAAACGCCCGCCGGGCCAGCGCCGGGCGGCGGGGCGAAGTGCCTTCCACTTTCGCGTTGATGTAGCCACTCTGCCAGGCCCAGTACATTCCCAGGGCCGGGTCGAGGGCGCCGCCCTGGGCACCGGCCACGTTGGCGGCACTGTCCACGCCGAGCCGAAATTCGAGCGCCGCGACGGGCTTGGCCGGGGCGCCGGGCAGCGCAAGGGTCCAGGAGGCCGAATCTTCCGCATCCACCAGATGGTACGCCACGGGGTCGCGGTACGTGCTGCCATCAGCGAAACGCAGCGTGAGAGCGCCGAGGTAGCACCGAAAAACGGTGACCATCAGCGGATCGCCGGCAGCGGTTGGTCCGGTCGGTGTGGCCAGTTGCAGCGGCGCAGCGCCAAACCACGGCCGGACCATCACTGTCCGGCCGCTGGCAGGGGCGGGCAGTGGGGGCGCATCCTTCCCCCGCAGCGCCGGCAGCGCTCCCAGCAACCACGCAAGGAAAAGGAAGCTATTCATTTCTGATCACGGGCTGCAGGGCCAATGTATCAGCAAATTGCTGATTCCTCGGGAATACCGCCCTATTGAATCAATCGGCAGCCCGCAAACGCCGACGAACGCGACGAATTTCCGGACGACCGCCCCGCCGCCCGCCCCGCCGCCCGCCCCGCCTTTGCGCCCGTAATGCGCCGCCTGCTCCTTTTTCTCGCCCAGCCTTATCCGGTTCTCGAAGGTTCGGCCGCGCAGCACTTAGCGCGGTTTCGGCGCCCGTTTACGTGGCCGGGGGCCTCCGGCACCTGGCGTCAAACGACTGCTTGACACTAGGTGCCGGAGGCCCCCGGCTTCGGCGCACCTTACATCTAGGTACGAATTTGCGCTATCCTCCGGAATGCAGTGAAAACAGTGGCAGCAGCTAGCCCGGTTGGCGCCATAAGGCACCGCGCTAGCTACTACCCTCCACCCCTCACCGCAGCACCAGCCGCCGCGCTGCGCCGCCCGCGCGCACCACGTACACGCCCGGCGCCAGCCCGGCTACCGGCACCAGCGCCGCGCGCTCGCCCGCCGCGATGGTGGCCGTGCGTACCACCCGCCCCAGCGCGTCGAGTAGCTGCACGGGCCGCGCCGACCCGGCCACCGCCCCCAGTTGCACCTGCACCGGCGTTTCGGCACCCGCCGGGTTGGGCCAGATGTTCAGTTCCGCAGCGGCGGGGCCGGCCGCCTCAGGTAGGCCCAGCACTAACCCGGTGTTGGCCAGAAAACCGTCGGCCCCGTCGGAAACCAGCGTGGTGCCGCCGAAGCTGATGCGGCCTTCCAGCCGCCCCCCGATCCAGACCCCGCCGGGGCCGTTGTCGGCGATGCACGTGGGCCAGGCCAGCCCCTGCGTGGGGGTAGTTTGGGGTAGCGTCCAGGAATACGTGCCGTCCGGGGCGAAACGGCACACGGCGATCGTATTGGCGGCAAAGGGGCCTTGCACCGGGCCGCCGCCCGTTTGGGCGAAGGAGCCGACTGCATAACCCGTACCGTAAATGGCGTGGTCGCGGCCGAGCGTGATGCGCGCGACGGGCGGACTGAAAAACGCTGCTCCATTGGCTGTTTCGAACTGGGTAAGCCGAATACCAACGCCCGCGGAATCCAAACAGAAAAGTTGTACACCGGAGTTAGCCGAACTGGTAAGCCCGCCCAGCGCCACGGAAGTACCACCAGTTTGCATGTAAATTCTATAATTTCCCGGATCATACGTCATCGGACCGCCCGTACCGACGATCACCGATGAAGTAGGCTGGATCAGCAAGCGGCAAGCACCTCCGGCACCAAAATGCGCGAGATACCCTCCTCGTGCAGTGCGCGGAGGTAAGGTGAGCGAGCCGGCCCGAAACACACCAGAACCATACGTGCCACTTATGAAAACCCCGCCTGTTCCGTCCACCGCCAGCTGCGTTTTATAATCATAGGGTGGTGGGCTAGTCGCGGCAACCGTACCGGATCCCACCCACGTAGCCCATTGCGTACGGCCCGCCGTGTCGAGGCGGGCCAGGTAAAAGTAATCATCTCCCCCCGCTGCTGGCCCCGTCACGACCGAACTCCCGACCGTCACGGTTTGGAAAAAGTCGCCACTCAGAAATAGATGGCCCCGCTGGTCAATCTCTAAGGTCTGCTGCGCCCCACCGCCATTCACGATCTTGCGTATCCAGCGGCAAATGCCGGTCGGACTGATCTTCAATAGCCCCACGCCACCGGTACCGCCCTGCGGCAGGCGCACGCCACAGGTCGTGGTCAGGTTGCTATTCGGCACGATCACGTACACCTCCCCGTCCGGCCCCACCCGCACCGCGTCGAACTGCGCGTTTCCGCCGCCCACCTGCAAGTTCCCCCCCACAGCCCATTGGCAGGTGCCGGTATTGTCGAACTTGGCCACGTAGCCGTGGGTGAAATCGAACGCCGCCAAACGCACTCCGTTGCCGAAGTCGATGGTGCCGTCAAAACCACCTGTCACGTACAGATTACCGCCGATATCGGTCGTGATATCGGTCACCGTTTCGTTGGGACTGAAGCTGGGCATCCCGCGCAGCACCCGCGCGCCAGCCCACGCTGGTACGTACTGCTGGGCGTAAAGCAACGGCGCGGGGCTACCGCCCAGCAGCGCTAACAGCACCAGCAGCCGGCGCACCAATGCCCAACGCCCCGCCGACTTCCGGTCGGCGGGGCGGGTTAACTGGGAAAACATTTTCATTAGGGCTGCATCATTACCCGCACCGATTGTTTGGCGGCGCCAGCTTCCACCTCTACCCGGTACACGCCGGTGGTGGCCGTGGCCGGGTGCCACGTGAGCGTTTGCCACCCTTCGGCGGGGGCCGTCGTGGGTAGTTCAGCCACTAGTTCGCCCGTAATGCGGTACACTCGGACCCGCGCCGCGCCAGGTGCCGCCGCGTAGTACGTGAGCGTGACAGCATTAGTGGCCGGGTTAGGCGTTGCCAGCAGGCGCAGGGGTGCACTTACGTCAGCGCTACCGAGCGCCGGACGGCCTTCGAGACAGCCCGTAGTAATAACCTGCAGCGGTAACACCACTTTGCGGCTAGTGCCGCAGCTCGAATTCGCGATCGTGGTGAGCGTGACGCGATAAGTGCCCACCGTGAAGCCGCTGTACAGGTATTTCAAATCTACCTGACCAATCTTCCCGGTAAGCGTGTTTTGCGATACCACCGACCACACCCCGCTGGTTTGTTTCTCGATCACGACTTTATACCACGTCTCGCCATACGACGCCCGCCCATCCAGGACGATAGGCGCGTTGAGGCAAGCCGTGGTGGGCAATGTAGCAAAGGCCGCTGCTTTGGCACAGCCGCAGCTATAGATGTAGCGCCGGCCCGTGGGCGTATTCAGCGTCGAGCTTACTACCCCTAGCTGGCAAGGCGAAACGGCTGTCGCGGTCCAATTGCCATCCATCATATTGTTGGTTGCATCCCAACCAGAGATCGCGGGCGGCACATCGGTACATCCGTTATTAAATCTGGATCCTCCATCAGAAACGTGCCGTAGGTTTTGCAGGTGGCCCACCTCGTGGCAGAGCAGGTTGCCCGCCGCGTGTAGCAGTTCCACCGGCGACCACGAATTTTGCGTACCCCAGTTGTTCCACTGCCCGACCAGCTTTACAAAGCCCTTACCGGAAACGAACCCCAAAGCGCCTGCATTGCCAGCGATTTTATTGTATATATTAGGATTAATCGCATTTCGGTTTCGGGCTTGATTTAGCATAAACACATTAATGACGCTGTCTCGGTTAACGCCAAACTGAGCGTTGTTGGCCGTTGACTCAAAGTTAGTACTGATACCATTTATCGGCGCTTCGGAGTTTTGCCACAGTAGCTCCGGGTCACTGGTGCGGCGAAAGTACACGCCCGCCAGCACGAAACGCCACTGCTTAGGCTGCCGGGGTACGTTGGTCATATAAGTGGTGACACCATTCTGGGTATATACCTGCACCGGGTTCAATGCCAACCGGCGATTGGCCGTATCGACGATGGCTTCGGCCAGTTCGTAGCCGTTGATCTGTGGAAACGAGGGGTAATAACCCTGAGATGGATTACTTGGATTTATTAAAGTTGTGCCATTTCTGGGCTGATTAGCACCTACCTCATTAAAATTCCCAACTCCGTTTGCGTCCAACATAAAATGAAACGCGAGGCGGATATAGCGAATGCCACAGTCCTGCGGAGCCGGTGGCAACGGAGCTTCGCTGGAGACCGCCGTCGGGCTGGCGCACTCGGTAATCAATGGCTGCGGGACAATCGTTTGCCCGGTGGCAGTCAAGCCGGCAGCCAGGCTAAGCAGG
>JANPLI010000166.1:0-8012 GCA_031426455.1 Hymenobacteraceae bacterium | reverse complement strand
ACCGCCTTCTTTTTGCTAAATGTCTCAACTACCGAATGGTAGTCCCGTCGGGACCATCGGCTCTCCACCTGCGCTAGCTCAGCCCCGTCTCCAAACCTAATCGCAATGCGTATGTCATCCGTCTGATTCCCGGTAAGAGCGAACACCAAATAGGGCGCCGACCTTTGACTTGTGATGACGCTACCTCCGCTGCCTCCTGTTTACTCGTACTGGGAACACCAGCAGTTTTTCGGCCCCGCCGAGGTGGTCATTGTCGGCGCCGGACTGGTCGGTCTGACTGCGGCGCTGCGCCTGCGCGAGCTGAAGCCGCAGTGGCGCATCACGGTGCTGGAGCGCGGTGCGTTGCCCACCGGCGGCAGCACCAAAAATGCGGGCTTTGCCTGTTTCGGCTCCATTTCCGAGCTGATCGAGCAGGAGCAGCGCGGCGACCTGCTGGCCGTCGTGGGCGCGCGTTGGGAGGGGCTGGCCCGCCTCCGCGAGCTGGTGGGCGATGCCGCGCTGGCCTACGCGCCCGTGGGCGGTACCGAAATCTTCCGGGCGGGCGCCGATGAGGCCTTGGCAGCAGCCTGCCGCGAACGCATTGGCTACTACAACGAGAAGCTGGCGCCGCTCATCGGTACGAATGAGATCTTCCGCAACGTAACCGCCCGGATTGGCCGGCTGGGGTTTCGGGGTATCAGCACGGCCATCGAAAATGCCCACGAAGGCGCCCTCAACGCCGGCCGAATGATGCGCGCTTTGCTGGCCCGTGCCGCCGCCGCCGACATTCTGGTGCTGACCGGCCAACCCGTTACCGCAGTCGCCCCTGAACCCGACGGTACCCACATCGTGCGGGTGCCGGGCGCTGCCATCCGCGCCGGGCGGGTGCTGCTGGCCACCAATGCCTTCGCCCGCGAGCTGGCCCCCAAGCTGGACGTGACGGCGGGGCGCGGCCAGGTGTTGGTCACGGCGCCACTGCGCCGGCCCGTCGTCTTCAGTACTTACCATTACGACCGGGGTTATACGTACTTCCGGCCGCTGCCCGGTGGGCGCCTGCTGCTCGGCGGTGGGCGCCACCTGGATTTTACCGCCGAAGCCACCACCACGCCAGGCACCACGGAGCCCGTGCAGGCGTACCTGGAGAACCTGTTGCGCACCGTCATCCGGCCCGACGAAACGCCCGCCATCGAGTACCGCTGGTCCGGCGTGATGGGTTTTGGCCCAGCCCTGGCGCCCGTGCTGGACTGGGTGCGCCCCGGCCTGCTGGCGGCCGTGCGTTGCAACGGAATGGGCGTGGCGCTGGGCGCGGGCCTAGGGTGGCAAGCGGCGGAATCGATTGCGAAAGTCTGAAAATGTTTGGTTGCGGGGGCGAATAATTTTACCTTTGTGCAAAACAGTGCGCGGCCCCTGGCCGCAAGTAGCGCTGACGTCTGAATCTTCCTGCATTCGTTTGCATTCCCTGGCGCGGTCCTGTGGCCGTTGATTTCGTCGTTCGGTCGTTCTATCTGTTTCGCTATGTTCGGATTGCTTTCTCTTCTCCTGGTGGTTGCCGGGAAGTCATTTTTTTAGTTGTCGTTTCCGCCACGTTGCTCCAGCTTTTCGCTGCGGGCAGGGTGGCTTTTTCGTTTTTCCGCCTCCAACTATTTATTCAGTTTACCAATGATAAACTTCTCTCCCCCCACCCTTTTAACCCGCCGCGCCGCGCGGGCCGGCCTGCTGGCCGGCGCGCTGGGGCTGCTGCTGAGTAGTGGTGGCGCGCAGGCGCAGGCGCCGGCAGCTAATGCGCTGGCTTTCTCATCTACTACGGGCACTTACACTGCCATCACGGGTGGCACCGTGCTGGGCGCAGCTGCTGCACCCACACTGGACAACGAGCAGTTCAATGATCCGGCTACGGTGACGACGGGTGTGACCAACGCCAACGCCGGCCCTGGTCTGCCCATTGGGTTCAACTTCCCATTCGGGGTGACTTACGGTAGTGGTACCCCGACCACCTTCGCCGCCACCAACACGTTCGCCGTAAACGTGAACGGCTGGCTTTCGCTCGGCAACAATACCGGCACCCAGAGCGCCGCCAACGTGAGCGCGGAGGGTGCAACTGCCAACAACAGTACGCCGGCGGCAAACAACGCGCCTTTTGTCGGTAGCGGTGCATTCTCGCGCAATGCCATTGCGGGTTTGGCCTTCGACCTGCAAAGCCAGCCCGGCGCAGAACTACGGTATCAGGTGATCGGCTCGCCCAGTTCGCAGACGTTGGTGGTGCAGTGGAAAAACTTCCGCCGCCGGTTCTCGACTTCGGTGGCTTATCCGAACCCCTATGCCGACAACATCAACTTTCAGATCCGCCTCAATGAGGCCGATGGCTCGGTTGAGATTGCCTATGGTGCCGTAACGTTGACGGCGGCCACGTCCATCGGTGCTTCGGCCACTGGCCCCAATGCCATTACCGATTTCCCGGTACAGGTGGGCATACGCACCATAAACGGGGCGTTCACGCTGACGGGCTACTCGTCGCGCACCAACAACGCGCCTTACTTCGTGGGTGGCGCTGGCACGGCCCCCACGGCTACCAACTTCCAGATGGCGAACCTGCCGGACTGGACGAAGTCCTCGACCGGCTCCACGGTGAACGTGACCTCCCAGGGCGGTTCGATGGCGCTCAACAGCGTGGTGTTTCCCCCCAGCGGGTTGACGTATAAGTGGACACAGTTGACGAACGGCCTGCTGGCCGCGACATCGGGACCATCGCGGAGTGGCAACAACTTTAGCTTTACGCTGCCCGGCGCACCTGTCGGCACGACAGCCGATGTGCGGGTGTTCGACCTACAGACCGGTGCCGTTGTAGCATCGGGTACAGGCTTGACTACCAGCCCCTTCACGGCTACCCCTGCCCTGATTACCGGCAAGCAGTACGATGCCGAAGTGCGCTTTGTGAATGGGGCGACTGCGACCACCTGGTCGCCGCCCACGCGCTTTGCCATCGCGGGTTCCACTGGGCTCGGTACTGTCACGGCCGTCCAGCCGATTACAGCCGACATTCGCAAGCCCGCCTCGACGGTGGCCGCTGTGCAGCCCACTAACGAAGAGGTGCTGCGTTTCAACGTGCCGCTGACGACATCTGTTTTAGCAATCCCCACTAATTCGAGCACAGTGACGCTGCAGGCCTACGGTGTCACGTTCAAGACCGGCGCGGCCTATCTGCCGGTTTCGGAAATCGCCTCCATCAGCCTGTTTCGCGGGCTGGCTACTGGCCGCGTGGGCAACACCGGCTACCAGAACGTGTCGGGTAACTCGCCGTCCACCCAAGCACTGCACACCTTCGTTGGCACGATGACTAACACGATGAAGTTTGGCTTTGGGGGCGCTTTCACGCCGATCACGCAAAGCTTCGCGGGCACATTCACCAGCCTCGCCTACGGCGACAACTACTTCTACGTGGTCGTGACGCTGAAACCCACCGCTACGCCCGGCCTGAAGGTGGATGCCACCCTGGATGGTATTCGGGCCAACGGCGCTGACAACCTCACCGTGATCGACCCGGCTGGCGACCGCACCGTGTCGAACGACTCGCGGGCGGGTCAGCCAGCCGGCATTGCGCCCATCGCGCTGGCCTCGTTGGTCTTTAACGACGACTTCGACATCGCGCAGGTGAAAATCGGTGCGGCTACGAACAACTCGATTGCCTCGCTGGTGGCCCTCAACAATCCCGCCGCCACGCAGGCCTACAACGCCTATACTGGCTCGTCGTTCGTGACCTTCAACCAGGGCAACTCCTACACCGTGGATGTGAACCTGGCCTCGCTGGCGCCCGTCGATCAGAATTCCATTGATGGCAGCGTGAACACGCGCGTCGTGGTTTACATCGATTACAATAACGATGGAGTATTCGCCGCGAGTGAACTGGCCGGCTCGCAGACCGTAACCTCGTTCAGTAGCCCACAGCTGCTGTCGATTCCGATCACGATTCCGATCTCCGGCGTGACGAATACCACCAACGGCCGGATGCGCGTGATCGCAGCCTCGAACTTGCCAGCCGCGACCGACCCGGCCGGGTCGGGCTACTACCTGCGCGGTGAAACTGAAGACTACCGCATCACGCTGGCCCCGGCCGTGACCTGCCCTTCGCCGACGATTACCGCCGTGACGAATATCCAGGCGAACCAGGTGCAGCTCAACTTTGCGGTGAACGGTCCCGGCGTGACCTTCAACCTGGAGTACGGCCCAGCAGGCTTCACGCCCGGCGCTGGCACCATCGTTACGGGCCTGACGGCGCCGTCGCACACACTGACGGGTCTGAGCGCCGCCACGGCCTACGATTTCTACCTGACTCAGGTATGCAGCGGTGCTAACGGCTCATCGACCCAGACGCAAGGTCCCAGCTTCACGACCCGCCGCGCTTTCCCCGCCTACGGCATCACGCGCAACACGGGCATCAGCTACACCGCCCTGACCGACGGCGGCTCGACGGCCGTGCCGTTCCCCGTCGCTAGCACCGACGACAACCTGTCGAACAGCATCAGCCTGGGCTTCCCCTTCACCTATATGGGGGCTTCGGTAACCAACTTCAAAGTTTCGACCAACGGCTTCCTAACTTTCAACACGGCCCTAACGCAGAGCTTCGGTGGCTTGATCGATGGCGCCATCGGCCTTGACCAAGGCAACGGCTCCGGCGCCCCGACGCAGATCGTAGCGCCGTTCTGGCAGGACCTGAGCTACGCCGCCCTGACCGATATCCGCTACAGCGTGAGCGGGTCGGTGGGTTCGCGGGTGCTGACGGTGATGTGGCGCAATGCCCGTAAGTCGTTCTACAGCGCCGCCGACTTCAACTTTCAGGTGAAGCTCTACGAAACGTCGAACAACGTGGAATTCCGCTACGGCACGATGTCGGCCTACAACGGCACCAGCACCTCGCTGGGCAGCCAGTACCGCTACGTGCTGGGTCTGAACGGTAACCCCACCACGCAGGTGGTGTCGCAGCAGGTGGCCAACACGACCTACTTCGACGTGGTAGACCCCGCCGCATATCTCAACCTGACGCCCGCCTGCAACAGCAGCTATCTGTTCAACGCGGGCGGCTCGTACAGCATCCCCGGCGTTCTGCCAACTGATCCGACGGGCGTAGCCTATGACGAAGCCGCCAGCGCCCTTGACGTGACCGGCAGCGTGGCCCTGACGCCTGCCACCAGCTTCTGCACCACCTATACGGTGCAGGGCGCCACGGCTTCGGTGACCCCGAACGCTAACTGTGCCTTTTCGACGAGTGGCCCGCCTCCCCGCGGCGTTTCCGGCGACGTGTGGCTCAAGTTCACGACCACGCAGGCCAGCACCTTGGTGGTGGCCGTGACTGGCTCTTACAACTTCATTCCTAACATTCAGGTGTATAACCCGGCGCTGACGGAACTCTCGTGTGTGAGCGCCTATCCGGGTTTCCTGACCGAGCGTACGGCCACCTTCAACGCGGGCAGCCGCCCGGCTGGCACATACTACGTTCGCGTGACCGACAACCGTTCGTATACGAGCGGGGTGCAGTCGAACGGCACCTTTGCCGTAAACATCACCTCGGCCCCGGTACCACTCAACGACGAAGCGACCGGCACCCTGCCGGCGTTGAGCGTGAATCTCAACGGCACTACGCCGACTTTCGCGACGCTGAACAACGCCGGTGCGACTACCTCTTCGCTGCCGGCTGCTTTCGGCTGCGGCGCGGGCGTGAACGACGTGTGGTTCACCGCTACCGTGCCGGCCACCGGCAAGCTTTTCGTGGATACCCGCGCCGGCTCGCTGACCGATGCCATCGTGCAGGTGTACACCGGAACGCCCGGCTCGCTCGTCAGCCAGGGTTGCTCCAACAACGAGGGTTCCGGCCTGATGGGCGCTTTAGCCCTCACCAGTGGCCTGACGCCCGGTAGCACGGTGTACATCCGCGTCGGCCGCGTGACCGGCACGGACGGCACCTTCCAGATCGGTCTGTCCGACCGCCTGCTCTTCATCGGTCTGACCGCCGCGGGCACCACGTCGCAGGATAACTTCCTGCCAGCCCTCGACTTCCCGGCGCTGACCACGCTGCTGGGGACGCAGACGTTGACCATCCCGGCTGGCATCGCTAATCTACCCTCGAACGGCACGAACCTGACGGTGGGAGGGCTGGACATCCGCAGTGGCGCATTCTATACCCAAACCGGCGCCACCCTGACCGTGAACGGTACCCTGACCGCGCTCAATAACCTGGCGGTGAACCCGGCCGCTACGCTCGCCGTGGGCAACGGCGGTGTGCTGGACCTGGGTGCCTTTATCACGACGTTTCCGAACCTGACCGTGACGACCGGCGGCGCTACGCTGGCCGGGCCATTGTATATCAGCCAACTGCTGACGCTCAACGGTAACCTGACCACCGCAGGGCAGCCCCTGGTGCTACTCTCCGACGCCGCTAACACGGCGATGGTGGTGAACAGCGGCGGCGTGGTACTCGGTACCGTGAACGTGCAGCGCTACGTAGCCGCGCCCGCCGGTGGCGCTGGCCTCGGCTATCGCCACTTCTCGTCGCCGATCAGCAATGCCCCGATCACCAGCATCGGTAATTATATGTACGGTACCTTCACGGCCGTGTACGGTTACACGGAAAGCCTGGTGACGACTAACTTCGATCAGGGCTGGGTGGCCCCGGGCAGCAACGCGACGATGGTGCCTGGCAAGGGCTACACCATTCTACAGGGGGCACCTTACTCGCCGACCTTCGTGGGTAACCTCAACAGCGGCGACGTGCCGGCGACGTTCAGCCGCACCAGCGGTTCAGTGGATGCAGGCTGGGGTTTCTACGGCAACCCTTACCCTTCGCCGCTGCAAGCCAACAACACGACCGGGGTGCTCAAGCGCATCCTCGACGTGAACGGTGGTCCCTCCGGTGCGAACCTGCAAGGCCAGATTTCGGTCTGGAAAACGCAGACGTCAACGCTGGGTGGCGCCGCTTCCGGCTCGTATGTAACCTACACCGCCAGCGGTGGTACCACCAACGTGACGGGTGCCAATTCGTCGCTGCTACCGATGGCCCAGGGCTTCTTCCTGCGCCGCAATAACCTGGGAAGCACCACGATACCGGACTTCTTCCAGAACGCGCAGCGCCCGACGAGCTACACGACCGACAACGTCCACTATCGCCCCACGCAGCCGACCGTGACGCTGAAGCTCACGACGCAGTTCGGGGCTGGCTACGACGATGAAACGCGCCTCGTGTTTGACGCGATGATGAGCACTGGCAACGACAACGGTTACGATGGCTTCAAGCTCCGCAACGTGGGCGAGGTGCCGTCCATCAGCTCGCTGATGGGCGCCGACGAAATGGCCATCAACGCGATGCCGCTGGCGGCTACCCGCGTACCGCTGACCGTGACCGTGAACTACGCTGGTGCGTACAAGATCGCGGCCAGTGAGCTGCTAAACCTGTCCGCCGGTACTCGCGTGTACCTGCTCGACGCGTTGACTGGCACCCGCCAGGATCTGATGCAGAACGCTACCTACGCCACCACGCTCGATGCCGGTACGTACAGCCAGCGTTTCGCCCTCGTGTTCGAACCAGCCGCTTCGCCCCTGGGCGTGGCGAACACGCTGAACGGTACCGTGGACGTGTTCCCGAACCCGGTGAGCGCTCACCAGGCCCTGACTGTGCGCCTGACGGCCCTGCAAACCAACGCCCGCACCGTGCAGGCTACGCTGCTGAACGCGCTGGGCCAGACGGTGGCCCGCCAGTCGCTGGCCCTGACCAATGGTAGCGCCGAGGCCGCCATCAGCACCCGTACCCTCAGCAAAGGCGTTTACACGCTGAAACTGACGGCCGGCGAGCAGGTAACCACCCACCGCGTGGTGATCGACTAACTCCTCCGACGCGCGCCGGCCTTCTGGCTGGTAGCTGAACACGACGGGCGCTTCCCATTGCGGGGAAGCGCCCGGCGTGTTTTCGGGCATACTGTTGAGTTCACGGGAAAGCTTGCATATGTTGTCAAGGTCGGAGTCCACGCTGAGCATATCGGAAGTGGTCA
>JANPLI010000165.1:0-2939 GCA_031426455.1 Hymenobacteraceae bacterium | reverse complement strand
CAAAACGCCGCCTTCTCCGTGCTCAGGTGGTAAAATGGCAAGTCCAGCTTGTAGTCGCGGTGCAGCGGCGACGTGTTCAGCAGCCGGCACGTCGCCCGAAACGCCGCGATCAGCTCCGGCGTGATCCAAACCTGATTCTCCCGGATCGACCCGTTCTCCACCCCTTCCAGCACCGCCAGCAGCAGCGCCGGCTTATACGGCGCCCCGTGTCCAGCAGCGGTATTGCGCTTGAGCCGGGTAAAGCGGCGGGTGTAATAAGCCAGCGAATCAGGTAGCCCCACAGTCATCAGGCAAAACTAACCCCGCCGCCCCGCCGTCAGGCCGCCCCCGAACTGAGCGCGGCCGTCACCGCATCGAGCCGCCGCACCAGCTCCTCGTTGCTGGGGAAGAAGGGGCGTAGCTCGGCGGGCAGGGTTTCGGTGAGGGTGTAGGTGGCCACGCCGATGGGCTTATGTACATCGCGCAGGGCAAACTCCACGACGGTGCGCTGCTTGCTTTGGCAGATGATGATGCCGATGCTGGGCTGCTCGTGGGGCTTGCGCGTCTGCTCGTTCAGCAGCGAGAGGTAGAAGTTCATTTTGCCGGCGTACTCGGGTCGGAATTCGGTGACCTTGAGCTCCACCGCCACGAGGCATTGCAGCTCGCGGTGAAAGAGCAGCAGGTCGATGAAGTATTCCTGATCTTCCAGCGTCAGGCGGTATTGGTTGCCGATGAAGGTGAAGTCGCCGCCCATCTCAATCAGAAAGCGGCGCACGTTGGCCAGCAGAGCGTGTTCCAGTTCGGACTCAGCGTGTTCGGCCGCAAGCCCCAGGAAGCCGAAGGTGTACTCGTCGCGCAGGGCCAGGGTGGCAGCGGGGAGTTGGGCGGCGGGCAGCGTCGCGGCAAAGTTCTGCTGCGCGAGAACCGTGTTGTGGTAAGCGCGGGCTTTGAGTTGCTGGGTCAGGACGGATTTTGTCCAGTGCTGTTGCCGGGCCTGGACGAGGTAAAAAAGCCGCTCGGCGGCGGTTTTGCACTTCTCCATAATCAGCACGTTGTTAGACCAGCTAATTTCTCGCACCAGTGGTGCGAGAAGTTCATCGTGCTGATAATCAAGAAAAAAGTTGCGCATCCGCCATAGGTTCGACGCCGAGAACCCGCTCATTCCCACGAACTCGGTTTGCAGGTCGCGGGCCAGCGTTTCGACCACGCTTTTGCCCCAGCCGTGCTGCTGCTGGCGCTCGGCGATGAGGCGGCCCAGGTCCCAGTAAAGCTGAATCTGCTGCTGATTGACTTGCTGCAGCGCTCGGTACTGGGCTTCACGAACGCGCTGCTTCACCGCTTGCAGCAGCTGGGAGTAGTCGGGCGGGGGCAGTTGCATAACGGTCGGAGCAGATTTAGGGTCAGTGTATGGGTGGTAGAGACGCCTCCTGGCGTCTCTTGTGGCGGTACCGCGTCTCAGCCGCCTGAATAGCCGGAGACGCCAGCAGGCTTGTGGCGGTACCGCGTCTCAGCCGCCTAAACAGCCGGAGACGCCAAGAGGCGTCTCTACCGCAGCGGTGGGGTAACCGACGGCACTTAGGCCATAATGAAGGAACGCAGGCGCGGCACTACTTCCAGGACGGCCGCCCGGATGGCCGCCAGTTCCGCCGCCTGGCTGAACCGCCCCAGGCTAAACCGCAGGCACGAGAACGCTTCCGTCTCACTCAACCCCATTGCCGTCAGCACGTGCGAAGGGTCCACCGATGCGGCCGTACAGGCCGAGCCATTGGAAACGGCGATGCCTTCCAAGCCCATCATCATCGCATCGGAGTCGCAGCCTTCGAAAAGGATGTTGGTGGTGTTGTAGAGGCGGTGCTGCCGGTTGCCGTTTACGCGGGTGCCGGGGATGGTGAGCAGGCCCGCTTCCAGTTCATCGCGCAGTGCGCCGATGCGGACGGCTTCTGCGGCCATCGATTGACGGCACCGTTCGGCGGCGTGGCCCAGCCCGACGATGCCGGGCACGTTGAGGGTGCCGCTACGCAAACCGCGCTCGTGTCCACCGCCGTGCAGCAGGGCGGCCAGCTTCACCCGGCGCGGCTTGCGCTGGCGCACGTACAGGCCGCCCACGCCCTTCGGGCCGTAGAGCTTGTGGCCGGAGAAGGCGAGCAGGTCGATACCCAGCGCCTCGACGTTTAGCGGCAGTTTGCCGACGGCCTGGGTGGCATCGGTCATAAAGAGCGCGCCGGCCGCGTGGGTCAGCTCGGCAATCTCCCGGATCGGTTGGATGACGCCGGTTTCGTTGTTCGCCAGCATCACCGACACGAGGATCGTATCGGGGCGGATAGCGGCCTGCACGGTGGGCAGGTGCAGCAGGCCGTCGGGCTGGACGGGTAGGTAAGTGACTTCGTAGCCCTTGGTTTCGAGGTAGCGGCAGACGTCCAGCACGGCCGAGTGTTCGGTCTGCACGGTTACAATGTGCTTGCCTCGGTTGGTGTAACTTTCGGCCACGCCTTTGATGGCTAAGTTGATGGCTTCCGTAGCGCCCGACGTGAATACCAACTCCTGGGTGCCGCATCCCAGCAAGGTGGCCAGTTGCTCCCGCGCCACTTTCACCGCATCGCTCGCCCGCAGTCCGAAGGGGTGGGTAGAAGCCGCGTTGGCGTATTCGTCGGTCAGGTACGGCATCATTGCTTCCAACACCCGTGGGTCCAGACGGGTGGTGGCGTTGTTGTCCAGGTAGATCATCGTTTTGCGGGTTGTCCGGCACAAGTGCGCCGATTCGTTGCTGTAGGCAAGTTACGTTCAGCCTGCTCCTGCCCCTGTATGAAACCTGGCCTTTCGGATTAGCAGCGGGACTTTGAGGGGAGCGTTCAATAAAGTGTGTCAAAGGGAATCGGGTCGGTGTCGGCGCACGCGTTGGTCGAAGAGCAAGGTGAGCTGTTGGAGGGTGGCGGGCCACTGGGGCAGGGCTTGGGTCCACT
>JANPLI010000164.1:0-3317 GCA_031426455.1 Hymenobacteraceae bacterium | reverse complement strand
GCGGGCGGCGCGGGGCGGGGCCCAGTCGAAGCGGTCGTAGAAGGCGCGGGTGCGCAGGTCGGCGGGGGTAATCTGGTGGGGGAACGCCTGGGTGAGGGTGTAGGTGAGGGAGCCGGGGCCGTTATCGCTGGGGGCGGGCGGCGTGCCGGTGGCTTGCTCGTAGGGGCGGCCGGTGGCGGTGCAGATCATATAATGAAGCACGCGTCGCGGGGGCTCCCAAGCGGGTTGGTATCACTTTTCGCCAGACGCAAAAAGTGATACCAAATTTTTTCCCGCAAAATGGTATCACTTTCGGCATTTTCGGAAAAGTGATACCAGACTGGCCGCGTCGTCGGCGAAGCGGCGGCGGGGGTGGCCGTTTTCGTCGGTGGTTTCGGTGAGCGCCAGCGTGTCGGGGGGTAGGTGGCGGGATCGCCGATTTCGACACACGCGGTGGCGAAATCGTAGGTGAAGTGGCGCACTTCCTGGGCGGCGTTGGTGCCGTAGCGCACGCGCACCGCTTGCCCGCCGGGGGGAATTACTTCCAAAATGAGAACACGATGCTATCGAAACCGCTTTGCGGGCTAAAGCCGTATTCTGCTTTTCCCCAAGATGTTATAAAGATTTTGTCAGCGTCATTTAAACCAGTAAAATCTTGATAAAATCTTCTCAGTTCTGGTGAGACGCCAAAATCACTCGTAGTATATACGATTGAAATTTGGAAAATTTTTTTGTCTTTAAAAATTAGAGTCGCAGCAAAGCTTGCATCACTAGTTTCTGGATGTGGCACAAATGCAATAGTTTCCCATTCTCCGTTTATTACCCCTCTGCTTATCTCTCCTTTGGTTATAAGGGCATCTAAAACGTCAATAGATGACGTGTTTGTGAATGTCACTCCAAAGATGGTGATGCCTGTGGCACCCGAGTTGATTTTCATTTTTTATCGCCTTGTAAAAGGTGTAACAGGGCCTTTTTTCGCAACCCTTGTGAAGTTTGGTACATAGACTTGTGGAAATCCACCTGCACCGTGTTGTGTATTTTCTCTCGTTATCCCGAATGCCGCCTGAACTTCAGAGGTGAGAGTGTATGCCGCCGTAGATTGCCTGTGTGGAAACTTTGGATTTTTGGCAACCTGCAACCCAAATGCAAACTCAGACGCGCTACCATTTGCCCTAGCCACGCCTCGTGCAGTGGTAAAAAAGCCACTAGACCCAGGATCACCAGCATATAATACAGTGCCCGCCTTAAGAGTGATGTTTCGCCATTTATCTATGCCTGGGTAAAGATCTCTGCCTTGCCAAGCGGCTGCTTCGTCTGCGGCGCTTAGCATTCGGGTAGCAGTGGCTGACATCTCCGCCTCGGCCGAACCTGCTGCGGAGGAAGCACCTCCCCGTCTGGAACTCCCGCCACCTCCCCCTACCTCCGCCGCAAACTGGACACCGAAGACCAAATCGGAGATGACACCTAAGGCACTTTTTAGGTTATCCAGATCACTGTAAAAATTTATTGCAGTACAGAACCACGCGGGTGGTGCTGCCTCTGCCGGTGCATTACCCTGATCTTCCGGTGGCGGCCCGCCCGATTGTCCTCCGCCCGACCCCTCCTCGACATCGACCGAAGACACGTCGTTGTTGCCATCTCGCCGGACGCGATACACGGGTTCGCGTCCGTCCGGGTCGGTCACATTGACGGGGTTGCTCAACGCGAACACGTACGGGCTTACCTCCGGGTATTTCTCCGCCAGTGGATCCATCGCCCACCAGTCCGGCCCGCCCGTCGGGCCGCGCCACCGCGCGCCGTGATCGCTCGCCGAGAGGCCCAAATCGGTAATCTTCTCCTTCCCCCCGAACTGGTAGCGGTGCGTTGGATTCCCCTCGCTCTCGATGCCCACCAGATTGGCGCCCCACGGGTCGTAGTGGTTTTCCTGCACCTGTTTTTCCAGGACGCGGATGCGCAGATCGTCGAAGGTGGCCGGTTGCGCACTTTCGGTGTGCAAACTTACCTCGGCGTAACCGGTGACGGTGGCCGCCAGTTTGGCGAGCAGTTGTTGCCACTCGGCGGGGGCGAGGGAATCGGCGAGGTAGCGGCGCACGTCGCCTTGCAGGACGGAATCGGCGGAATAGAGCGCCACTTTGAGGTAGGCCACCGGCACGGGCGAGCCCGTGCGCTGGTGGGCGCCGCCGAAAACGCCCGCCACGGCCAGGCCCAGGCGCGGCAGCCACGCCGCGCGGCGGATGCTGCCGGCCGGTGCGCCGCCCGCGCCCGCCGCCGTCGCGGCTTCGGTGCCCGCTTCGCCGCCCGCCCCGCCCACCGCTCCGGCGGCCGTCAGCGCGCGCACCTGCCGCCCGCCGCCGCGCGGGCCGCCCGCCGCGCGCAGGGGCGCCTCGTAGGAACCCCAGACCTCGGCGAAGACCGAATCGCCGGCCGTGACGGGCACGCGCACCACCGGCCCGACGGCCCGCGCGGCGGTGCCCGTGCCGCCCACCACCACCACGTGCGCGCCGGTGCGGGCCCGCTGCGGCTGGCGTTGCCGCACGGCTTCCTCGCCGCGTACCTGCACCGGGTCGGGCGCGGCGGCGTGGGTCGAATCGGTGCCCCTTCCCGCGCGCTGGTGGTCATCGCCGGGCTCGAAGGACGACGACCAGTCGCGGCCGACCCGCCCCACCGGCTGGAAGGCGACGCGCAGGTTGCCCAAATGGTCGCGCAGGTGGTACTCGTAGCGCCAGGGCGAGCCTTCGGCGTCGGGCGTGTTCGGCTGCCACACCAGGCGCCCTTCGGGGGTGCCCACCCACACGGGCTGGAGGCCGCCTTCGCCGGTGCCGCCCGTCGCGTATTCGCCGCTGCCGGCGTACACCGTGGTGCGCGGCGCGCCCCCCGCTTCCTCCACCACCACCGCCAGCTTACGGCCGGTAGCCGTGTAGCGGGTGGTGCGGGTGCCGCCCGTGCCGCCGCCGGTGCCGTCGGCCGTCACCCGTTCGGGTAGGTTCAGCGCGTTGTACGTCAGCGTGAGGCCCGCTGCTTCGTCGCGGGTGCGGTTGCCGCGCGCGTCGTAGCCGTACTCGGGCGTGGGGTTGGTGATTTTGTCGTAGTGCCAGCCCCGATCGGTGAAGTCGGCGGGCGCGGCGGCATCGGGGCCGGGCGGCGGTTCGGGGGCGGCGTCCTCGACGGCGAGCAGGCGGTTGCCCGCGTACGCGAGGGCGAGGCGGTCGAGCAGAAAACCGCCGCCGCCCAGGTGGCTGCCCGCTTCGGGGCGCGGGTCGCCGTGGCGGGTCAGCGCCAGCAGGTTGCCGTGGGCGTCGTAGCGCATCCCGCTCACGCTGTAATCGGCCAGAAACCCC
>JANPLI010000163.1:0-21384 GCA_031426455.1 Hymenobacteraceae bacterium | reverse complement strand
TTAAGTGGTCGACCACAAATTACACATCATTTGCTTGGTCGGCGTGATATTAGGGGATGATTTACCCTTTTTGTTTGACGGAAGCGGAACGCACGACGCTACAGGAGGCGGCGCGTGGCGCGCGCAGCTATCGGCTGCGTCAACGTGCGGAAACGATTTTGGCGCAGGAAAACGGCATGACGATAAGTCAGTTAGCCCAATACGCTGGGCGCCACCGGCTGACGATCAGCCGGTGGATTCATGCTTGGGAAGCCCACGGATTGGCCGGGCTCCTCGAACCGCGCCGGCCGGGGCGCCCCCCCCAGTTGGGCGCCGTTGAAAAAAAAAAATCCTGACCCAAGTCGCGCCGGTGGCCGCTCCGTCGCGGCGCTGGCTAGTCGCTTGGCTGTTGACGGCGGGCCTGACCATCGGCGCGCGCACGTTGGGGCGACTGCTCCGGGCGGCTGGCTATCACTATAAGCGGGTGCGGCGCTGCCTACGGGCCCAACGGCCAGAGGCCCGGTTTCGCGCGGCCCAGCGGCTGCTGGACCGGCTGCGGCGGCACCAGCGGGCGGGCCGCCTGCGCCTTTGGTATACCGATGAGTGCCGCTTTTCGCGGCAGGCGCCGGTGAGCCACGCCTGGCAGCCGCGCGGCGCGCGGGCTTGCCCCGTGCCGGCCGTACGGGGAAAGGGCGGTTATTCGCTCCTCGGCTGCTGGTGGGCGCCAGACGCAGCGGCGGCGGCGCCGACCATCAACGAATTGATAGCCAATACGCCGACCAGCGACGCGCCGACCAGCGACGCGCTCCCGGTCGCCACGACCGATACCTTCCACGCCTGGGTAAGTGAAACCGCCTTCACGGCGGAGTTATGGGTCCAGGCGGTCGATGCTTGGCTCCTGCATCAAACCGGCCCCACGCTCCTGGTCCTGGATAACGCCTCCATCCATCGCGCCCGCCTAGTCGTCGCCCGGCAGCCGGCTTGGCGCGAAAAAGGCTTGCAGCTCTTTTTTATCCCGCCTTATTCGCCCGAACTCAACCACATCGAAAACCTCTGGCGGCACTTCAAGCATGAGTGGCTTGCCCCAGCCGACTACCAAACCGAGCAGACCCTCTTGCAACGAATCAAAGAAATTGCATTGCAAATCAATCAAAAATGTTACGTAACTTCTGGCTGACCACTTAAAGGGCGCACCGATTCCGGCTGACGGTCAGGCAAAAACGGCAAAACCCCCGCGCTCCGGAGGTCCGGTGCGCGGGGGTCAGAAAATGCCAGAACCAACGGGCCGCTTACGCCAGGGAGTTGACGTGCTTGGCGAGCTTCGACTTGTTGTTCGCCGCCTTGTTGGGGTGGATGATGCGCTTCTTGGCCAGGCGGTCGAGCATCGACACGACCTTCGGGAAGAGCGTCTGCGCGGCGGCTTTGTCGGTAGTTTCGCGCAGTTTTTTGATGAACGTACGGGTCGATTTAGCCTGATAACGGTTCAGCAGGCGCTTGGCCCCGTTGGAGCGGATGCGCTTCAGCGCCGACTTATGGTTTGCCATCGCAAAGAAAAAGCAAATAAACAGCGGGTACTTCCCGCAAAATGAGGCGCAAAGGTACGCTTACGTAAGGGAACGGACAAGGCAAACGCGAAAGTTTTGCGCGCGCCCACTCCGGCAACTTGCGGCGGCGGCGCCGGTTCATCCTTTGCTGCCACCGAAGCCTGATGCCGACCCGTAGTTTTGAGGGCGCGGCCCGCGTCTGCCTCCCCTTTTCCGCCGATGCCATTACGTTTTCTGCCCTGGTTTTTCGCCGCCCTGCTGCTGACCGGTTGCCGCGCCGACCCGGACCTGACGGCCGACCCGGAGGTGCCGGTCCCCGCGCCTACGCCTTACAGCCTGACCGTGCCGCGCGCCCTCTTCATCGGCGCGCGCGTCCCCGCCGACAACCCGCTGACCAATGAAGGCGTGGCCCTGGGGCGTTTTCTGTTCTACGAAAAGCAGCTTTCGGCCGACAATACGCTGTCCTGCGGCTCGTGCCACCAGCAGGCGCGGGCCTTTACGGACGGCCAACCCCTGGCCGTGGGCCTGAACGGCGCCCGCCACCCGCGCAACACGATGAGCCTGGCCAATGTGATGTGGGTGCAGCACCTGAATTGGGATGGCCGTTTCGGGCGCCTCGAAGACCAGAACCGGATGCCCATCGAAAACCACGTCGAAATGGGGCAGCCGCTGGCCGTGGGAGTGCGCAAACTTCAGAACAACGGCCGCTACCCGGTGCTTTTTCAGCGGGCTTTCGGCACCCGCACCATTACCGAAGAACTGGTTTTGAAGGCCCTGGCTCAGTTCCAGCGAACGCTGATTTCCGCCGATTCGCGCTTTGACGCTTACCTCCGGACCCGCACCGGCTTCACCCCGCAGGAAGCGCTGGGGATGCGCCTGTTCGGCCAGCACCCATATCGCGCCGACGAACAGTACCCCGGTTCGCCCGCCGTGCGGGGCGCCAACTGCGGCGATTGCCACACGCCCAGCGGTCTGTTTATGCCGAACTCGGCCACCAACAACGCCCTCGACGCAGTGCTGACGGATGCCGGCCGGGGTGCCGTCACGGGGCTAGCGACGGACCAGGGGAAATTCTTCATCCCTACCCTGCGGAATATCGCCCTCACGGCGCCCTATATGCACGACGGCCGGTTCGCCACGCTCGAAGACGTGGTGGATCATTACAACGACCATCTGGCCCTGACCTCGCCCAATGCCGACCCGCAGCTCCAGGCCGCCAACGACGGTCCCGGCCCCGGCCTGCACCTGACGAACGACGAAAAAGCCGCGCTGGTGGCCTTTCTCAAAACCCTGACGGATACGGCTTTCGTCCAGAATCCGACCTTTGCCGATCCTTTCCGGTGAGGGGCTGCTACCTGCGCCTGCTGGCGCTGCCCGGCTTGATAGCCCTGGCCAGCGCCTGCCACCCCGACCCGGATCTAACCGCCACCCCAACGCCGCCGCCCTGGCGGGTGCCTGTGCCGGCTGGATTGGGCGTGCCCGCCGTGCCCACTCCGACCCGTAACCCGCTGACCCGCGCGGGCGTGGCCCTGGGCCGGATGCTGTTCTACGACCCCCGCCTGTCGGGCACCAACACGGTTTCGTGCGCCACCTGCCATCAACCGGAACGGGCGTTTTCGGACGGACGGGCCTTGAGCGCGGCGGGCGTATCGGGCCGACCGCTGCTGCGCCACGCGCCCGCCCTGCAAAACCTGGCCTGGGCGCGCGGCCTGTTCTGGGACGGCGGCGCTACGGACCTCGAATCGCAGGTTTTTGGTCCGCTTACCAGCCCCGACGAGATGAACCAGCCGCTGGCGGCGCTAGAAGCCGAGCTACTGGCCGTGCCCGCTTACCAGCCCCTGTTTGCCGCCGCGTTTCCGGAGCAGGTACCGGCCCTCACGTCGGTCACGGTTGCACGGGCGCTGGCCCAATTCCAGCGCACCCTGCTGACGGGCGACAGCCCCTACGACCGCTGGCGGCGGCACGAACCCGGCGCGGCGCCCCTCGCTCCGGCCGCTCAGGCCGGAATGCTGGTCGTGGACGCCCGCTGCGGCACCTGTCATCCGTCGCCCTTTTTCACGGATGAAACCTACCGCAACAACGGCCTCGACAGCACCTTTTCTGCTGACAACGAACGCCTGGCCTGGGGCCGGGGCCGCATCACGAATCAGCCCGCCGACCGGGGCCGTTACCGTACCCCGACCCTGCGCAACGTAGCCCTCACGGCACCTTATATGCACGACGGCCGATTCGCGACGCTCGACGACGTACTCGACCACTACGACCACGGCCTGCGCCCTTCCCCAACCCTTGACCCGGCACTGCCCGCAACGGGCCTCCGCCTGACACCCCTCGAACGGCAACAGATACAGGCCTTCCTGCAGACCCTGACCGATACCAGCTTCGTGCAGCGCCCGGCGCTGAGGCCGTGAATAAGGGGCCTACTGAGTAGCCCTGTTCCACTCACTCAGTCACTCAGTCACTCAGTCAAAAATGCCTCTCCTGCCCGCCCCGACGCACCGTCCTCCGCCGTTTTTGTGGAATGGCCACTTGCAGACCATCGTGCCGGGGCTGTGGCGGCGGGTGCCGGGCGTGCGCTACGAACGCGAAACGCTGGAGCTGCCCGACGGCGATTTTCTGCACCTCGACTGGAGCCGCCGGGCACCCGGCGGGCCAGCCGCACCCGTGGTGGCGGTGCTATCGCACGGGCTGGAAGGCGATTCGCACCGCCCCTACATCCTGGGAATGGCCCGCGCGTTGAATGCAGTTGGGGCCGACGTCTTGGCCTGGAACTACCGGTCCTGCGGCCCCAACGGCGGGGAGCCGAACCGCCTGCTGCGCTCCTATCACCTCGGCGATACCGCCGATCTGGCCGCCGTGCTGCGCCACGCCCTCGGCATCGGCCCCTACACGGCGGCGTGGCTGGTCGGCTTTTCGGCGGGTGGCAATATCACGCTCAAGTTCCTCGGCGAGAACCCCGCCCTCGTGCCGCCGCAGGTGTGCGCCGCCGCCACTTTTTCGGTTCCGGTGGCGCTGGAAGCCAGCGCCCGACACATTTCACGGTGGCAAAACCGGGTCTATCTGCGGCGTTTTCTGACTTCGCTACGCGGCAAGCTGATGGCCAAAGCTGCCCGTCAGCCCGGCCAAATCGACCTGACCGACTACCATTCCCTGACTTCGTTCGAACAATTCGACGACCGCTATACGGCCCCGCTGCACGGCTTTGCTTCGGCGGCGGCTTACTACGCTCACGCGTCCAGCCGGCAATATTTGCCCGCCATTCGGGTGCCCACCCTGCTGGTGCAAGCCCGCAACGACCCTTTTCTGCCCTGGCCGGCCTGTTACCCGGTGGCTGAAGCCGAGGCCAGTGCGGCGCTTTTTCTGGAGATGCCGACGAACGGCGGCCACTGCGGCTTCGCCGAGAATTTTCCGGGGCCGCGCAGCTACGCCGACCGCCGCGCCGCCGAATTTCTGACCACGCACACGCCAGTCCTGGCCTCGTAAGGCGCTATTTACCGGACGGCGCCCCGCCAACTGCGCCCTACTGCCGAAGTTTGTACGCTCCTTCACGAGCGGGGCGACCACCGCCCACCCGGCGCGCCCCGCTCTTTGATTCTACCAATGACAGTCCTGCGTAATTATTTTTTTTTAGGGATCCTGATCGGGAAGCTGCTGCTGCCGACCGAAGCCACGGCGCAGGTCAATGGCGGACCCGCTGCCGCCATCGCCGGTGCCGAATACATTCTGGTACGTGAGTTCAAAGCGGCTGAAGTAGAACCCACCGGGAAACCCAACGAGTATCATCTGACCCTGCTGGCGCTGAACCGCGACGGCGAGCCGGACCAGGAAGTGGTGGGCGGTATCCTGTTCGAGGTCAACGGTAAGCCAACCATTGTGCCTTTCGAGCAGGGCGGCGTCGGCGACCTGGTGGTGCTGGACTCGACCCGTGCCCACGAAGTGCGGCTGCGGGCCGTCGATTCCAACGTGGCGCACGTCATCAGCCTACCCCGCGCCTACGGCTGGCTCCTGTGGGCGCTGGGCGGGCTGCTGGTAGGCGGCGGCGGCGTATTGCTCTGGATGCGGCGGCGCCGCAAAGCCGGGTAGCTGCTATCAGAATCGCCACCGCGCGCCCACGCTGACGCCCAGCCAGCCGCGGACCACGGTCACGCCGCCGGGCGTCGTGGTGCTGAATAGGGCATCCGAGGCCGCGATCAGGTGCGAATCGGTGCGGCCGGTTTCGGGGTCCACCCGCTCCGTCACCAGCAGGTTCAGGATCGGCGCTACCAGCAGCCGCACCCGGTGGCGCCGGCCCAGGCCCCACCCCACCCCCGGCCGAAACTGGGTTTGCAGATTCAGCGCCCGGCCCCAGGTGGCCCAGGAGTTATCGTCTTCGTTGATCTGCACCGCCTGCCCGTCGAGGCTGACGCTGAAGCGGCGGCGGGCCATCACTTCAGCGCCGATGCCGTAGCCGACGCCCCAACGGCCGACGCCGGCGCCACCCCACTGTTTCGCCCCGACGAACGTGGTGTAGAACGCTGCCGAGCCACCGAGTTTGAGCGCTACCACCACGGGCCAGTCGGCATCGGTGTTGACTTCCAGCGCGTGATACCCGTGCCGAACCAGGTTGAAAGGCGCCAGCGAAACGCCTTCCACCGAATCGGCGATGTTCAGCAGGCCCGCCAACTGCAGGCCGCGCACGTGGCGGGCATAGTTGAACACCGCCGCTACCTGCGCGCCCCGAATGCCGTGCGCCGCCACGTTGGCCACGCCCGAGAGTTGCAACAGCGGTTCGGCGGTGGCGCCATCGGCGGCGGCGTCCTGGCCCGGCACGCCGGTGGCTACGTTCAGCAGCCCGGCGTTCTGCCAGCCCTGGGCCGGGCCGCGCGCCACGTTCAGCAGTCCCGACGACTGGATGCCGTCGAGCGTGTCGGCGGCGCGGTTGCGCAGGCTCGCGAACTGCGCGCCGTGGACGACGCCCGCCTTATTCGTCAGGCCGGCGAACTGCCCGCCCCGGATGCCGGCGTGCGCCTTATTGGTGACGCCCGCGAACTGAAAGCCCTGTATCAGACCGCGCGCATTGTTCGTCAGTCCGGCCACTTGCACCCCCTTTACCGGGCCATCGGTGCGGTTCAGCAGGCCCGCGACCTGCACGCCCGTCACGGGGCCGTGACCCCGGTTAACCAGGCCCGCCACCTGGGCGCCCCGTACCGAGTCGGCGCTGATATTGACCAGTCCGCCCACTTCCGCGCCCCGCACGCCGGCCGCCGAGCCGATTAGCAGATTAAGTGAAATAACATTGACAGTCTGAGCATTGGCAGCGCCATTCGTGCTGATGGGCGGAATAAGCGACACCTGCACCAAGCGTTGACGCCAGGCGGTGCGGGCCGGCGCGGTGGGCGTGGCCGGTAATAGACTATCAGAGTGAGCGACACGGGCGAGCGTATCCGCTTTCGGCACGCGCACAACCGTATCAGCCGCCGCTGACGGGGGCGCGAGCGACGAATTCGGGGGAGAAATCGCGGGGGGCGCCGTTCGCTCACCCGATGCCACGCTTGGTGGCGTCAGACCGCTTTCCGACGAACGGGCCGCAACGATTGGTCTGGTTGTTTTCGCCGGAGGGCGGCTTTTCAATTGCCCCGCGCGGGCAGTGGCCGTGGACGAAGGAGCAACGCCCCGGGTTTTCTGCCCATCATTAACCCGGCCTGCCACCACCGGAGGCGAATGGGGACCATTGGGACGTTTTTCCGAACCAGCCGCCGTGCGCCCCGTCCGGGGTACCAGCGCCCCAGCCCCGGCTTTCGCCCCACTAGCCAATGCGCCCTTCGGCTGGCTGCCGACCGAAGCGACGGGAACCGAAGGCCTGCGTAGCGGGCTGGCTTCGCCCCGCTTCCAGAGGACTACCTGCCCGTCCAGCACGGCAAATTCCACGTTCTGGCGCCACAGCACGGCGGTCAGCACCTCGCCCAGTGGCCGTTGCTGGATGGCCGGCAACTGAACGCTGGCCGTCATCGGCAACCGGGTGGGGCTGTACGAAAGGGCGACCCCGCCGCGCCGCGCTACTTCGCGCAGCACCATTTCCAAGGGAGCCTGCAAGGCCGGCAGGCTCACGAGCCGCGCCAGCGGATCAGCCGTGCCCGGGGCTTGCGCCCCGCCCCTGACCGATGACAACATCAGCAGTAACGCCCACAGTCCGCCCAGCACCCGCCAACGTCGCCGTGGATTAAGCTTCATTCGCAAGCCGCAGAGAAAAGGTCAAATCAGCAACGGGAAACCAAAAAACAACAACCAAAAAACAACAACCAAAAACCAGTAACCAAAAACCAAAAACCCTCACCGCCCCAGCACCCACGTGCTGTCGGGGCGGCGGGCCAGGGCGGCACCCGTCGCCACGCCCACCACGCGCAGCACGGCGGCGGGCTGCGCCGCCCGGAATGTACCCGTGAATCGCTGCCCGGCCAGGGCGGAGTCGGCCACCACTACGTGCGTACCAGGGAACGCACCTTCAAGCCGCCGGGCCACCATTCCGAGCGGGGCATCCTCGAAAACCAGATCGACGGGTGCGAGCGACCGGGAAACCGGCGCTACAGCCGGGGCTGCCGCCGCAGCCGGAGGCGCCACCACCACGGCCGGTTCGGCGGGCACGGCGGTGCGCAGCAGCCAGCCCGTGCCTACGCCCACGGCCAGTAACCCGAGGCCCTTGCCCGCGCCCACCCACCAGCCCGCGCCCGGCAGTACGGGCACGGCGGGGGCGGGCGCGGCAGGGCCAGCGGGCACGTTAGGCGGCTGCGGAGCCGTGCTGCCGCTCGGTGCCGGCCCCAGCACGGTAGTTTCGAACCGTTGCCAGGCGTGCTGCACCTCGGCGGGGCTGAAGGCAACGGGCACCGCCATTGCGGCTTCGGCCCCCAAAGCGGCTTGCGCCCAGGTATGGTTGGCGCTCAGGAGCAGGGCCTGATTGGCGGGGTCGGCGGCGGCCCAGGCGCGCAGCGCGGCTTCCTCGGCAGGCGTACTTTCCCCGGCCAGGTGCTTGGCCAGCAGCTCCCAGGAAGCATCGGAATCGGCGGAAAGCATAAGAAGCGGAAAGAAAAGCGCGGAGCGAAACGGCGGCCGGGGTAGCGGGAAGCGAACAAACCAACCGCTCCCCGAAGGGGGTGATACGCGGACCCGGTGATCCCCCTACGCCACCGGGCATTTTTTTTTCAGAGCAGCAGCGTGTACAGATTTCGCAGGACGCCGCCGAGTTGCTGCCGCAGAATCCGGAGCGCCTTGCCCATCTGGTTTTCGACGGTTTTGGGCGAGATGGCGAGCGTCTCGGCAATGTCGCGGTAACTCAGCTCTTCGAACCGACTCAGTTCGAACACCCGGCGGCATTCCGGCGGCAGGTGCTGAAGGGCAGCGGCGACGGCCGTTTGCGCGTCGGTGTGGTGCAGGTCGGTCAGCACATCGGTGGCCAGCGGTTCGGCGTAGGCGGTGGCCGCGACGCCCTCGGCACCGCGCGGACTGAGGGCGTCCAGAGCCACCGTGCGGCGACTTTGTTCCTGCCAGCGCAGCCCGGCGTTGAGGCCCGCGCGCAGCAGGTACGCCCGCCAGGTGATCGTGATACTGATGGTGGCGCGGTTGTGCCAGACGCGGGTCAGAACGTCCTGGGCGAGGTCTTCGGCCACGGCGCGGTCGCCGCGCACCACCCGCAGAATGGCCGTGGCGAGGGGGGCGTAATACTCCTTGAAGAGGAGTTCCATCCAGGCGCGCTCCTGCCCGTCGGCCAGCAGCGCGGCCAGGCGGCGCTCGGTGGCGGTAGGCGTGGAAGCATCGGCAGGAGCAGCCATCAGCAAACCCTCGAAGCCGGAGGAGGAAGCCGGCCGGGGCAAAGGTGCAACGTCAATGATCAATGGGCAATGGACAATGAGCAATGGCCACCGACTAAAAACCAAAAACTAAAAACCAAAAACTAGAAACCAAAAACCTCAAACCACCACGTCCGCGAACCGGAAGGCGGCGCCGTCGAACAGGCCTTTATCACTCAACTTCAGGGCAGGGATGACGAGCAGCGCCAGGAACGAAACCGTCATAAAGGGCGCCCGCAGGCCGGAGCCGAGGGTTTCCTTGCTGAATCGGTCGAGGCGGGTATAGGCCGCCGCCACTTCGTAACCGTCGGCGGCACTCATCAGGCCCGCCACGGGCAGCGGGAGGAGGTGGTCTTCGGTGTGGCCGTCGGTCGCGGCCAGGCCGCCGCCCGCCCCGATCACCAGGTTCACAGCCCGGCAAAGAGCGGCATCGCTGACGCCCACGGCCACGATATTGTGCGAGTCGTGGGCCACCGACGAGGCCACGGCGCCCTGCGTCAGGCCGATATTCCGGACGAAGGCCACCGCCACCGGCGCATTCGGCTGATAACGGTTCACGACGACGATTTTGAGCAGGTCGCGCGCCGGGTCAGCTTCGATCGCGCCGCCGTGTACCGGCAGCACGTGGTGTTCCTCGCCGGTCACGAGCTGGCCGTCTTCGGTCACGATAACGCGCACGGTAGCCGCCTCGCCGCTGAAACCGGGCGGTGCGGCGAGCCGAAAGTCAGCTTCCCCGCGCGGTTCGGCCACGAAAAAATTGGGCGCCGCCTCACCGGGCGCGGGCGTCAGCAGCGAGACGCCGTTTTCGGCCACCAACACCCCGCCGAGCCAAGTCTGGCGGACGCGGAAGGTGGCCGAGGGACGGTCAGTCACCAGAAAATCAGCCGAATCGCCGACGCGGAGCTGGCCCACCGGCAGGCGGTAATGGCGTACGGGCGTCCGGCAGGCGGCCGTCAGTACGGTCCATTCATCATAACCCAGGGCCAGGGCACGGCGCACGAGGTCGTCGAGGTGGCCCGTGGCGAGGGTGTCGGGGTGCTTGTCGTCGGAGCAGAGCATCACCCGGCCGGCGGCTTCGGGCAACCCCAGCAGGGGGTGCAGGGCGTCGAAATTGCGCGCCGCCGACCCTTCCCGAATCAGAATCTGCATTCCGGCCGCCAGCTTGTCCAGCGCTTCGTCCAGCGTAAAGCACTCGTGGTCGGTGCTGATGCCAGCGGCGGCGTACTGGCGGGCCTGCTCGCCGCGCAGGCCGGGCGCGTGGCCATCGACGGGCCGCCCCAAGCGGTGGGCGAGGGCGATTTTGGCCGTCACCTCCGGGTCCGCGAACAGTACGCCCGGCCAGTTCATCATCTCGGCCAGATAGCCGATGCGCGGGTCGGCGAACAGGGTTTCGATATCGGCCACGGTCACGGTAGCGCCGGCCGTTTCGAAGGCCGTGGCAGGTACGCACGAGGGTGCCCCGAACGCGAAGTGAAAGCCCGGCACCCGCGCGGCGTCGCGCAGCATAAACTGCACGCCCGCCACACCCAGCACGTTGGCGATCTCGTGGGGGTCCGAAACGGTGCCCACCGTGCCGTGCACCACGGCCAGACGCGCAAACTCGGCGGGCGTCAGCAGCGAACTTTCGATGTGGACGTGCGCGTCCACGAAACCCGGCAGCAGGTACGGCGCATCCGGCGGCAGGGCATCAGCAGCCAGCGCATCTAGGGCGACGATGCGGCCAGCGGCCACGGTGAGCGCCACGGGGCGGTAAGCGCGGGCGTCGAGGTCGGTCAGGTAGCCGCGCAGGGTCAGGGGAGCAGTATTCATCAGCGGCAAGGTAGGGAGCGGCTGTTGAATGGCCGGGCCGCTCGCTCGCAACCTTCCGCGCTACCTTTGGCCCCCGATGCTGCGCCGCGCCTCCGTGTTTTCCGCGTTTTTCGCCCGCCTCGCCATCGGCCCCGTGCTGTGGGCGCTGCTGGCCGTGCCCCTGACCGCCGCCCTGAGCGGGTGCGCGGGCCGGGCCCAGACGGCCCAGCAGCGAAAAACCGAGCGCTACAAGCGGAAACACCCGCCCGGCACCCGGATCCCCTGCCCCACGAAAGATTGCTAAAAGGTGAGGTCGCGGGGTGGTGAGGTAATGATTCTCTTACACGAGTCACCACCCCACCACCCCACCACCTCACCACCCATCCTGTAACTATGCAAAAGCTCGTCGTCGCGATTGATGGCTTCTCGTCCTGCGGGAAGTCCACCACCGCCAAGCTGGTGGCGAAAGAGCTGCACTACGCCTACATCGACACCGGCGCGATGTACCGGGGCGTGACGCTCTACTTCCTCGAAAACGGTCTCGACTGGGACGACCCCGCCACCGTGGCCCGCGCCCTGCCGGATATCCACATCACGTTCAAGCGCAATCCCAAAAACAAGCGCAACGAACTGTACCTGAACGGCGAAAACCGGGAAGACGAGATTCGCACGATGCGCGTCTCGAACGCTGTATCCGAGGTCAGCGTCATTGCGCCGGTGCGCCACGCGATGGTGGCCCAGCAGCAGCGGATGGGCAAAAAGCGCGGCGTGGTGATGGACGGCCGCGACATCGGCACTACCGTCTTCCCGGACGCCGAGGTAAAGGTTTTTATGACCGCTGAAGTCGAAGTCCGCGCCCGCCGCCGCCAGATCGAGCTGCGCGACAAAGGCCAGGAAGTACCGCTGGACGAGATCATCGCCAACCTCACGAAGCGCGACCGCATCGACTCCACCCGCGCCGAAAGCCCGCTGCGCCAAGCCGCCGATGCCGTGGTGCTCGACACCACGCACATCACCATCGAAGAGCAGGTCGATTTCGTGCTCGACCAGGCCATCAAGATGATGGCGCACCGGATAGGCAGCCAGGTGGGCTAAGGCCGACGCTGGGGGCGCTTTCTGCGTATGGCTGGTTATTGCTCCCTCCGGCACCCTTCGCGGGCCGCTACCGTTTCGGCAGGGACTAAAAAAGCCCGACCTTTGCGGGCCTTCTGCTTTCGCCCACCTTCAGCCTTTTTCTGCCGATGACCGTCACGATTGATGCCAACTCCGGGTACTGTTTCGGGGTGGAATTCGCCATTCAGATGGCCGAAGATGAACTGTCCCGCCCCCTGACCGAAACCGGCGGCCCCCTGTACTGCCTCGGCGACATTGTGCACAACCGGATGGAGGTCGAGCGGCTGAACGCCCTGGGGCTGCGCATCATCGACCGCGCCCAACTGGAGGAACTGCACGACTGCCGCGTCCTGATCCGCGCGCACGGCGAGCCGCCCGCCACGTATGCCCTGGCGCTGGCCAACAATATCGAACTGATCGATGCCTCGTGCCCGGTCGTGCTGAAGCTGCAAAATCGCGTCAAGCACGCTTGGGACGACTTGGGCACCCCCACCGGCCAACTGGTCATTTACGGCCAGCCCGGCCACGCCGAAGTGGTGGGCCTCACGGGCCAGACCAGCGACCGCGCCACGGTGGTGATGACCGAAGCCGACCTCGACGGCCTCGACTATACCCGGCCCATCACGCTCTTCTCGCAGACGACCAAGTCCACGGCCGGTTTCTACCGGATGAAGGGCCTAATCGAGGCACGGATTCAGGCCGCCGGCGGCGACTTAGCGACGTTCGACGCCAACGACTCGATCTGCCGCCAGGTCTCGAACCGCGAACCGGCGCTCAGCAAATTCGCCGTTCAGCACGACGTCATCGTCTTCGTCAGCGGGCGCAAGTCGTCGAACGGCAAGGCGCTTTTCAGCGTCGTGCAGGCCCATAACCCGCGCGCCTATTTCGTGGAAAACGAGCAGGAGTTAATGCCTGAATGGTTCGAGGAGGCCGCCAGCGTGGGCATTTGCGGCGCTACTTCGACGCCGATGTGGCTGATGGAGCAGGTAGCCAAAGCCATCGCCCACCGCGCGCCGCAGCCCGTCGAAGCCTGATCGGCGGTCTTTTTCTACGCCCCTCTTACTGCCCGTGGTGCGCATTCTGGTTCGATATTTTCTGCGCGGGCTGCTGATTCTGGCGCCCGCCGCCCTGACCGTGTACCTGCTCCTGAGCAGTGTCCGGTGGCTCAACAACACCTTCGACCTGGGCACTCCGGGGCTGGGTATCATCGTAATGGTCGGCCTGCTGACGGTCGTTGGCTGGTTTGGCTCATCGTTCGGCGTCCGGCCGCTGCTGGTGCTGGCCGAGCGGCTAGTCGGCCGGATGCCGCTGGTGGGCATCATCTATTCGTCGCTGCGCGATCTGTTCGCGGCCTTTGTCGGCGACAACCAGAAGTTTTCCCAGCCGGTACTGGTCAAGCTGACCGAAGACTCGGAAGCCCGCCGGATCGGCTTCCTCACGCACCAATCGCTGACGATGATGGCGCTGCCGGAAATGGCGGCTGTCTATTTTCCGGATTCCTACAATTTCTCCGGTGAACTGATGCTCGTGCCGCGCCGCCACATTACGTACCTGAATTTACCCAGCGCGCAGGTGATGAAGTTCGTCGTCAGCGGCGGCGTAGCCACCATTGGCGCTCCGGTGGCCCCCGCCGACGTGCCCAACGCCTGATACAAACGGCAGCGCGCCCTACTTCGGGTAGTTGGAACACGGATGACGCGGATTTGGGCGAATGAGCGATCCGCGTCTTTCCATTCGCGTTCATCCGCGTTCCAGTATCTCCATTAGGGCCTCCGGAAACATTTGCCCGATCCCTTTTCCACGACCTGGTTCAGGTTCAACCGGAAGCTGCCACTTATTTAGCCTCCTACAACCCCGAAGGCAGCCCGCCCCTTTAGACCACAAAAACCTGTTAATCAAGCTCTCCAGAAAGAACCGCTGCCCTGGGGGCAACAGGTCGCGGCAGGACTGGCACTTCCGCGCCGACCTTTGCGGCCCGCCTATGATCAGTTTCCGCGAATTTACCCTGTCGAATGGCCTGCGCGGCCTCGTCCACGAAGACCCCACTTCGGCCCTGGCCGTGGTCAATGTGCTGTACGATGTGGGCTCGAAAGACGAAGACCCCGCGCGCACCGGTTTCGCGCATCTATTTGAGCACCTGATGTTCAGCGGCTCGGTGAACATTCCGTCTTACGACGAGCCGTTGCAACTGGTGGGCGGCGAGAACAATGCCTTCACCTCGCCGGACGTCACGAATTACTACCTCACGCTGCCCGCGCCGAACGTAGAGACGGGCTTCTGGCTCGAATCGGACCGAATGCTGGGGCTGGCATTTTCGGAGCCGGGCCTCGATGTGCAGCGCAAAGTGGTGGTCGAGGAGTTCAAACAGAATTACCTCAACCAGCCCTACGGCGACGTCTGGCTGAAGCTGTACCCGGCTGCGTACACCACGCATCCGTACCGCTGGCCCACCATCGGGCAGGAAATCGGCCATATCGAAACGGCGCAGATGGCCGATGTGCGCGCGTTCTTCGCCAAGCACTACGCCCCGCAAAACGCGGTGTTGGTGGTGGCCGGCGGCATTACCTACGACCGGGCCGTGGCCCTGGCCGAAAAGTGGTTCGGCCCGATTCCGGGGGGTGAACCCTACGTGCGCGCCCTGCCGCCGGAGCCGGCGCAGACCGAAGCGCGCCACCTCGAAGTGCGCGCCGACGTACCGCTAGCTGCCCTTTACAAGGTCTGGCACACGCCGGGCCGGCGCGACGAGGCCCACTACTACGCCGCTGATTTGCTGAGCGATGTGTTGGGTCGGGGCAAGTCGAGCCGCCTCTATCAGGCGCTGGTGCAGGAACGGCAACTGTTCACCAGCCTGAGCGCGTCGGTGTCCGGGGCTTTTGAAACGGGCCTGCTCGTGGTCAGCGGCAAGGTGAAGCCGGGCGTCCGCATCGAAGACGCCGACGCGGCCGTGGTGCAAGTCATCGAACAGCTCCGCGCCGAAGGCGTGACGGCCGACGAGCTGACCAAAGTGCAGAACCAGGCCGAAAGCTCGCACGTCTTCGGCGAGATCGAACTGCTGAACCGGGCAATGAACCTGGCCTTCGCCAAGCTCCTCGGCGACCCCAACCTGGTGAACACCGAAGTGGACCGCCTCCGCGACGTAACCGCCGCCGATATCCAGCGCGCCGCCCAGCAATACCTGCGCCCCACGAACTGCACCACGCTACATTATAAGCCTTTGGCCAATGAGGAATGAGGAATGAAGAATCGGCGAACAGTAGCCGAGGTCACTCATTCCTCATTCCTCATTCCTCATTCCTAATTCCTCATTCCCTTTCTATGCTTGACCAGATTGCCCAGCTTCGAGCCGAAATCGACCGTGCCGACCTGCATACCCGCGAGCAGGTGGACGCTTTTCGGAACCAGTTTCTGGCCCGCAAAGGGCGAATCGCCGACCTCTTCGACGGCCTCCGCGAAGTGCCCGCCGCCGACCGCCGCGCCGTAGGAGCCGCGCTGAATGAGCTGAAAAATGCCGCCCAGGCCCGCCACGACGCTCGCCGGGAGGAACTGGATGCGGAGCCCGCGGTGGCTACCGGCCCGGCGCCGGATTTCACGCTGCCGCCCGTGCCGCACACGCTGGGTTCGCGCCACCCGCTCACACTGGTGCAGGAGCAGATGGTGGCTATTTTCCAGCGAATCGGCTTTTCGGTGGCCACGGGGCCGGAAATCGAGGACGACTGGCACAACTTCTCGGCCCTCAACTTTCCGCCCGACCACCCGGCGCGCGAGATGCAGGACACGTTTTTCCTGGAAGCCGAGCCGGGCCAGGAGCCGAAGCTGCTGCGCACCCACACCAGCACCGTGCAGGTCCGGCTGATGGAAACGCAGGCGCCCCCAATCCGGGCCGTGATGCCCGGCCGGGTGTACCGCAACGAGGCCATTTCGGCCCGCGCGCACCAGCTTTTTCACCAGATCGAAGGGCTGTACGTGGACCGCAACGTGTCGTTTGCTGACCTCAAACAAACCATTCTGTACTTCCTGCGCGAGTTTTTCGGCGCCGATGTGCAGATGCGGATGCGCCCTTCGTACTTCCCCTTCACCGAGCCGAGCGCCGAGGTGGACGTTTCGTGCCCGATCTGCGGCGGCCCCGGCTGCAACATCTGCAAATACACGGGCTGGGTAGAAGTCCTGGGCTGCGGAATGGTGGACCCGGAGGTGCTGCGCGCTTCCGGCATCGATCCGGAGCAGTACAGCGGCTTCGCCTTCGGCATCGGCATCGAGCGCACCACGATGGGTAAGTTCACCGTCAAAGACTTGCGGCTTTTCACCGAAAACGATGTGCGGTTCCTGCGGCAGTTTGAAAGTTTGTAAGGGTATAGGGTTTAGGATTTGGGATTTAGGGTTTAGGAAATAGACCGTACAAACGGATCTATCACCCCACACCCTAAACCCAACACCCTAGACCCAACACCCAACCCCCTATACCCAACACCCTAAACCCTAAACCCTACCCAAATGAAAATTGCCATCATCGGCGCCGGTACGATGGGTCAGGGCATTGCCCAGACCTGCGCCCAGGCGGGCCTGGAAACGGTGCTGTTCGACATCAATGGCGCCGCCGCCGAGCAGGCCCACCGCCAGACGCTGGCCAGCTGGACCACGCTCGGCCGCAAAGGGCGCCTGACGGCCGAAGTGCGCGAGCAGGCCGAAGCCAACCTCACCGTCACCACCGATTTCAGCCATCTCGTGGCCGATGTACTGCTGGAGGCCGTGGTCGAGCGGCTCGACGTGAAGCAGGAGCTTTTCCGGCAGCTGGCGGCCCAGAACGCGCCCACGGCCGTGCTGGCATCGAATACCTCGTCGATCCCGATCACGCGCATTGCCGCCGCCGTGCCCAACCCGGCGCGCGTGGTGGGCCTGCACTTCTTCAACCCCGCCCCGGTGATGAAGCTCGTGGAAGTAATTGCGGGCGCCGCCACGGCCCCGGAGGTAGTGGCCCAGATGGTGGCGCTGGCCGAGCGCCTCGGCAAAACGGCCGTCCGGGTGCAGGACGCGCCGGGCTTTATCGTGAACCGCGTGGCCCGGCCTTACTACACCGAAAGCCTGAAGCTGCTCGAAGAGCGCGTGGCGCCCCTTGAAACCATCGACGAGTTGCTCGAAAGCGCCGGTTTCCGGATGGGCGCCTTCCGGCTGATGGACCTCATCGGCGTGGACACGAACTTTTCGGTTACCTCGTCCCTTTTTCAGGCCTTCCATTTCGAGGAGCGGTTCCGGCCCAGCCGTCTGCAACAGCTCAAAGTGGACGCCGGCCACTGGGGTCGCAAAACCGGCCAAGGCTTCTATGACTATCCCACGCCCGACCCGCAAGCCTAGCCACGTCGCCCGGATGGGCGCCCTCCTTGGCTTGGCGCTGGCGCTGACGACCTGCGGCAAGGAAGACCCCAGTCCGCCGCTGGCCGACGTGCCAGTCAATGTCCAGCTCATTCTCTCGAACTACGCCTACCGCGATCTTCGCTACGATGGGCGGGCCATTCAACTGTCCACCAGCGCTGGCGGGCTGCGCGGCATCATCGTCTATCGGCAGGATGCTACCACTTACCGCGCCTACGAACGCCTTTGCCCCTACCTGCCGCAGCAGAACTGCGCCACCGTTAGCATCGACAAGTCCTTGCTTTTTATGAAAGACACCTGCTGCGGAACCCAGTACGACTTTCAGGGCAACGCCAGCGGTGGCCCCGGCGCCCGGCCGCTAAAACAGTACAATGTTTCGTTGGTGAGCGGCACCCTGTACATCACCAACTGAGGCAGGCTTTTTTTGGCTTTTTGCCGCTTTTTTTCGACGGAAAGTTGCGCCGCCAAGCTGGTCCTGCCTACTTTTGCAGTCCCAACCCGTAAAGGTTGGGCATAACCGCTTCCTTAGCTCAGCCGGTTAGAGCATCTGACTGTTAATCAGAGGGTCCCTGGTTCGAGCCCAGGAGGGAGCGCCGACAAGGCCAGCAACAAACTGTTAAGCAGTTGGTTGCTGGCCTTTTTCTTTGGCTACGCTGGTGCTGCTGATGGGCAGCCGCGCGGGCAGCCCATCGGGGCAAACCAGCCGATGCAGGCCCTTACGCCTTTGCCAGGCGCGGCACGCCACCGCCCGGCGCCTGCTGGGCCAGCGGCAATACGGCCACCACCGCGAAGCCCGCCGGCTGTTGCTCGTAGCACACGGTGCCACCCACGGCCTGGGCACGGGCCTGCATATTGGCCAGGCCGTTGCCGCCGGAGCGGGGCTGCCCGTCGTGCCCCCGGCCGTTGTCGGCCACGGTGAGGGTCAGGCTGGTCGGCGGGTGGGCCAGCGACACCGTGACGGTGGTGGCCTGCGCGTGCTTCACCACATTGTGCAGCGCTTCCTTGAAGATAAGGTAGAGGTTGTGTAGCACGACCGGGGTCAGCTCAGGGTCGGGCAGATCGGGGGGTACGCGAAACTCCACATCGACGCCGGCCGGCGGCAGCACTTCCTGGGCGTGGTCACGCATTCGGGCCAGGAGCTGGTGCAGCGTCAGGCTCTCGGTGCCGAGGCCCCACACCACGTCGCTCATCTGCTGAGCGGCCTGGCGCGAGACGGCCGCCAGCGCATCGAGGCGGGCCAGGGTCTGGGCGGGAGTGTGAGGCGTTTCGCGCAGCAGGCTGCTGTGCATACTGACCTGGGTGAGCAGGTTGCCGACGTCGTCGTGCAGGTCGGCGGCGAGGCGCGTGCGCAGGGCGGCGGTAGCGGCCACGGTGGCGGCGGCCTGACGGCGGCGGTACTGCCAGAACAAACCTCCCCCGACCAGCCCGGCCAGCAGCACCAACCCTCCCATACCGGCCCGTTCGCGCTGTTGGCGCAAGCGGGTCAGCTCCTTGGTTTGGGTGGCCAGGCGGCGGTTTTTTTGCAGGTCGCGGATTTGGGCCTGCTGCTCGTTGCTGCGAAAGTGGGCCTGGGCCTGGGCCAGGGCGTCGAGCCCCTCCTGCTTGTTGATGGTGTCGTTGAAGGCGACGTAGGCCTGGAGCGAGTCGTAGGCTTCGGGCCGGTGCAGGGCGTGGAGCACCTGCGGCAGCAGGCTCAGGCCGTCGCGCAGGCATTCAATGTAGTGGCTGTGCCGGGCCAGCTGCAGGGCCTGCTGTAAGTGCCCATAGGCGGCCTGCGGCTGGTGCTGGCTCAGTTCGATGCGGGCCAGGGTGATGCGGTGGTTGGCCTGGCTTTTGGCACTCGTCGTCAGGCGTAGCCCCTGGTCCACGCATAGCCGGGCCGAATCGGGCTGGCCGAGCTTGAGGTACACTTCGGCCTGCATCGAGAGGATGCTGCTGCTGAGGTTGGCGCTGCGGCGCAGAAAGTCGCTTTCCCACTTTTTGGTGGGGGCCACGGCGGCGGCACCAGCCCGCACTGCAGCGGCCTGCCGCGCCAGCCGGGCCGCCTGAGGGTCGTCGCCCATTTCATGATACGCGTTAATCAGATTGGACAGCACCAGGAGCTGGCCGAAGAGCCGGGCCATTTCGGTGGCCGGCATGGCCGCGTACTGCTGCCCGGCCTGCTCAAAGTAGCGCAAGGCTTGTGGCCGGTTGTGTACATCACTTGCAATCAAGCCCATACCCAGGTACGCATCGCCCACGCCCTCGGGCCACCGGGCCTGCCGGCCCGCGGCCAACGCCTGCTCATAACAGTGCTGGGCCTGCCCGCTTTGGTACTCGTCGGAGCTGTAATTATCCCCCAGCGCCCGCCACGTATCCCCGATGGATTTCCGGTTGCCCAGGCGTAGCGCCAGGCGCAAGGCTTGCCGGTTGGTGCGAATGGCCGTGCCCAGGTCGGTCAGGTTCTCTTTGTTGGAACGGGCGCGCAGGAACCGCAAGCTGTCGAGGGCGGTGTGCGGCACCGAATCGGCGGGCCAAGGCACCACCTGGGCGTAGGTGGCCAGGGGCAGCAGGAGCAATAGCAGGAGCCACTGCCAGCGCCGGTGGTATTTGATAAGCTTCATGGGACGTCTAACGAAGGATACTGGTAAATGGCCCAACCAGGTAGCGCCAAAAAGCCTGCACCCCTGGCGCAGGCTTCTTTCGGGTCGGTCAATGCTTCGGAAAAGGCTTTTCAGGAACGCTTCGGCGGGTGGTTGGGTCAGCCCCTACTCCAGCGTGGCCGTGAGGCGCAGCTTGCGCGGCCCCGCGTTGCGGGCCACCAGCCAGGTGCCCGCGCCCAGGGCGGCGAGGGCAAAGGTTTGCTCCTCGCCCGGCAGCAGGGGCAGCTCGTCTACTTTGGCCTCGCCCAAGCTGGCGCGGCCCTGCGGGAAAATAGCGGTGCGCACGGCCGCCCGCTGGGCTTTGTCAGCGATGAGGGCGGTGATGAAACCGTCGAGGCGCTCGGCGAAGGCCAGGGCCACCGTGCGCTGGGCGGCCGTGAGGAGAGGTCCTGCTGCTGGTCGGCCTGGGCGCCGCCCTCGGCCGCCACGGCCGCCCGCAGCAACACGCCCAGGGCCGCCACGCGGGTGCGCTGCTGCGCTACTAGCTCGCCCATTGGCCCGTCGGTGGGCAGCGCAGCGCTGGCAAAGCGGGTTTCCACATCGAAAAAGCCGGCGACTTTGTTTTCTTCCGACCTGCCGGAATCGCTAAATAAGTTGCCGGTGAGGTAGGAGATATCGGGCATTGTAGTAGGTAAAAAAGGGCGAGGGGCCGAGGAGATAAACGTACCGCTTTTTTTCTTCAACCCAATACTTTCCTTTCCCCAATGGTCGGCCTTGCCGCTGGGGGTGCCCCGGTAGGCCACCAGATGGTGGGGTGGCCTCCGCGCCTTCGGCCAAGCGGCTACCGGGTGGTAGCCTCGTTTCCGGGGGCGCGGAGCCCCCCTACCACGTGGTAGCCGGGCTTGAGGGGGCGCGGAGGCCACCCGACCACGTGGTAGCCGGGCTGCCGAGGGCTCGAAGGCCATGCTACCAGGTGGTAGCCGGGTTTCCGAGGGCGCGGAGGCCACCCGACCACCTGGTAGCATGGCCGGCGCGCCCCGGCCGCCGCCCGCACCCCCGGCGCGGGCGGGCCGAAAACAACACCGCCCCCGGCTGGGGAGCCGGGGGCGGTGCGAACGTAACGCTACCCTTTCGGCCAGCTACTGAAGGGTGGTTATCTGATAACCCGGACGGTTTGGTTCTGCTGATCGG
>JANPLI010000162.1:0-19102 GCA_031426455.1 Hymenobacteraceae bacterium | reverse complement strand
CCTGCTTCCTTTCCTGACATTCAGTCTTCGACCTATCGCTTATCTATCAGCGGATTGGCTGGTAGCTTGCAGCTTGCAACTGGTGGCTGACCGCTTACTTGCAGCGCGTCAGGCGCCCGCCCACCAGGGCGTAAGCCCCGGCCGCATCGACCCGTACGGCCGTGCGCGGGGTGGCGCCACCCGCCGGAGGGCAATTTTTCTCGCCGATCACCAGCCGTCCGCCGCTGACGCTGACTTCGGCGGCGCACCCCGCGGGCGGCGTTCCGGCCGCCGTGGAACCGACTGGCCCTGCCGCTGCGGCCCAACGCTCGTTGGCCAGGCAGACGCGGCGGGCCACGTCCCAGACCTGCACAAACTTATAAACTGCCTCGCCGTCGCCTTCCTTCACGGCTTCTTCCCACCGAACAATCACGCAGGGGCGGTCTTTGTCGCCGAGGCGGGCTACCTGCATCGTGGCCTTGGGTTCTTTGGTGAAAATTTTCGAAATCTGCCCGGAATCATCCAGCAGCCCGAAGACGATGATGCGCTCGTTCTGACGGACGATCATCTCGGGGAAGTACGAGATGATCTGGATTTTTTGCCCGTCCGCTTCGAGCGTAGCCACGGCCTGCGGCTTGGCGCGATCCGGAATCTGGAGGGTATCGATATAATCGGCCCGAATCACGTGGATCGAATCGGGACTTGCCGCGACGGGTTCAGTGGCAGCCAGGGCCGGCAGCGTAGTCAGCGAAGCAGCAAAGGCGAGCAGAAGCGGAAAGCGAAGCATTGGCAGAGGGCTAAAAAGTGCCCTTGATGCGAAGGAACGCCGAAAGTAAGCGCCCGGCTCAGGCAATTTCTGCGGCCACGTATTCCAGGTCGGCGAAACGGCGGACCTGCGCTACGGTGCCGGTGTGGTGCAGTTCGTAGAGGCAAAGGTTGTCGTGCGGAAAGGCATCCATCTCGGCCAGCGGAAAGTGCAGCAGTTGGGTGAGCAGAATCCGCAGCGCGCGGCCGTGAAGGCAGATCAGGTAGGTGCCGGCGGGCGTGGCGGCGCCCAGCAAGTCTGCCAGGAACGGCCGCTGCCGGGCCGCTACTTCCAGCGGGCTTTCGCCGCCTTCGAGCTTGTGGGCCACGTCGCCGGAAGCCCAGCGGGTGGTCATTTCGTGGTAATAGGCGTTCTCCTCGGTGGTGATACGGGTGCCCTCCCAGATGCCCCAGGAAATCTCGTTCAGGCCCGGCACCACCGTGTGCGGCAGGCCCAGATCGAGGAATGGCTGCACCGACTCGATGGCCCGCGTCAGGGCCGAGGTGTACACGTGATCGAAACGGATATGGCCGAAAGCCTGAAAAAAGCGCGCCGCCTGCTGATGGCCGGTCGCGTTGAGCGGCGCATCAACCCCCGAGCCCTGCACGATGCGGCGCAGGTTGAGGTCGGTTTGTCCGTGGCGAATGAAGAAAAGGCGTTTGAGCATTGTAGCCAGGGGCTTAGCCCCGCAGCTGGCGCAGCGCGAAGCGCTAAGCCGAACCACGTCGTTTTGGAAACACAAAGCTATCCCTTCCGGTCCGCCGCCCATTGTAACCAGGGGCTTCGCCCCGCAGTCGGCGCGGCGCGAGGCGCCAAGCCGAACCACGTCGTTTCGGAAACATAAAGCTATCCTTTCCGGTCTGCTACCCTTGTCGCGCTTCGCCGCCCGCCGCGCCGCTTCGCGGCAGGGCGGCTGCGGGGCGAAGCCCCTGGCTACACATTCTTCCTTGCGCGCCTCGCGGCTGGGCGGCTGCGGGGCGAAGCCCCTAGCTACCTTGCACCCGTAATGCCCTTTACCCCCGAAACCCTTACCGCCCAAATGTGCGCGCCCACCACGCTGGGCGGTACGCTGGGCATTACGTTCACCGAAATCGGCGAGCGCACCCTGACCGGCCGGATGCCCGTCGGCCCGCCCGTCCACCAGCCGATGGGCCTGCTGCACGGCGGCGCTTCGGTGGCGCTGGCCGAAACGGTCGGCTCGCTGGCGGGTTGGCTGGCGCTCCCCGATCCGCAGACGCAGGCTTGCGTGGGCCTGGAAATCAACGCGAACCACCTTCGTTCGGTGCGCGAGGGCCACGTGCTGGGCCGGGCCGAGGCAGTGCATATCGGGCGCCGGACGCAGGTCTGGAGCATCCGGATCACGCACGAGGAAACCGGCGCGCTGGTCTGCCTCTCGCGCCTGACGCTGGCCGTGATCGACCTGGACCCCACCACCGGCCGCCCCCGCTGATGCGCGTCACGCTTACGGAACTCTGGGAGGCCACGCGCTTCCGGCACCATCCGGTGGCCATCTGGCGGCGCCCGTTGGCGACGGCAATGGAGGCCGTCGTCAGCCTGTCATCTTACGGCCTGACCGGCGCGGCCCCGAACCTGGAAAGCGGCCCGGCGGGCTTCGCCTTCAGCCCGTTTCAGGATTCCGACCGCGCCAACGCCTTTCTGCTGCCCGCCGATATCTATTTCGACGGCACCGCCGCCCACCCGGCCACCGAAGAAGCCGCGGCCTGGCTCGCCACGCATTCTGAACGCCCCGCCAACTTCACGCCGCCCCTGCCCTACCAGCGCGCCGCGCCGCCCGCCCGGCTGGCCGACGAAGCCGCTTACCGGGCCACCGTGGCGGCGGGCGTGGCCGCCATTCAGCGCGGGGCGCTGCGGAAAGTGGTGCCGTCGCGCGCCACGGCGCGGCCGTTACCGACTGATTTCGAGCCGCTGACGGCCTTCCACCAACTGTGCGTTGCCCATCCGCGCGCGTTCGTGTCGCTGGTCTGGCACCCGGCCTACGACCAGCTCTGGCTCGGCGCCTCGCCGGAGGTGCTGGCCGAAGTGGACGGCGGGCATACGTTCCGGACCGTGTCGCTGGCTGGCACCCAGGCGTTGGCCCCCGGCACCCGGCCCGACGACGCCCGCTGGAGCCACAAGGAACTCGAAGAGCAGGCCAACGTGACGCGCTACATCATCGAGTGCTTCAAGAAACTGCGGCTGCGCGAGTACCACGAAACCGGCCCGCGCACGGTGCAGGCGGGCCATTTGCTGCACCTGCGGACCGATTTCAGCGTCGATCTGCGCACCGTCCCGTTCCCCACGCTGGGCACCGATATGCTGCGGCTGCTGCACCCTACGTCGGCCGTGGCCGGAATGCCGCGCCAGGCCGCCACCGACTGGCTGGCGGCCCACGAAGGCTACGACCGCACCTACTACAGTGGCTTTCTGGGGCCGGTGAACCTGCCCGCGCCGGGCACGTCGGCGCTCTACGTAAACCTGCGCTGTATGCAGGTTCTGGAAGCCGCCCGCCAGGCCGTGCTGTACGCCGGGGCGGGGCTGACGGCCGAGTCGGACCCCGCCCGCGAGTGGGCCGAAACCGAACAAAAGCTGCGCGTGGTGGCTGATGTGGTGCTGTAAAAGCCGTAGCGCGCGACCACCCGTCGTGCCCGACCTTTGCCCCGTGACTGCATCACCCCTGCCGCCGAATCCCCACCAAGCCATCTACAATATCGCCGCGCTGTGCGCCGCCCACGGCCTGACGGAAGTGGTGCTTTCGCCCGGCTCGCGGTCGGCGCCGCTGACGCTGGCCTTCGCCCGCCACCCCGCCACGAACGTGCGCGTGGTGCCCGACGAGCGCGCGGCGGCGTTCATCGGCCTCGGCATCGCGCAGGCGCGGCGGGTGCCCACGGTGCTGGTTTGCACCAGCGGCACGGCCGGGCTGAACTACGCGCCCGCCGTGGCTGAAGCCTACTACCAGCAGGTGCCGCTGCTGATCCTGACCGCCGACCGCCCGCCGGAGTGGATCGACCAGCTCGACGGCCAGGCCATCCGCCAAAACGGCCTCTACGGGGCGCACGTGAAGGGTTCTTACACGTTCCCGGTGGATACCACCCACCCGGATGCCAAGTGGCACGCCAACCGCCTGATGAACGAGGCGATCAATCTGGCGAAGGCTTACCCGCCGGGGCCGGTGCACGTGAACATTCCGGTGCGGGAGCCGCTGTACCCGACGGGGGAAGTGGTATTTGAGGAGGTGCGGGTGGTGCATCAGCACGAATCCGGCGTTCATCCTTCTGCTGTAGCACACAGAGCACTTCTTGACGCGTTAGATGCAGCAGAACGGCCTCTGCTTGTCTTTGGTCAGCAGCCTAAGGCCGAGTGGTACCAGAATCTCACGTTTCGGTCACTGGTTATTTGTGTTGGCGATGTCATTAGTAACGTTGGCAAGCAGCTAGCGGAAGATCACGTCGTTAGAGCTCATCACGACGTATTTCTAAGTGGCGCATCAAGTGAGTTGAAAAAGGAGCTACAGCCAGACCTAGTCATTACTTGCGGCAACTCGCTCATCTCAAAGTCGCTCAAAACTTTTCTTAGGCAGCATCCCCCCAAGCGCCACTGGCATATTCAGCGGGCGGGCGAAGTTGCCGATACATTGGGTTGCCTAACTGACGTGCTGTTAGTCGATCCGGCGTGGTGCGTATCTGCGCTGTTGGCAGGAGCGAAACATCACCAAGAAGATGCATCTTCTTACCAACCCCTTGCACCTTCTTTGTGGGAAAGCCGCCAGCAGTTTGCTACGCAGTGGCGAGAAACTGACACAAAAGCTGCAGACGTACTTAACAGCTTCTTTTCGAGGTCAGCAAAATCTTTGACTGAGTTTGGCGCTGTTCGCCTGCTACTGCGTCACTTAATAGATTCGACCGCCCTCCACCTAGCCAACTCCATGGCCGTGCGCTACGCCAACATCCTCGGCGTACCGCCCGGCGTGGAGGTCTTCGCCAACCGGGGCACCAGCGGCATCGACGGCTGCACGTCCACGGCGGTGGGTTACGCGCTGGCCGAGCCGCAAAAGCAGGTCGTGCTGATCACCGGCGACGTAGCGTTTTTCTACGACCGCAACGCCTTCTGGCACAACTACCCCACCCCGAACCTCCGCGTGGTGCTGCTCAACAACCACGGCGGCGGCATTTTCCGGATCATCGACGGGCCGCGCCAGCAGCCGGAGCTGGGCGAGCTTTTCGAGACGCGCCAGCAGCTCACGGCCGAGAACCTGTGCCGCGATTTCCGGCTGCCGTACTTCCCCGTCGATTCGATGGCGAAACTCGAAGCCGCCCTGCCGGTTTTCTTCGGCCCCGAAGGCGCGGGCGGCGTACTGGAAATCCAAACCGACTCGAAGGTGAACGCGGCGTTCTTCGAGGAATACCGCGCCGCCGTCAAACAAGCTTTTTCGTAATTCAGCCTTTGCGAAACTTCGCGCTAAACCCTGCGCGACTTTGCGAGAAAGCTTTCTTGCCGGGTTGCGCGGAGTTAAACGCAACGTTTCGCGGAGTTTTATAAAACCCAATGTCCACCAACTGGCAACCCATCAAGGAGTTCAAGGAAATCCTGTTCTCCACGTCCGGCGACGGCATCGCTAAAATCAGCATCAACCGCCCGCACGTCCACAATGCCTTCACGCCGCTGACGGTGCAGGAGATGATCGAGGCGATGTATATCTGCCGCGAGCGGACTGATATCGGCGTCATCATCCTGACCGGCGAGGGCGGCAAAGCCTTCTGCTCCGGCGGCGACCAGAGTGTGCGCGGCCACGGCGGCTACGTAGGCCAGGACACCGTGCCGCGCCTCAACGTGCTGGACCTCCAGAAGCTCATCCGCTCCATCCCGAAGCCCGTGGTGGCGATGGTGGCGGGCTGGGCCATCGGCGGTGGCCACGTGCTGCACGTGGTCTGCGACCTGAGCATCGCCGCCGACAACGCCCGCTTCGGCCAGACCGGCCCCAAAGTCGGCTCCTTCGACGGCGGGTTTGGCGCGAGCTACCTGGCGCGCGTCGTCGGCCAGAAAAAGGCCCGCGAAATCTGGTACCTCTGCGACCAGTACGACGCCCAGGAAGCCCTCGATATGGGCCTCGTGAACAAGGTAGTACCGCTGGAACAGCTCGAAGAAACCACCGTGGGGTGGTGCCGGAAGATGCTCAGCAAAAGCCCGCTGGCGCTGCGGATGCTCAAGTCGGCCTTCAACGCCGAGCTGGACGGCCAGGCCGGCATCCAGGAGTTGGCCGGCAACGCCACGCTGCTCTACTACCTGTCAGAGGAAGCCAAGGAAGGCCGCAACGCCTTCATCGAGAAGCGCGAGCCGGACTTTGATAAATACCCGAAATTTCCGTAGCCCCTGCTTCTGACTCACCGATGCTGGCCCAAACGCCGCCCCCACCCTACTACGCCGTCATTTTCACGTCGGTACGCACCGACGTGGAAACAGACTACGCCGACACCGCCGCCCAAATGATGGCGTTGGGCAGCCGGATGCCGGGCTTTCTGGGCCTCGAGTCGGCGCGGGAAGACGTGGGTATCACCGTTTCGTACTGGGACAGCCTCGAAAGCATCCGGGCCTGGAAACAGCAGGCCGACCACTTGGCGGCCCAGCGCACCGGCCGCCAACGGTGGTATGCCGCCTACCAAACCCGCATCTGCCGGATGGAGCGCGACTACAGCTTTGCCGCCGATGCCGCGCCCGACGCGCCGGTCGAGCGGTGAAATCTACTGCCGGGCGCTACGCGGAACCGAACCGCGCGGCGCCGTATTTTTGAGGTTATGCGAACGATCACGATTGAATTGCCCGACGACAAGACCACCGACTTCGACGTGAAGATGCGCGTGGCTGTGACGCTTTATAATAACCAGGCGCTCTCGCTGGGGCAGTGCGCCGCGCTGGCCGGCTTTGCGAACCGTTGGGAGTTTATGGAAAAATCGGCCCCTTACGGAGAACTGAAAATGGGGCCGCAGACGCCGCAGGAACTGGAGCAGGACATTAGAAATGCCGGTTTCTGATTCCGTCCACGACACGCTCGTCATTGCTGACACCGGTTGCTTGATTCATCCAGGGAATGTGGCTTAGAGGCTGTTTAAGTTAGCTTTCTTTGCCCGGCGCTTCAACGCCGGGATGATCATTACCCCCTTTTATGAGGGCTAAAGCCCTGTTTTCGGGGCTAAAGCCCCCTTCGGGAAGGATTCGGTTCGCTGCCCCGGCGCTAAAGCGCCGGGCTAAGGAAGGGCTTCAACTAACTTGAACAGCTTCTTAGTGACGCCCTCATCGCGCGGGCGCTCCGCGACGCCAATGAAACGGATGCCTGACCACCTTACCCTCCTTATGATCCGTCTGCTCGCATTCGTCATTTGCTGGCTTGCGCCGCTGTACGGCTTCAGCCAGGATAAACCGATCAAACAGAGCACTCCGGCACCCAAACCGAAGACGACGCTCGAATCAGACGAATCAAAAAGAGACGGGCGGTACATGACGTATTTTCCGATACCGCAAGAGTATCAAAAAAAAGCATCGGAAAACCCGGCTATCCTGGAACGATACGTAAAACAGGAGACCAACTATTCAAACGGGGTGCTTAACGGTTTTTACGCCGAATTCAGTACCCCCAAATTCCCCAAGGAGCTTGGCTACTATTCCAACGGGAGTAAGTCCGGAATTTGGACAACTGCGCTATTGGTCAAATCAGACAGCGTGCTCATTTATAAGAGATTTGATTTTTCTAACAGCAAAGAGTTACGTCCCATTGTGCGTGTGCTTCCAGGTTACCCAGTTGTTGCGCTTCGGGCAATCGTTCAAGGCACCGTTATTAGGTCATACCATCAGAGGCCTGACTGTTCAGTCTACGACGTAAAAATCATCAAGAGTCTTTCCCCGGAATGTGATGCGGCAGCAACGAAAGCACTTTATCGTCGAGCTATCTTATTAAACCATTACTGGGGTAAGTGCTCAGACTCGGTCATTACCGACACAACACGCTTTATTATAAAGTAAACAACTTTTTACAACAAAAAAACCTGTGTCGGCCGTCAGCCCCTCATCGCGCGGGCGCTCCCCGACGCAAATGAATTTGATGCCTGACCACCTCACCCTCCACCACCGCGCCCACTGCTTCGCCGACCTGCAAGCGCCCGATTATCAGCCGCCTGCCGGACTGGACGGCTACGAGGCGCGCGTTCTGGAGCTGGCCCGTGCGTGGCTGCTGGGGGCCGAAACGTTCGTCATCCACACGTCCGGCTCCACGGGGCCGGCGAAAGTGGTCGAGCTGACCCGCGCGCAACTCGCGGCCTCCGCCAAGCGCTCGGTGGACGCGCTGGGGCTGGTCGCCGGCGATGCCGCGCTGGTCTGCCTCAACGTCGAAACCGTGGGCGGGCTGCTGGGGCTGGTGCGGGGGCTGGCGCACGATCTGGCGCTCACGATCATCGCCCCGGTGGCCGATGTGCTGACGGCCGCTGGCGTCGATTCGCACTTTGCCACCGCCTCGCTGGTGCCGCTGCAACTGCGCGAAGTGCTGCTGCACGGCCGCACCGGGCGCCGCTGGTTGAGTTGGATGAAAGCCGTGCTGATCGGCGGCGGGCCAGTGCCGCCGAATCTGGAGCAGGATTTATACGACGTGCATACCCGCGTCTATCACACTTACGGGATGACCGAAACCGCTTCGCACGTGGCGCTGCGGCGGCTCGATATGCCCCACGGCACCGACTTTTTCACGGCGCTGCCGGGGGTGGAAATTCGCCTCGGCGCTGACGACGCCCTCGAAGTCCGCGCCGATGTGACGCATCATCAGTGGCTCACTACTACGGATAAAGGGGAGCTGCTGCTGCCCGACGAGGCCACCGGTGCGGTGCGCTTTCGCTGGCTGGGTCGCCTGGACGCCATCATCAACTCCGGCGGCGTGAAGGTGGATGCCGACCGGGTGCGCCAGGTGCTGGACGTGACCCTGGCCGAGCTGCGGCTGCCCCACACGGCGCTGATCGTGGGCCTGCCCGACGCGCGCCTCGGCCAGCGCGTGACAGCCGTGCTGGTCGGCGAGCAACTCGCGCCCGCCGCCCTCGACTTTCTCCTCGGCAAGCTCCGCGAGCGGCTCGACCGCTACGAGGTGCCGAAGGAAATCCGGCTGCTGGCACCCGACGAACTGCCGCGCCTGCCGTCCGGCAAACCCAACCTGCGTGAGTTGGTTGAGCGCCTGAGTGACTGACTGGACTGAATGGCTTCCTTTTACCGGGCACTGATCGGCCAGAGGCCGGATAGGGGCTAATTGGTATCTCAACCTTCGTTAAGTGCAATGCTGGCGGCGGGCAGCGGCGCGCTACCGCCGTTGGGCGCGAACTTCGTGCCCGGTATAGCCTTTTTTGGGGGTGGTGCCGTCCTACTTCCGCTCTCCTTCCGATGCTCCTCACCTTTCGCTTTACCCTGGTGCTGATGGTCGGCACTTGGGGGCTGGCTAGTTGCCGAACGGGCACCACGGGGCCTGCGGCGAGTACCTCGCCGTCCTTACTCAGTGCCGTGGAAGAAATTCCGCTGCCGGCCTTACTGCCGGCACCCGCTCCGGCTGAGGAAGACCTGGACCCGGACTTTCAGGTGGTAGCCGAGCAGTTTGCCGACATCCGGATGCTGCGCTACCAGGTGCCCGGTTTCGGGGCGCTTTCCCTGCAGCAACGCAAGCTGTTGTACTACCTGACCGAAGCCGGCCTGAGTGGGCGCGACATCATCTGGGACCAGCATTACAACCAGAACCTGCGCGTCCGCCGGACGCTGGAGGGCATCCTGACACACTTCACCGGCTACCGTAGCTCCGCCGACTGGTTTCGGTTCCTGGAATACGCCAAGCGCGTGTTTTTCGCCAACGGCATTCACCACCACGCTTCTACCAACAAAATTCAACCGGCCTTCTCGGCGCCGTACCTGCTGGCGCTGATTGCCGACTCGCCGGACGCGCGCTGGCCGTTGATGGAACACGAAACCACGGCCCAATTCATCAGCACCATCACGGCCGTGATCTGCGACCCGAAAGTGGCGCCCAAGCGGGTGAACCTGGCGCCCGGCCAGGACCTGCTTCAGACCTCGGCAATGAATTACTACGAGCGCGTTACCCAGGCCGAAGCCACCGCTTTCTACGCCGCCCGCGCGACGCCCAACGTGCCGCATCCGGTGGCGCAGGGCCTCAATTCCAAGCTGGTGCGCAGCCCGGATGGCCAATTGACAGAACGGGTCTGGCAGGCAAACGGGATGTACGACCTGGCCATCAAACAGGTGATCTTCTGGCTGGAACGCGCCCTGATCGAGGCCGAAGACGCCGCGCAACGCGCGGCCCTGGTAAAGCTGATTGCCTTCTACCGCACCGGCGAGCTGCGCACCTGGGATGAATACTCGATTTTGTGGGCCGCCGACACCACCAGCCAGACCGATGCCGTGAACGGCTTCATCAATGTTTCCGGCGACCCTCTGGGCTACCGGGGCGCCTTCGAGTCGGTGGTTTCGTTTCGCGACGAAGTAGGGACGCGCACCCTTCAAACCATCAGTCGCGAGGCGCAGTGGTTCGAGGACCATTCGCCCATCGATTCGGCCTACCGCAATCCCCACGTACGGAGCAGCGCTGCCCGGGTCATCACGGTGGTGAACGAAGCCGGCGACGCCGCGCCCGTCACGCCCATCAGTATCAAGCTGCCAAACTCACCCTGGGTGCGCGAGCAGCACGGCTCGAAGTCGGTTAACCTAGGCAATATCGTTCACGCTTACTACGAAGCCGGGCACACCGGTGACGTGCTGGAAGCCTTCGCTGCCGACTCCGCCGAAGTGCGCCGGGCCCGCCAATACGGTTCGCTGGCCGCCACGCTGTACACCGATCTGCGGGAGGTAATCGGGCGCGCCTCGGGCCAACAGGCGCCCGAGTGCGACCTCTCCGGCGAGCCGCTGCAAGCCTACACCGCCACCATCGCTGAAGCCCGCGCCGACCTGGTGGGGCTTTATTATATGCTGGATGAGCGGCTTATCGAGATGGGGACGATGCCGGATCTGGAAGTGGGCCGCGCGCAGTACGATGCCTACATCCGCAACGCGCTCCTGGTGCAGCTTGCGCACCTCGGCCCACAGAAAATGCAGCTGGAAGAGCGCCAGATGCGCAGCCGCCAACTGGTGGCAGCGTGGGCCTACCAGCACGGGCGCCGCGCCGGATCAGACGGCCGCGACGTGATCGAACGCCGCACCGACCGCGACGGTAACACCACGTTCCGCATCACCGACTACGAAAAGCTGCGCGCCCTCTTAGGCCAATTGCTGCGCGAGATGCAGCGCCTGACGAGCGAAGGCGACTACGAGAGCGCCCGGTTTCTGGTCGAAACCTACGGGGTGCGCGTGGACCGCCTGCTCCATCAGCAGGTGCTGCGCCGCTACGGCCAACTGAACATACCACCCTATCAGGGCTTTATTCAGCCGCGCCTGGTGCCCGTCTTCCAGGCCGCCACGCTGGTGGATGTGCGCCTCGAATACCCCACCGATTTTCTGCAGCAGATGCTCGAATACGGCCGCGATTACTCGCTGCTACCAAACGCGAACTGAGGTGCGAGATGCGAGGTGCGAGGTGCGAAGTGCGAGGTGCGAAGTGCGAAGTGCGAGGTGCGTTCGCTACTCGCACCTCGCTACTCGAAACCTAACCGACTAGCTCGGCGGTCAAGTTGATTTCTGTCTTCAGGAGCTTGGAAATCGGGCAGTTTGCTTTAGCATGGGCCGTTAGCTCGTCGAACTTGGCCTGGTCGAGGGTTGGCACGACGGCTTTCAGGTGCAGGTTCGAATGGGTGACGGTGCCGGCGTCGAGAACGATCTCGCAGCTGACGTCCAAGCTGGTGGCCGTGAAGCCCGCGCCTTGCAGGTTGAAGGCCAACTGCATCGCGAAGCAGCCCGCGTGGGCGGCGGCAATGAGTTCTTCGGGGTTAGTGCCGACGCCGTCCTCGAAACGGGTCTTGTACGAATACTGGCTCTGATGGAGCACCGTGGAGGCAGTGCTGACGGTGCCTTTGCCGTCCTTGCCGGCGCCTTCCCAATGAGCAGCGGCGGTACGTTTGATAGCGGCCATAAAGTAAAACAGGGGGGTAAAAATGCGCGCGAGATGTTTCGCGCGCTGCAAAGCTCCGTCTGGCGCGGCAACTGCGGGTTGCAGGATTGGCGCAAAGGTGCCGCCGGGCAGCACCCGGCGACGTATAAAACGATTCAAGCGCGGTGTACCAGCCGGAACGCCAGGTCGCGGCGCTGCCCCTGCCGGGCCAGATTGATCCAGCACAGCGCCAGACTTTCGAGCAGTTCGAACCGGTCGGCGCCGCCGAAATCGTGGCAGGCGCCAAAGCCCGCGTCGAGCGCCAGTTGGCGGGCGACCTCTTTGCCGCGCACCGAGTCGCCGGCCACGAACATATCCACGCCCTGCCCCGCGTACACCGGGTTGCGCAGGTTCTCCGCGCCGGTGGTGTTGAAGCACTTCACCACGTCGGGCGTGGCCGTCAGATGCAGCAGCGCGTGCGTGGACGTGGGGTAACCGTCAGGCTTCACCCGCACCGAATTCATCGCGTCGATGATGATTTTACCGCGCACGTCGCCCAGGCTTTCGGCGATCTGGTGCGTGGCCTGCGGCGTAGCGGCGATCAGGATGACCGTCGACGCGGCCACGGCCTCGGCGATGGGGTGCACCGTGATCAGGGCCGAGGAAGCCACCAGCCCAACGCCTTTGGAGTTGATGACGTCGCGGACGCCGAGGCGGATGCGGTGCCCGGCCGCGGCCCAGCTTTGGGCCAGTGCCCCGCCTACCTGGCCGGTGCCGATGATGCAGATATCCATTGGATTCACCAAAAAGTCAGTCAGTTAAGGGAAGTTATCAGAACCGCTTGATCAGCGCTAAGCCGCCGAGCAGCAGGGCCACCCCGCCGAGGCGCGGTAGGTTCATGGCGTGGCGGGCAAAGCCCAGCAGGCCGAAGTGGTCGATCAGGACGGCCGCCAGAATCTGGCCCGCCACCACGAAGCCCGTGGCCGTTGCAATGCCCAAGCGCGGAGCCAGAAAGACGAGCAGAAAAATGTAGCCCGCTCCGATGACGCCGCCCAACCAGCTCCAGGCGGGCGCGGCCTGCGCCTGCGCCAGCAGCGGCGCGGGCTGCCGCCCTAAGCCGATGGCCAGGCTCATCGTCAGCGCAGCCACGACGAAGACCGCCAGCGAGGCATACGTTGGCCCGCCCAGCGCCCGACTCAACGCGGCGTTGGCGCTGGTCTGGATCGGAATCAGGGCGCCCGCCAGCAGGGCCAGCGCCAGGTAAGCAAAAGAAGCGTTGGAGGACATTGTGGGGGGAAGAAAACCGGGTTCGGCGCGCGTGAAGATGTTAAAAATTACTGAATGTCAGCCCATAGGTCACGAACAGGTCGTCGGGCCGGAAGCCGGCCAGTACCACGTGCTCGTAAGAATAACGAGCCGTAGCGCGCAGGGCAACGTGCTTACTGACAGGCACCTCGGCCCCGCCCTCGGCCCGGTAGCGGTAATTGGCACGGTCCTCCACCGACTGCTGGCACCAGACTTCATAGCGCAGCCGCAGGCGGTCGTGCGCCAGGTGGTGGCGGCCGAAAAGGCGGCCCGTCGCGCGCCACGTCTCGATGACGTTGGCCGTGGTGTCCGAATGGTTTTCGAACTGAGTGCCGCCGTAGCGGGTGCGCTCCCAGGAAGCCGTGAGCGAGAGTCGCAGCAGATTTTGCTGCCGATGCAGGAGCGAATAACTCAAACCCAGGCCGGGTTGGACGCGACTTTCGACTTTTCGCCGGAAGTTGGTTTCTACCAGCAGCATCGCATAAGGGTACGCGCGGGACAGGGGCCGGAGGTACAGAAAATTCCACGCGTCCAGGTCATTTTCGGTGCGGCGGTGGCGGGTCGAGCCGTACTGATAGTCGGCGCGGGCAGCGAAGCCCCAACCGGGTTGCGCGTACACGGCGTCGAGGCGGTTGAGCAGCAGCGTCCGGCTGATATTGCCCGCCAACACCGAGCCGCTGACGGTGCCTTTCAGGTGCAGCTTCAGGGTGTCCGTTTCGTTGAGTTGCGCCCGCACCGGCTGGGCGGTGATCAGCGCGAGCAGCAAGGCCCAACCCGGTAACCTCTTAACGCCCGAGCGTGTCAATCAGCAGGCGGGCGGTTTCGGCGCCGGAGAAGTTCTGCTGTCCCGTGATCAGGTTGCCGTCGCGGACGGCGAAGCCCTTCCACAGACCCGCCTGCACGAAGTTGGCGCCGAGGGCTTTCAGGTCGTCTTCGATGCGCCAGGGCATCAGGTGCTGGTCGCGGGGCAGCATGCCGTAGTCCCAGACGGCGTTGTCGGCGAAGTCTTCTTCCACGTTGGCGAAACCGGTGACGGTCTTACCCTTCACCAGCGGTTCGCCGGTGCTGAGGGTGGCGTATTTCAGCACGGCCGTGCCGTGGCAGAGCGCGCCGGCCACCTTGCCGGCCTCGTAGAATTCGACAAAAACGCGGTGCAGGTCGGTGGCTTTTTCAAACGAAAACATCGGCGACTGCCCGCCTGCCACCAGGATGGCGTCGAAATCGGCCACGCGCAACGTACTGATGGGCTGCGTATTGTCGATCAGCGCGCGCAGGGCGGGCGTGTGCAGGAAGCCCTGCGAGATCAGGTCCGACGAAGCGTAGCCGCTGGCGTCGTTGGGGTCGCTCATTGCGTCGGCGGTCACGGCGCCGCCGTCCGGCGAGAACAGTACGACCTCGTAGCCGACTTCGGTTAGCTCGTAATACGGGTGGGTCAGCTCGCTCCACCAGAAGCCGACCGGCCAGCCGGTGGTGGTGGAAACGGCGGGGTTGGCCAGCACCAGCGCTACGCGCTTGGGCCGGGCCGGATTGACCGTGTTGAGGGCTTTGAGGCTCATCGGGACAACAGATTTTAAGAGGTTGAAATCCGGTCGCAAAATTCTGCGCCCCGCGCCCCGGCCGCGTGGTACGAACGGCGCTTTGTCTGGTATGACGGGGCCAAAAAAGGCGCTGGCCAATCCGGGGAGCGGATCGGCCAGCGCCAGTGCGATGAGGTCGTTGTCAAGGTCGGCGAAGTGGCTCGCCGGGCGGCAGGTACGTGGCTAGCGGGTCGGGGCAATCATCGATTCCAGCGGATAGACCACGCCGTTAGCCGTAAACTGGGGCTGCCCGACGCGGTACACGCCGTTGAGCAGCATTTCGCCATTAGGCCCCTTGGCCAGGCGCATCACTTCGCCGGTGAGAGTCCGGATTTCGGCGCCATCGGCTAGCTGAGTCAGATCGAGCGTGCCGGCCACCAGGTGGGTGCGCACCAGATGGCGAAGGCCGGGGGCATCGGCCCGGAACAGGCGTTGACTGATCCGGCTAGGCACTTTGGCCACGGCCGCATTCGTCGGGGCGAAGACGGTATAACTGGCGGTCGGGCGCTTGAGCAGGTGCTTGAGGCCGGCCGTCAGCAGCAAGCGATTGAACTGGCCCAGCTCCGCATTTTTGGAAAACACGGCACTGGTGGTAGCAACCGCGGCGACGGTGGTGACGGTGGCCGGGGCATCGATGTGGCCGGAGCCGGGAGTGCCGGCAAAAGCGGCCGAAGCCAAAGAGATGCTCGACAACGTGAGGGCAAAAGCGGCGGTGAGAGTGGCGAAACGCATGGGGGTAAACGAAAAATGGGGGTTGAAAAAGAAGACGAAAAACGGGTGAGCCAGCGCGGCGGTCTCGTTGCCGGGGCTGCCTACCAGAGCCGGGAGCAAACGAAAGGGTTGGCTGAGCTGCGAGAAAAGTGCAAAAAAAATTGCGCCACCCGAAACGATTCCCCCTTGCTATTGCTAGCGGCCAGTAGCGGACAGTTTCCACCACGGTTCCTCTTCTTTGACAAAAAGGCGCCCAAAAGCGCCCCATAGCCCTCACTAGCGATTAAACGCGCTGGCGGCGCCTGGCTAACTACCCGCCGCGCAGGAGCGGCGGGACTTTCCGTCCGGAGGCGTACACTGTCCGGTTCCGGACATAGTGCAATTACGAGCCTTCGCTTACTCCTTCTCCCCTGCCCGGTACTGCGCGGGCGTGGTGCCAAGCTGCTTGCGGAAGAACTTGCCGAAGTGCGAAGGGTCCGAGAAGCGCAGGGCGTAGGCGATCTCGGCCATCGTATGGTCGGTGTAGCGCAGCAGGGCCTGGGCTTCGAGCAGGCGCAGATCATCGAGCAGCTCGGTGGGGGTGCGGCCGGTCTGCGCTTTCACCACGCGGGCCAGGTGCTTGGCACTGACGGCCAGTTGGCTGGCGTAGGCGGGCACAGCGCGCTCCTCGCGGAAGTGCTGCCCGGCCAGGCGCTTGAAGCGCACCACCAGGTCCACGTCGGGCTTGCGGGCGGTGGCATCGGTGGGCAGCAGGCCGTGCCGGGCGTAGGCGCGCTTCGCCGTCAGCAGCAGTTGATAAAGGTTGGTTTTCAGCACCCGCGCGTAGTCGAGGCCACGCTCGCGCACCTCGCGGCTCATCTCCAGAAAAAGCTTTTCCACGGTGGCGCCTTCGTCGTCGGTGAGCTGAAAAAGGGCTTCACCGCCGTAGTCCAGAAACGGAAACAGTGCGCCGATGCGGGCCGGCGGTAGCACCTCGGCGATGAAGTCCGGGGTGAACAGGGCGTAGTAGGCCGCCATATCGGGGTCTTGTCGTGCAGCGAGAAGATCTGCCCCGGAAAGTTGAAATGGATCGTGTAGCGCCGGTGGCGGAAGGTTTCGAGGCCGGCTTCGATGGTGACTTCCCCGTGCAGGCACAGCGCCACGCGGTAGAAAAGCGACTTCAGCGGCCCAATCCGAGTCCGCACCCGCGCCGATGAATAGAGGCCGAACCCACCGTCGATCAGCCCGCCGGGGTCGTGGTCGAGGCCGAAGCCCGAATCTGCGGGGCCTTCCTTGTGAAGGTCGAAGTAGCGCGCGGTGAGCGGGAATTGCGGCAGGGCGGGGTTGGTCGGCATCAGGCCGGCAAAAATGGGGCGCCTGCCGGGCTTGGCGGCTGGCGCCGTAGCTTCGGCGCGGGCCGCACCCCTTTTTTTCGGGGCCGGGCAGTAACCGGCGCCCGGCGGCTGTCAGCTTCAGTACGCCCTCTTTCCGTTCTGTGTCGCCTTCTCCCCACGCCGCCGACCTTGCGCTGACCCAACGCTGCCTCCGGGGCGAGCGCGCCGCGCAGGAGACGCTCTACGCGCGCTACGCCCCGCGCCTGCTGGCCGTGGCGCTGCGCTACGCGCCGAGCCGGATGGGGGCCGAAGACCTGTTGCAGGACGCGCTGATCCGGGCGTTCGGGTCGCTGGAAAACTACCGCGCCGACGGCCCGCTGGAGGCCTGGCTGCGGCGGATCGTGGTGCGGACGGCCATCAACCAGTTCCACGCCCGGGCCGTCCGGCCGGGGGAAGTGGAGCTGGACGAAGCCGCCGCCATCACCACCGACGACCACGACGCCCTGGCCCAGCTCGCGGCCGACGACCTGGAGGCCCTGATCCAGCAACTACCCGCCGGCTACCGGCTCGTGCTGAACCTGTATTGCTTCGAGGGCTACCCGCACCGCGAGATCGCGGGCCTGCTCGGGATCGAAGAGAAAACCTCCTCGTCCCAACTTTTCAAGGCCCGGCAAAAGCTGCTGGCCCTGCTCCGTCATCCTACTTACGCCCTCGGTTATGACCCCCGCTGAATCCGAACGCCATTTTGACGACCTGCTCCGCCAGCGCCTCGCCGGCCGGGAAGTCCAGCCCTCGGCGGCCCTCTGGCCTGTGGTGGGCGCCGCTTTTCCGGTGGCTGTCCGGCCGGCCGCGCGCTGGCGCCCACTGGGGGCGGCAGCCGTACTGGGCCTGCTGATCGGGGTGCTGATCGGCTGGTGGGGCGGGGTGCGCCCGGCCGAAAAAGGGCCTCAGCGCGCTCCCAACGCTACCGGAAGCTTAACAACGACTACCGGAAGCTCCGCAACGACTGCCGGAAGCTCCGCAACGATTACCGGAAACTCCGCAACGATTACCGGAAGCTTAGCAACGATTACCGGAAGCTTAGCAACGATTATCGGAAGCTTAACAACGACTGCTGGAAGCTCCGCAACGACTGCCGGAAGCTTAACAACGACTCCCGGAACCGCTGCAAGCGTCGGCGGAAGCGGAAAGAGCGACGGCGGCGAGTTGAGCCTCCCCCCCACCGCGCCAACCGGGCTGGTGCCGGTGACGGCAGTGGCGCCTGACAGCTCGGCGCGGGAAGTTGCTTCGATCTGGCACCTCGCCCTGACGCAGGATGCCGCCCTCCGCACGGAAGCCGCGTACACCCTAGCGCCCGGCGCAGGGGCCGATTCGGCCAGTCGGGTGCCCGCACTGGTGGTGGCTCAGCGCGCCACGCTGCACCTGTTGCAGCACCGGCTCGATAGCCTGAAAGCCCACCTGCCCGCCGAGCCGCCCGTGCTGGTGGTGGTGGCGCCCCCGGTGGCTGAACCGGCCGCTGATTCGGCTACCCGCCCCACTCCTGCCCAGCCATTGCCGGCGCGCTGGTCGCTGCTGCTGCTGACGCAAACCACCTCACGCTGGGGCACTTTGCCGGGGGCGACGGCCGATTTCCGGCAAACCCTCGGCCCGGCTGCCACCCGCAGCCTGGCCCTGGAATATCGCCTGCCGACGGCCGACCGCTGGAGCCTGCGCGCCGGGCTGGGCGAGACGCGCCTCACGGGCCTCGTGCAGGCCGCGCGCGAACGCACGGGCCAGCGGCTGGTGTCGGACACGGTGCTCAGCAACCAGTTGACGACCATCACGCGGCGCGACACGACGCTGATTCTGCACCAGTATACCGTCACGCAGTACAATGCCCGCATCAACGAAAACAACCAGATCATCGGTTACGATACCCTGAACCTGCCGCGCGTGGACACGCTGTACCAGATCATCGTTTCCCACGACACGGTGCGCACCAGCACCCGCACCGTGCAAACGCGCCTCGACACCTGGCGCGAGCGGTTCGAGCAGCAACTGCGGCCGAGGTACCGGTTCTGGACCCTGCCGCTGGCCGTACATTACGACCTGCTGCGCCACGGCCGCTGGGCCACCGGCCTGTTGGTGGGCACCCAGGTGCAGGTATTCCGGGGCGGCGACGCGCCCACCCGCCAACCCGACGGCGCCTACGCGCTGCGCCCCATTGGGCCGCGCGAAGGTCCGTTCCGGCCCGTCAGTGTGCAGCTCACGGCCGCCGTGGACGTCCGCTACCGCCTCACCGACCGCCTGAGCCTGCTGGCAGGCGGGGGCGGCGCGGGCTGGCTCCAAAACCCGGTGCGAGGCGCGGCGCGCGGCCCCGTGCAGC
>JANPLI010000161.1:0-17524 GCA_031426455.1 Hymenobacteraceae bacterium | reverse complement strand
CCAATGGGGGTGGGTGTCGACGGGTACTGCCCCCGGCGGCCTGCGGGTGGTTGCTTCGGTAAGTTGCCATCGGGTTCTATCGTTCTAATTTACAGACTTTTTGCCCCCCCCCCCCCCTATTTTGGCTATATGCTTCGCCCGCAGCTTCTCGCGCAGGTTGGGCGTCACGCCTTCCAGTGCTCCGTTTAGCGCCGCCAGCCGCTCGGCCAATACCGGTTCGTGCTTTGCGAAAATGGGGTCCAGCGCGGCATTCTGCGCAATGCTTTTGAGCGTAACGCGCGAGACGGTTTTGTACTTGAACTGCCCATTGACCAGCACGCCCTTGTCGCTGTCGCCCGTTTGCGGCTTTTCCAGCGCAAACAGGTCAAACTTGGCCGTCAGGATACGTTGGCGGGCCAGTGAAAGGGCGACCCGGCTGCTGTCCATCGTAATCCAGCGGCGGCCCCACTGTTCGGCGACGTAGGCGGTGGTGCCGCTGCCGCAGGTGGGGTCCAGGACTAGGTCACCGGGGTCGGTGGTCATTAGAAGGCAGCGTTGGATGATGGAAGTCGAAGTCTGCACAACGTAGACTTTGGGGTCCGCTCGACTTTGAACACCCCCACCTAGATCATCCCAATTGTTACCAAGAAAAAGATGGGGGAAGTCGGTCGACTCGCGTTTGTAGCGCAAGCGCGTGTTTGCGACTAATATCCTATCGGCCTCAGCAAGACGCTTTAGGCCTGCTGGGCTAGTCGACCAGAATCGGCTTCCTGTTGTGAAGGATCTACCTCGAAACTCAAAATCAGGTGAGTCATAAAACTTTGAGGAAGTCAAGTCACTATCTGTGTACTCTTTCTCAGTTTCTGATTTCGGCTTGTAAAGTTGATTGTACGTCGCTTTTGTCTTGTCCTTAGAGTACCAAAGCAGGTAGTCTGAAACACCTGGCAAAAGTTTATCAGGTTGTGGACTACGAGTTACGAACGTGATCACACTTACAAAATTCTCCGCCCCAAACACCTCATCCAGCAGCATTCTAACCCGGTGCAGGTTCTCATCGGAGATCTGCACGAAGATGGACCCGGTGTCTTTGAGCAGCACTTTGGCGAGCATCAGGCGGTCGCGCAGGTAGGCCAGGTACGAATGCACGCCCAGCGTCCAGGTATCGCGGTAGGCGCGCACCATTTCGGGTTCGCGGGTCAGGTCCGAGTCCTTGTCCTTCACGTCGCGCTTGCCCACTTCGGGCTGGAAGTTCGAGCCGAACTTGATGCCGTAGGGCGGGTCGAAGTAGATCATCTGCACCTGCCCGGCCAGCTGCTCGCGGTAGGCCAGCGAGGTCATCACCTGTAACGAATCGCCGAGGATGAGGCGGTTGGCCCAGTCCACGTCGTGCTCGTAGAACTTCACCGCCTGCTGGTAGGGCAACTCCGGCTCGGCAAACAGCGACCGCTGGACATCTTGCCGGGCGGCGGCGGCCAGAATGGCGCGGGCCGCCAGCCGCTCGTGCACGTGCAGCGCCACGGGGTCCACAGCGAAGCCTTTTTTCTCCTTTTTGCCCGCCCATTCGAGCCACGGCTGGCGATTGCGCAGGGCATCGGTCAGCAACTGGGCTTCGTCGGGCGTGAGCGGCCGTTGGGTGGCGGCGGCTAGCAGTTCGGGCAGCTTATCGGCGGCACCTGTGCCGTCGAAGCGCAACTTCGGCGGCAGGTGCGGATCGTAGGCAAACTGCTGCTTAGGTACTTCTTTTACTTTGCCCTGCGCGGCGAGGCCGGCGGCGGGGATGTTCTTGCGCTTGTCGGGGTAGCGGAAATCTTCGGCGGGCGTGGTGGACATTGGGGGTAGGTTTACATTTAGGGTTGTCTCCAATCGAGGGGGCGGGCAAGCTATTACACCGTGGCCTGTTCCAGAAACGCAATGGCCTGCCGGGCATTGTCGGTCAGACCCAGGGCGCGATCAAGGCCGAGGTCGTCGTGGAAGGAAGCGTAGGCCGACACAGCAGGGAAGGGGGCGGTAAGCGTTGTAATCAAATGAGAAAGCAATGATAAGGGGGCGGCCGGCTATTCGCTGGCCGGCCGGAGTCGATGCCGGTGCCTGGCGGGGGCGCACCGGGCGCGCCCGTCACGGTGACGGGTACGAACCTGCGCGGCGCCAAAGCCGCCGGCGCAACAATCACCGCCGGAGATGCCCGCAACAGCGGTGCCCCTGCGGCCGGCACGGCCGGCACGGCCGGCACGGACGCGGCAGGCAAATACGGATCTGCGCTTAATCTGTAGAAGGAGAAGACGGGACTACATTTGGCCCCGTGGTACGCTTCTTTTTGCTCCCCCTGCTTCGGGTTGCTGTTGGGCTGTTGGGGCTGCTGGCCGCCGTACCCGCCATTGCCGAGCCGTGGCAGCGCGACCCCATTCTGAGTCAGCTCCTCATCCGGCAGCTCCTCACCGACCCGGTGGGCTACCAGTGGATCGCCACCGACGAGGGCGTATTTCGCTACGATGGTTACGAACTGGTGCCGCTCACCCGGCTGACGCGCCCCACCAGCGTGACGGCGCCCAAAGGGATGGTTTCGACGCTCTGCCTCGACCCAACCGGCCAGCTATGGATCGGGGCCGACGCGGGGTTGTTCTGCCTGACGCTGCGCACGGGTACGTTGCGGCGTGTGGCCTTGTCCGGGGATGCGCGCGCCGCGCCGCCGACCGTGATCCGGCTTTTCCAGCACCCGCGTGCGGGGCACCTGTGGGTGAGCTGCGGCGACGGCAGTACGGTGGTGCTCGACGCCGCCCGCGGCGGGCGTTTGATCAGTCGGCGGCTTCTGCCCGGGGTCGGGTTCCAGTTTCAGCCCGACGGCACGGCGGCGGGTGTCTGGGTTTCGTTTGCCGAAACGCGCTACATCGACCCCCTCCGGCACCAGGAACGGATGGGGCTGCCCGGCCTGGCGCGGGTCGGCCCCACCGGTGCGGTGCGCCAGTACGTGCCCACCCGTTTCGTGGTGCTGCCGGTGCCCGGCACCGCCCCGCTGCAGGTTTTCAGCGCCAACACGCGCTATGAGGTCACGGCCGGCAACCAGCTCCGCGAAATCCGGCGGTGGCTGCGGGCCGACGTCTCCGACAATTTCCTGCCCGCCGCCATCCGCTCCGACAGCGCGTACGAATGGGTCTCGCAGCATCACTACGTGCAAATGACCGTGCGCGGCCCGCACACGGGCGCGGTGCTGATCGACAGTGTGCGCCTGGGCGAAACGACGGACCCCTACCGGCAGTCGCTGGTGGTGTACCGCGACGGCCTCGGGGTGCAGTGGCTCTATTCGCGGGCCTGGCGAGGGGTGTATAAGCGCCGCACGGCTGCGCCCCGGGCGGTGCGGAGCCTGACGCAGGCCAACGGCCAGGTGGTGCCGAGTATGCGCGGCATCACGCGGCTGGCCGATGGACGGCTTCTGTTGGGGACGTACGACGGGCCTTTCGTGCAGGCCGCCGACTCGCCCCGTGCGCCCGTGCGCCACCTGTTGCAGCTGTACACGAAACTCCCGCTCCTGACCGGCGGACTGGCCGATCAACGCTCTACCTTCCAGTTTCCGACGCTCTACGACGTGCTGACGACGCACACGCCCCCCCTCGCTACCGTGGTGGCCGAGGAGGACATCGGGTTCTCGGTGCTCGATCTGCCCGCGCGGGCGTGCCGGCGGCTGCCCTTGGTTTCCGGCGAGCGCCACCGCCCCGCGCGGTTTCTGGCGCTGCTCGAATACCCCAGGGGGCGCGTCTGGGGCGGCACCGACAGCGGCTTGTTCCTGCTCGACCTGCGCCGGCAATGCGTACGGCGCTACCAGCCGCCCGGCCCGGCGGGCCAGGCAGGGCCGGGCGAAGTCCTGCGCCGGTTGAACATCCTGGACCTGGCCGCCGACTCCGTCACCGGCCACCTCTGGCTGGCTACCCAGCAGGGGCTTTACCGCCTTCGGCCCGCCACCGGCGAGCTGCGGCGGGTAGGCGGCCTCGGTGCGCTGCGTCCGCTGCCCACCGAAGATCTGCTGTGCGTGGCCGTCGCCGGGCCGGGCCGGGCGTGGGTGGGCACCCGCGCCGACGGCCTGCTGCTCGTGGACGCGCGGCGCGGCCTGGTGCAGCAGCTCGCCACGGCCGATGGACTGCCCTCGACCACGGTGGCCACCCTTCTGGTGCGGCCCGACGGCACGGTATGGGCCGGCACCTACGCCGGGCTGATTCGCTACGACCTCGCGCAGCAGCGGTTGGCCGTTTTCGGGCCGTCGGCCGGGGTGACCGTAGCCGAGATGAACCGGAATTCTGCCTACGCCGACCCCCGCACCGGCGCGCTGCTGTTTGGCGGCGTGGGGGGCGTGTTTCAGGTGGCACCTACGACGATGGGCCAGTCGGAAGAAGACCGCAAACGGGCGATCCGGCTGCTGGCCACGGCCTGGGCCGAAGCGAACGGCCGTGCGCGCGACGACCCGTCGCCCGTGCCGCGGCCGTTGCTGGCGGGTGCTCCAGTGCCCGCCCTGCAACTGGGCGCCCGCCCGACCGACTTCGTCGAAATCCGCCTCGCCCTCACCGACCTGCTCACGCCGGACCTCACGCACTATGCCTACCGGCTGCGGCCGGCCCACGACGGTGCCGCGCCGCTGCCCGCCTGGCAGCCCACGACCCGCCGCCTGGTGCTGCAAGGGCTGGCCGCCGGCGATTATACCGTCGAGATCCGGGCCGAAACCAGCACCGGGCAATCGGCGGCCAACCTCCTGCGGCTCCCGCTTCAGGTAGCCCGCGTGTGGTGGCTGCACCCGGTCGTGTGGGGGCTGGCGGCGCTGGCGCTGATGGCGGCGGGCTACGGCGTGTTCTGGCTGCAAGGCCGCCGCGCGCGGCGCGAGGCGCGCCTGCGCGACGAGCTGGCCGCCAACCTGCACGACGATGTGGGCGGGCTGTTGGCCAAGGTCAGTCTGATGGCCGAAGCGCTGCAACACCCCGAGGACCTGATGGATGACGCCCCCGATGAACCAACGGCCCAGCAGCTCGCCACGCGCCTGCTGCTCAACAGCCGCGCCGCCGTGCAGGCGCTGCGCGATGTGGTCTGGAGCATCGACTCGCGCGCCGACTCGGTGCAGGCCCTCCTCGACCGAATGGAAGACCACCTCGACCAGATTGCCCCGGCCGCCGGCCTGCGGCATTCGTTCGAGGCCGACCCGCTGACGAAGCTTCAGGCGTTGCGGCCCGTGGTGCGCAACCACATCTATCTGGTGTTCAAAGAAGCCGTCACGAATGTCATCCGCCACGCCAAATCGGCGACTACGCTCGGGGTCCGGCTGGTGCGCGACGGCCGTTTTTTCGTACTCGAAGTCACCGACGATGGCCAGCCCACGACCACCGCTGGCAGCCGCGCCGGAATGGGCCTGCGCAGTATGGCCGACCGCGCTAAAGCGATTGACGGCACCCTGCGCACCGGCGCGCGGCCGGACGGGGAGCCGGGGTTTCAGGTGAGTTTGCGAGTGAAGGGATAGGGGCGGGTTGCGCGTTTCGAGTGGCGCGTTTCGAGTTTCGAGGGGCGAGGGGCGCGTTTCGAGGGGCGCAGTAAGTGGGAGCTTAGAGAAGTTTCGGCGTCAGTGTACGCGACCCCGTAGGGGGTCACCGTTCGGTAGAATACCCGTGATCATCTGCCCTGGCGACCCCGTAGGGGTTACCCTTCCGGATGAGACCGTACACCAGGTCCGAAACCGCTCTATCTGGTTGAGTTGGGCGAATCCTTCGGGTAGCGGCTACCCTGAAACGGGCTTGTGTTCGTGGAGTCAATCAATCCCCTGATGATGCGGGAAATCTCGTCGTTTTGTTGTAGCAGGGTTTCGAGTGTAGCAGGATCCAGATAGCCGCGGTCAGCAGCACGGTATAGCTGGGAGCGAACTTCGCCCGTCGAGCCTTTGGCATACCCCAGAAACTGCCGAAACTCCCCGCGGCTTCCTCGATCAAACCCTTCCGCAAGGTTGTCCATAACAGAGCCGACGGCGCGACTGATCTGGTCAATCAGTCCAAAATCACGACGCATCGGCTCGCTCCGACACAGCGTTGTTATCGCCTGGGAATGCACCCGTGCCAATTGCCAGGCGCGCAGGTCTTCAAAACGCTTTATCATTGAAAAGGAGCCGCCCAAAAGCCCGCGCAAGCTACAAGTGCCCCCCGAAACGCGCCACTCGCCACTCGAAACTCGAAACTCACAACTCCCCCCGCTCGGCTCGCCGGATCAGCTCGGTGCGGCCTTCGGTGACGTGCAGCTTCTTGTAGATGCGCTTGACGTAGGAGCGCACCGTTTCGGGCATCAGGTCGAAAAGCACGGCCATCTGCTTGTCGGAGCGGCCCTGGACGAGGGCATCCAGAATCGCCTTCTCGCGCTCGCTCAGAATGTCGGGCTGGCTAGTGGGGGTGGGCTTGAAGTGATGGAGTACCCGCCGCGCTACGGCCCGCGACATCGGCGCGCCGCCCTGCATCACGTCCGCGATGGCGTCCTTGAGCTGCGGCAGGGGCGTGTTCTTGAGCACGTACCCGGTGGCCCCCCGGCACAGCGCGTTGTAAATATGGTCGGGGTCTTCGAAGATGGTGTGCATCAGAATCTCCACGCCGGGGAGGCGCGCGGTGATGACCGGCAGGGCCTCTACGCCGTTGATGCCCGGCAGACCGATGTCGAGCAGAATGACTTGTGGCGGGAGCGCGTCGGGGAGCTGGCGCAGAAAGTCTTCCACCGAGTCGGCCACGATGACGCAGGCAATGTCGGGCTGACGCCGCATAAATCGATACACCAGCCCGCGGATGTCGGGGTCGTCTTCGACGATGGCCAAGCGGATAGATGACATAACCGGAGGATGAAAAGAAGAGGGCAGATGCGGGAGCGCCGCGAGTACCGGCGCGCCGATACGGCCGCGTCGGCCGCGTCGTGGCTACCAGCGCCGCAAAGGACGGCACCAGTCGACACGGCAACCGCCAGCGCGTGTACCCATTTTGGGGGTAAGCGGTCCGCGCAAAAAAATCGGGCGACTACCCCCAAAATGGGTACACGGCCGGGATGGCGGCCGGGCCGCCCGACGGGGACTTTTGTGCGCTGCCAGCCGGTGCCCCGTGGGGCGGGGCGGGCGCTCACCTTATCCCCCCTCGTCCGCTGTATGCCACACCCGGTTCTCCCGCTTCCCCGCCGCAACCGCCGCCCGTGGGTGAGCGCCCTGCGGCTGCTGCCCCTGCTGGCGGTGCTTGGCGCCGCGCCGCTGGCCCGCGCCCAACCTACTGCTCAACTCACGGCCCGGCGGGCCGCCACGCCCTGGACTGACGCGCCCGCCGCGCGGGCCGCCGTAGCCGGTTCGGTCTGGGCCGGCCGGCTGGCGGCCTTCCGCCCCGTCACGGCTTCCGCCGCCGCGTTGGAGGCCACCCTGGCGCAGGCGCCGCTGGAAGGCGCGGCCGGCGCCGCGCCGCTGGTGCTGGCCCTGCCCACCCCGGACGGCGGCACCGCCCGCTTCGCGGTGCGCGAAGCGCCCGTGATGGAAGCCGGGCTGGCGGCGCAGTTTCCGGGCATCCACACCTACGTGGGGCAGGGCCTCGACGACCCCACCGCCACGCTGCGCGCCGACCTCACGCCGCAGGGCTTCCACGCCCAGGTGCTGAGCCGGGAGCCGGGCCGCACTTTTTACCTCGACCCCGTGACGGCCGGGCAGCCCGGCGCGGGTACCCTCAGCTACTGGCGGCAGGACCTCACGCGCCCGGCGGGGGGCGGCGCGGCGCCCGGTTGCGGTGTAAGCGAAGCCGATCAGGCCGCCGCCGCCGTCCGCCTGGCCCCGGTGCTGGCGGCGGGGGGCGGCGCGCTGCGGGCCACGTCCGGCCCCACGCTGCGGACCTACCGGCTGGCCGTGGCCGCCACCGGCGAGTACACCGCCTTTTTCGGCGGCACCGTGAGCGGGGCGCAGGCCGCCATCGTGACGAGCGTGAACCGCGTGGTGGGCGTGTTTGAAAAAGAACTGGCCGTGCGTATGACGCTGGTGGCCAACAACACCAGCCTCATCTACACCAACGCCGCCACCGACCCCTACTCCAACAACACCGACGACGATATCGATACCAACCAGACCAACATCACCGCCGTCATCGGGGCGGCCAACTACGACATCGGCCACCTGTTCATCACCGGCGGCGGCGGCCTGGCGTACGTGGGCGTGGTGTGCGATGATTCGCGTAAGGCGCTGGCCGTGACGGGCCGGTCGGCGCCGGTGGGCGACGCGTTCGATATCAATATTCTGGCCCACGAGATGGGCCACCAGTTCGGCGCCCTTCACTCCTTCAACGCCAGCACCAGCTCGTGCGGCGGCAACCGCACCGGCGCCGAGGCCTGGGAGCCGGGCAGCGGCTCGACCATTATGGCCTACGCCGGCATCTGCGGCGCCAACAACCTGCAAACCAACGCCGACCCTTACTTCCACGGCGGCTCGCTGGAAAAGATGAACACCTTCATCAGCACCACGTCCTGCGCGGCCACCACGGCCACCGGCAACACCGGGCCGGTCTTCGCCGGGCCGCTCGCGGCCGCCAGCATTCCCGTTAACACGGCCTTCCGCCTGACGGCCGCCGTCACCGACCCCGACGGCGACCCGCTGACCTACGGCTGGGAACAAATGGACCTGGGCGCCACCACCGACGCCCCACAGGGCACCACGGCCCTCGTCAACGGGCCGATTTTTCGCTCGTTCGCGCCCGTCGCTTCGCCTACGCGCTTCTTTCCGCGCCTGGCCGAATACCGCACCGGCACCACCGTGCTGGGCGAGGCGCTGCCCACGGTGGCGCGCATCCTCACCTTCCGCTGCACCGCGCGCGACAACCGCGCCGGCGGCGGCGGCGTGCAACAGAGCGACCTCGTGACGCTCAACACGGTGGCGGGCGCCGCCTTCGCCGTGACGGCCCCGAACACGGCCGTCAGCTACGCGGGCGGCTCGACCCAGACCATCACCTGGATCAACACCAACACCACCACGGCGCCCATCGCGTGCGCCAGGGTCAATATCCGTCTGTCCACCGATGGCGGCCTGACCTTCCCCACGGTGCTGGCCGCCGCCGAAGCCAACGACGGCGCGGCGAGCGTCACCATCCCGAACCTGCCCACCACCACGGCGCGCATCCTGGTGGAAGCGGCCGACAACTACTTCTTCGACCTCTCGAACGCCGACTTCACCATCACGGCCGGCACCTCCACGCCCACCATCACGGGCTTCACGCCCACTACGGGCGGCGCGGGCACCAGCGTCCAGATCAGCGGCACGAACCTGACGGGCGTCAGCGCGGTGCGCTTCAACGGGGTGGCGTCGGCGTCCATCACCGCCAACACCGCCACCAGCGTGACGGCCACCGTGCCGGCGGGCGCCACCACGGGCCTGATCGCCGTGACCGCCGCGGCCGGTACCGTTGCCAGCAGCGCGCCGTTCGTGGTGCCGGGGGCGCCGACGATTGCGTCGTTCACGCCCAACGTGGGCGGGGTGGGCACCAGCGTCACGGTCAGCGGCACGGGCTTTACGGGCGCCACCGCCGTGGGCTTCACCGGGGTACCCGCCGCGGTTTTCAGCGTGACCGACGACGCCACCCTGACGGCCACCGTGCCGGCGGGTGCTACGTCGGGCGCTATTAGCGTGACGACGCCGCTGGGCACGGCCGCCAGCGGGGCCATCTTCTACGTGATCGAGGGTGACCAGTGTACCGACCCGCTGCCGGTGCTGACCTGCGGCGCGCCCGTGGCCGGCTCCACCGTCGGCTCCACCAGCACCAACGACCCCACCGGCTCCTGCAACGGCGTCACGGTTGAGGCCGCGTCGGGCGGGGTGTGGGTGCAGCTCGCCGGCACCGGCGCGGTGGTCACGGCCACCACCGAGGGCGGCACCACCAACTACGACACCAAGCTCTTCGTGTACCAGGGCACCTGCGGGGCGCTGGTCTGCCTGACGGCCAACGACGACATCGCCAACGGCAGCAATCAGGCGTCGCAGGTGACGTTCACGACCGCCGCCGGCGCCACCTACTACCTCTTCGTGAGCGGCGACGGCGGCGCGCGCGGCGCGTTCACGCTGTCGGCCGTCTGCGGGCCGACCCTCACTGGCCTCAGCCCCGCCAGCGGCGCGATAGGCAGCAGCGTCGGGCTGACGGGCACCGACTTCACCGGCGCCACCGCCGTCAGCTTCAACGGCGTGGCGGCCACGTTCAGCGTCAGCGGCGCCACCACCGCCACGGCCACCGTGCCCACCGGCGCCAGCACCGGTCCGGTGACGATCACGACGCCGAACGGCACCAGCAACGGCCTGACCTTCACGGTGACGACGCCGCCGCTGACGGTGACGGCCCTGGCGCCGGCCCGCAACGCGCGCGGCGCGGCGGCGGTGGCCGACGTGGCCGTCACGTTTTCGCAGGCGCTGCAAGCCACCGGCGCCGCGCCGCTGGCCGTGCGGGCGTTCAGTCAGCAGCGCGGCGGGCTGCGCTTCGGCGGGCAGGGCGGCGCGGCTTCGGTCAGCGGCGCGACCATCACGCTCAACCCCGCCCTCGACTTCCGGCCCGGCGAGACGGTGTTCGTCACCACCACTCCTACCATCAGCGCCGCCGCTACCGGCGCCACGCTGCCGCGCGGCTACGTCCACCAGTTCACGGTGGCCGCTCTGGCCGGCACGGGCGCCTTCGCGGGCGCCGTGGAGTACGCCACCGGCAACGGCCCGGACATCGCGCTGGCCGGCGACGTAAACGTCGACGGCCAGCGCGACCTGCTCGTACTCAACGGCAACGACAGCAACGTCGGCATCCGCCTCAACAACGGCAGCGGCGCCTTCGGAGCCATCACTACCGTATCCGTAGGCGGCAGCCCGCGGGGCCTGGCCCTGGGCGACGTGGACGGCGACGGCGACCTCGACCTGCTCACGCCCAACTATTTCGGCAACTCGGTGAGCGTCCGCCTGAACAACGGCAGCGGCACGTTCGGGGGCGGCGGCGACTACGGGACGGGCAGCGGCACCTACAGCGTAGCCGTGGGCGACGTAGACGGCGACGGCGACCTGGACGTGGTGACGGCCAACGCCATCGGCAACTCGGCCAGCATCCGCTTCAACAACGGCAGCGGGGCGTTCTCGGGCGGCGCCGACTACGCCACGGGCTCCGGCGCCGGCACCGTGGTGCTGGGCGACCTGGATGCGGACGGCGACCTCGACCTGGTGACGGCCAACCAGATCGGCAACACGGCCAGTATCCGCTTCAACAACGGCAGCGGCGTATTCGGGGGCGGCACCAACCTGCCCGTGGGCAGCAACCCGCTGGGCGTGGCGCTGGGCGATATGAACGGCGACGGCCACCTCGATCTGGTGACGGCCAACCGCAGCGGCAACTCGCTCAGCATTCGCTTCAACGACGGGGCGGGCAATTTTTCGGGCGGCGCCGACCCCAGTCTCAACAGCGCCAGTAGCGTGGCGCTGGCCGACGTGGACGCCGACGGCGACCTCGACATCCTGGCGGTCAGTAAAGACAACGACCTGGTGAACGTCCTGCGCAACACCGGCGGCGGCACCACCTTCGTGACCACCACCGTGGCCGTGGGCGATTTGCCGCAGAGCGTGGCCCTGGCCGACCTGAACGCCGACGGCGCCCTCGACCTGTTCACGGCCAACTACTCCAGCAAAACGGTGAGCGTCCGCTTCAATCCGGTGCCGCCGTTCGCGATCACGGCCCTGGACCCCGCCCGCAACCTGCACAACGCCCCGCGCGCCACCGACGTGGCCGTGACCTTCAACCAGTCGCTGGCGAACACGGCCGCCACGGCGGGCGCGGTGCGGGTGTTCAGCCAGCAGCGCGGCGGGCGGATGAGCGGCACCCAGGGCGGCGCGGCCACGGTGAGCGGCTCGACCATCACCTTCAACCCCACCACGGATTTCAAGCCCGGCGAAACGCTGCGGGTAACGACCACCAGCGCCGCCACCAGCACGGGCGGCGCGACGCTGGCGCGCGGGCAGGTGCACGAATTCACGGCCGCCACGGGCGGCACGGGCGTGGGCGTGTTCGGCGGGGGCAGCACGCCCACGGTGGGCACCGGCATCAACGGCGTCGCGCTGGGCGACGTGAACGGCGACGGCATTCTGGACCTGGTCACGGCCAACTACACCGCCACCACCGTGAGCGTGGCGACGGGCACCGGCAGCGGCACCTACAACCCGGCCACCACCGCCACTGTAGCGGGCAACCCCGTAACGGTGGCGCTGGCCGACCTCGACGGCGACGGCGACCTGGACTTTGTGACAGCCAACTACGGGACCAGCGCCAACGGCACCACCGTGAGCCTGGGCCTCAACAACGGCGCGGGCAGCTTCGCCGTCTCGACCCTGACCACCGCGACCAGCCCGCGCTGGGTGGCCGTGGGCGACCTCGACGGCGACAGCGACCAGGATTTGCTGGTGACGGTGGGCAACGGGGTGCAGGAGTTCGTGAACGGCGGTAGCGCCAACTTCACGCTGGCTTCTACCGTGAGCGGCATCAACTTCGCCATTGCCGTGGGAATGGCCGACGTGGACAACGACGGCGACCTGGATATGCTGACGGCCAACTACTTCCAGAGCAACACCGTGAGCGTGCGGGTGAACGACGGGGCGGGCAACTTATCGGGTAGCCAGCAGGTGGCCGTGGGCACCCAGCCCTTCCACCTGGCGACGGGCGACGTGGACGGCGACGGCGACCTGGATCTGGTGACGGCCAACCAGGGGGCCGGCACGGTGAGCGTGCGCTTCAACAACGGCAGCGGCACCTTCGCCCCGCCGGCCATTGCGGCCAACGGGGAAGTGGCCGTGGCGAGCGTCGTGACCTACGTGGCGCTGGCCGACGTGGACGGGGACGGCGACCTGGACCTGGTGGGCAGCGGCAACGCCGCCACGTCGGTGCGCCTCAACAACGGCAGCGGCGTGTTCAGCGTCCCCGGCACCGGCGGTACGCTCGCGGTGGCCGGTTTCCCGGCCCTGGCCGACGTGGACAGCGACGGCGACGTGGACCTGGCCATCGGCGGCGGCACGACCGTGGCCGTGCGGCTCAACCAAGCGCCCGCGCCGACCCTCAGTACCCTGAACCCGAACAGCGGGCCAGCGGGTACGAGCATTACGCTAACGGGCACCAACTTCACCGGCGCCACGGGCGTGAGCTTCAACGGCACGGCGGCCGTCACGTTCAGCGCCACCACCGCCACCACCGCCACGGCCACCGTGCCCGCCGGAGCCAGCACCGGCAACGTGACGATTACGACGGTAGGCGGCACCTCTAACGGCGTGGGCTTCACCGTCATCGAGCCACTGACGGTCAGCATCAGCAGCCAGGCCAATCCGTCCACCATCGGCGGCACCAATGGCACGGCCACGGCGAGCGCGGCGGGCGGTGTCGGTCCTTACGGGTATAGCTGGAACACCAGTCCGGTGCAAACCGCCGCTACGGCCACCAACCTGCCGGCCGGCACTTACACCGTGACCGTGACCGACAACAGCGGCCAGACCGCCACGGCCACGGTCATCCTCCGCGAGCCGGGCGTGTACCGGGCACTCGCCATCGCGGCGGGCTTCAACGACGACGTGGTGAATAACCTGGGGGGCTTGTCGCCAGCGGCCCTGACCACCGCCAGCTTCGACGGCGGCTCGCCGGGCTTCGTGCTCTACGAGCGCGGCTACACCGGTACTACGGCCCCGAGGGGGCTTCCCGTGGGCGGGCAGTTCAGCAGCGCCGTCACCACCGGCCTGCCCTACCAGCTAGCCCCTTACTTCACCATCAACGCACTACGGCTAACCAGCAGCGGCAGCGGCACTCTGACGCTGGGTACTCCCGCCGTAACCCGGACGCTCTTCGTGCTGGCGGCATCGGGCGGTTCGGCCACCACGATGAGCTTGACGCTCACCTTCGCCGACAACTCGACGCAGGTCGTGACCGGCCTGACGGTGAACAACTGGCTCGGCGGCAGCGGCGCTGCTCTGGCAGGCTTTGACCGGGTGGCGCGAACTACTACGGCCAATCAGGCTCCCGACAACACCAGCGGCGGCAACCCGCGCCTCTACGAAATCGCGGTGGACGTAGCGCTCGCCAACCAGACCAAGCCCCTGACCCGCGTCGCCGTGACCAATACCGGTGGTAGCGGCGTGCTGAACGTGCTGGCCCTCTCGGCGGAACTGACCCCAGTGGAGCTGACCCAGACGCAAACCACGCTCGACAACCGGATGCAGCTCGTGGTGGTACCGGCCGGCGCCGGCGTGGTGGCCCAGGGCTGGGGCGGCGGCGGGCGCGGCAACATCGGCATCAGCGCCGGAGCGGGCGGCGGCGGCGGCGCCTACGCCACGACGGCCCTCAGCCCCGGCACAGCCTATGTGGTGACGGCCGGCCCTGGCGGCAGCGGCAGCACCAACGGCGACGGCGTGGCCAGCACCGTGGCAACCACCGGCGGCAGCGACGTGCTGCGGGCGGCGGGCGGCGCGCGCGGCGGCGTCAGCACCGGCGGCAGCGTGGCTAATTCGCTACCCACCATAGGGGCCGTGGCTGGCGCCAACGGCGCGGCAAACAGTGGCAATACCGGCGGCAACGGCGGTAATGGCGGCGGGCCGAGCGGTGGCGCGGGTGGTTCGGGCGGTGCGCCCGGCCAACCCGGCACCCCCGGCAGCGCGCCCGGTGGCGGCGGTGGCGGCGCCGGCAATAGCAGCACGGGTGGCTTGGGCGGCGCGGGCCGGGTGGTGTTCACCTTCGCGCCTACCCTCAGCAGCCTCAACCCCACGAGCGGGGCGGTCGGCGCGAGCATCACGCTGACAGGCACGGGCTTTACCGGCGCCACGGGCGTGAGCTTCAACGGCACGACGGCCGTGACTTTCAGCGTAACCAATGCCACCACCGCCACGGCCACCGTACCGGCGGGCGCCACCACGGGTAACGTGACGATCACGACGCCCGGCGGCACGTCCAACGGCGTGGCCTTCACCGTGACCGTGCCGACGATGACCATTTCGGCCCTCTCGCCGACGCGCAACCTGCGCAACGCGGCGCGCACCAGCGACGTGGCCGTGACCTTCTCCCAGCCCTTGCAAAACACCGCCGCCACCCAGCAGGCGGTGCGGGTATTCAGCCAGCAGCGCGGCGGGCTGATGTTCGGCTCGACGCGCGGCGCGGCTTCGGTCAGCGGCTCGACCGTCACCTTCAACCCGACGAACAACTTCAAGCCCGGCGAGACGGTGTTCGTGACGACTACCCCGGCCGCCACCAGCACGGGCGGGGCGACGCTGGCGCGGGGGCAGGTGGCGCAGTTTACGGCTGCCACCGGCGGCACGGGGCGCGGCAATTTCCAGCCCGGCGCGGGGGCGGCCCCGGCCGTGGGCCCCAACGCCGTGGGCGTGGCCCTGGGCGACGTGGACAACGACGGCGACCTCGACGCGGTGAGCGTGAGCTTCGATAACAACCTGGCCAGCGTGCGCCTCAACGGCGGCGATGCCAGCGGCAGCAACACCGGCACCTTCTCGGGCGGCTCCGACGTGCCCGTGGGCGGCGGCCCCGCCCAGGTGGCCCTGGCCGACGTGGACGGCGACGGCGACCTCGACCTGCTCACGGCCAACTATTTCGGCAGCAGCGTGAGCCTGCGCCTGAACACCGGCACCGGCACCTTTGCCCTACCCGCCGTGGCCGCCAACGGCACCCTGGCCATCGGCAACGGGGCCTACGCCCTGGCCCTGGCCGACGTGGACGGCGACGGCGACCTCGACCTGGCCGTGGCCTGCTACTCGGACAACGCCGTGCGCATTCGCCTCAACGGCGGCGATGCCAGCGGCAGCAACACCGGCATTTTTGCCAACGGCCCCGCCGACCTGGCCCTGCCCGGCAGCCCCGCCGGCATCGCCCTGGGCGACGTGGACCACGACGGCGACGTGGACCTGCTGGCCACCGCCGACGGCCCCACCGGGGCCGTGTGCCTGCGCCTGAACGGCGGCGACGCCACGGGCAGCAACACCGGCACCTTCAGCAACGGCGCCGACCTGGCCCCCGGCCCCGACCTGCGCGGCCTGGCGCTGGGCGACGTGGACGGCGACGGCGACCTCGACCTGCTGGCCGCCACCCGCAGCGCGGGCGGCGCGGTGCGCGTGTTGCTCAACGGCGGCGACGGCACCGGCGTGCCGGGCCCCTTCGACAACGGCAGCAGCCTGACCACCGGGGCCAGCCCCTACTACCTGGCCCTGGCCGACGTGGACGCCGACGGCGACCTCGACCTGCTGGTGCCCAACAGCGACAGCGGCACCCTGAGCCTGCGTCTCAACACCGGCAGCGGCACCTTTGCCAGCGCCGGCCCCGACCTGGCCCTGAGCAACAACCCCCGCCAAGTGGCCCTGGGCGACCTCGACGGCGACGGCGACGTGGACCTGGTGGTGGCCGAGGAAAACAGCCCCGGCAGCCTGAGCGTGCGCTTCAACCGGCCGCCCGCGATGACCATTTCGGCCCTCTCGCCGACGCGCAACCTGCGCAACGCCGCGCGCACCAGCGACGTGGCCGTGACCTTCTCCCAACCCTTGCAGAACACCACCGCCACCCAGCAGGCGGTGCGCGTGTTCAGCCAGCAGCGCGGCGGGCTGATGTTCGGCACGAGCGGCGGGGCGGCTACGGTGAGCGGCTCGGCCGTCACCTTCAACCCGACAACTGATTTCCGGCCGGGGGAAACGGTGCTGGTGACGGCCACCGCCGCCGCCACGGCCACCAACGGCGCCACGCTGGCGCGGGGGCAGGTGGCGCAGTTCACGGCGGCCACCGGCGGCACGGGGCGGGGCAACTTCGTGGCCCCGGCCACCAACGCCAACCCCGCCGTGGGCAGCACTCCTGCCAGCGTGGCGGTGGGCGACGTGGACGGCGACGGCGACCTGGACCTGCTCGCGGCCAACCGCGACGCCAACACGGTGAGCGTGCGGCTCAACAACGGCACGGGCAACTTCTCGGCCCCAGCCACCAACCCCGAAGTGAGCGTGGGCACCAACCCCACCAGCGTGGCGGTGGGCGACGTGGACGGCGACGGCGACCTGGACTTGCTTACGGCCAACTTTTCCAGCAACACGGTGAGTGTGCGCCTCAACGACGGCGCGGGCAACTTCACGACCCCGGCCACCAACCCCAACCCCGCCGTGGGCCTCAACCCGCAAAGTGTGGCGGTGGGCGACGTGGACGGCGACGGCGACCTCGACCTGCTGGCGGTCAACCGCGGCGGCAGCACGGTGAGCGTGCGCCTCAACAACGGTATGGGCAACTTTGCGCCCCCGGCCACCAACCCCAACGTGCCCGTGGGTGTCAGCCCCTACGGCTTGGCCGTGGGCGACGTGGACGGCGACGGCGACCTCGACTTCCTCACGGCCAACAGCAACACCAACGCCATCGGCACGGTGAGCCTGCGCCTCAACGACGGCAGCGGAAACTTCGCGCCCCCGGCCACCAACCCCGAAGTGAGCGTGGGCACCAACCCCACCAGCGTGGCGGTGGGCGACGTGGACGGCGACGGCGACCTGGACTTGCTTACGGCCAACTTTTCC
>JANPLI010000160.1:0-14244 GCA_031426455.1 Hymenobacteraceae bacterium | reverse complement strand
TCTCTTTTTTTTAATTTCTTCGTTTTGTTTTGTCTCCCCTTTCTTCTTCTGCCCCGCGGGGGGTTTATTTGTCTTCCTTTTCGGGGGGGGGGGGGGGGGGGGGCCGGGGGGGGGGGGGGGGGGGGGGGGGGGGGGGGGGCTTGTTTTCGAGGGGCGGCGGTTCCTTCAGGTCGTTGACGGAAATCATTTTCTTGACCTCCTTCACTTCCTCTTTGGGCGTGAGCAGGTCCACGATCTTGGGCGAGGCCACGGCTAGGGCAAAACCCAGGAACGCAATCAGGGCCGCACGCAGCACGTGGTTATCGTAGAGGCTACGTAGCTCGAAAGCCCCGTAGGCCTTGTTGCGGCCCTCAAACACGATGTCGTTGAGAGTCGCGCGCGAATAATCTTTTACCGAAGTTTCCATTGGCGATTACGGGGTTTGGGGCGCCGCGCCGGCCGGAGCCGCCGTTGGCGCGGCGGCAGTGGGAGCGCCAGCAGTCACGTCGATACCAAGCTGCTGCTTGATGTACTTAGTTTCTTCCGGCGTAAAATCGTCGATCAGCGCGTAAGCCCCGATGGCCGTGATGTTCATCTCGTCCAGCACGTCCACCATATTCTTGTAGCGGGCGTTTTTGAGCGACTTGATCATCACGAACAGATTGTCCTTGCCGTCGGCTTTATCGATCTTCAGGCGTTCCAGCAGGTGCTTGCGCAGGCCGGTAGCCGAAAAGTCGGTCGTGACGATGGTCGGGTTCAGGTTATCGGCCCGGTCCGAAGCGAACAGCCCGTCGTAGTAAAATACCTTGTCGTCGGGCCCCAGAATCACCGTGAGCGCGTTCGATTCCTTGAGCGGCGGTTGCTCTTTTTCGTCTTTGGGCGGCACTGGCATACTGATCTGCATCACGTTCGGCTTGGCGAACGTGGTGGTCAGCATAAAGAAGGTCAGGAGCAGAAACGCCAGGTCCACCATCGGCGTCATATCGATCTTGGTGGACTGTTTCTTGGGGCCTTTCTTCTTGCCGCCGCCGCCTTTTTCTTGAATTTCAGCCATTGTTAGGCGCGGTTTGCGCGCGGAAAAGCGGTGAGAATGTTAGATGACCGGCTTATTCTCCTGATCGGTCACCAGGTAGAACCGGTTGACCTTCTTCTCCTGCAACACCTTGATGATGCGCTGGATCGTCGGCGCTTTGGCGCCGTTGTCGCCTTTGATGGCAGCTTTCACGTTGGGGTTCGCCAGGCGGGCCTGCAAAATCCAGTCGCCAAGCTGGTTATTCACCGAGTCCATCGGAATGCCGGGTTGCTGAATGGCCTTGCGGCCTTCTGAGTCGTAGCTCAGGAACTGCCCCACGTTGGCCATCGGCACCCCGAACGACGTCATCAGGGCAAACGCCCGGAGCTGTGTTTCGTTGTACTGCTGGCCGTACTTCCGGCCCATCGCGAGCAGGGCATTGCGGCGGGTGGTCTGGCCGTCGATGTCGAAAAAGACGCGCTGGTCTTTATCGACCAGAATCTTGACCAAATCTGATTCCGGCGCTTTGATTTCGGAAATGGACGACGGCGTGTCCACCACGATCACTTCTTCCGGCGAGAACTTGGTGGTGAGCATAAAGAAGGTCACCAGCAGAAAGGCCAGGTCCACCATCGGCGTCATATCCAATGACGGCTTGGTGCGGTGCGGTTTTACTTTTGGCATTAGCGAAGGTGCTGATGCAGGGATAGAGGGATGGGTTGATGCCGGCAGGTGCTGACAGCCAGAAGATGCACGGCAGAGCTGTTTTCCACACGGCGCGCCCAAGGCGGGCACCCAATGCCGGAATCAGCGTAACCAACGCCTTCAACAATCAGTTGCTCAGGGCATCAACCCATCCGCTCGATCAGCCGCGCGAGCCGTGCTGCGAAGCGAAGGTCTGGGCAATCGAGAAGCCGGCCTCGTCAATCGAGTAGGTTAGGCTATCGATCTTGCTGGTGAAGTAGTTATAGAGGATGATGGCGAACGTCGAGCCGCCGATCCCCAGGGCCGTGTTGATCAGGGCCTCGGAAATCCCCGTCGAAAGGGCTACCGCATCCGGCGCACCCGCGTTGGCGAGGGCCGAGAAGGCCTTGATCATCCCGAGTACGGTACCGATCAGACCGACCAGCGTGGCCACCGAAGCGATGGTGGACAGGATGACGAGGTTTTTCTCCAGCATCGGCAGTTCCAGGGTCGTCGTTTCTTCGATTTCCTTCTGGATGGCGGCTACCTTCTGGTCTTTGTCCATCGTTTGGTCACGCTCCATTTCCTGATATTTCTTCAGGCCGGCTTTTACCACGTTGGCTACGGAACCCTGCTGGGCGTCGCAGGCGGCGATGGCGCCATTGGTGTCGTTGGCAGCCAGGCGCTGACGCACGGTGCGCACGAACTCCTCGATACCTTTCGTGCCGGCAGCTTTGGCCAGGGTCAGGCCCCGCTCAATCGAGAAGGTGATGATCATAATCAGCAGACCCAGCAGGATCGGCACGATTACGCCTCCTTTGTGGATGATCCCCAGGGTATTACCTGGCAGCGGGTGGTTCTCGGGGTTGCCGCCCTGGAAGTTGCTGGGTGCGCCGAGTACGAACGCATAGATGAGGTAAGCAACCAGGAACGCGACCGGAATCACAATCGTGGCGAAAATGGAGCCGGCGCGGCCTTCGCTCTGAGCGGCGGCAGGTTTGGTCGGAGCCGCGCTCTTGACGGTCGTGGGCTTCGGATTTTCCATCGAACTGAAAAAATTGGGAGGTTTTGGGGGTGAAACGGGGAACGGCGGGCCGCTGAGCGCCGGAAAATCGGTTAAGCGACCGTTGCTAAACTGGCAACTGATGGACGTTGCGGCTGCGAAGTAACGCACACAAGGCCGTGCTTGCTGTGCAACGAAAGCAGAATTTGCGGAACGGGCCGCGAAATCCGCAATTAAAAACGAAAAACGGGGGCAATCGATGGCGAAAAAGACCGTTCGTGGCCCTGGTCAGCAGGGTAGAAACGCGGCCGCGCCGCTGCCCCTACGTGGCCGCATTTTTTTGTTTGGCCGCCTGCCAGTGCGCTTCCATCTCGGCCAGCGTCAGCTCGTGCAGCGGGCGGCCCTCGGCGGCCGCCTGTGCTTCGAGGTACTGAAACCGTTGGATGAACTTCCGATTGGTTCGTTCCAACGCTTCCTCCGGGTTCAGGCCCAGAAAACGGGCGAAGTTGATGAGCGAAAACAGCACGTCGCCCAGTTCGTTGGTGGCGCGGGCGGCGGCTTCGGCCGTCAGCTCCTGGCCAAAGGGGGCGTCCGGGGCGTTGAACTCCCGCTCGAACTCGCCTAGTTCCTCCTGCACTTTAGCCCAGACCTGGGCGCGTTCGTCCCAGTCGAACCCCGCGCCGCGCGCCTTCTCCTGAATGCGCATCGCTTTCACCAGCGCCGGCAATGAAACCGGCACCCCGCCCAGCACCGATGTAGCGCCTTTTTCCTGAAGCTTGAGCTGCTCCCAGTTGCGTTTCACGTCGGCCTCGGTTTCCGCCTTTACGTCGCCGTAAATGTGCGGGTGGCGGAAAATCAGCTTCTCGCACTGCGCGTTCAGCACGTCGGCAATGTCGAAGGCGCTTTTTTCGGCAGCAATGCGGGCGTAGAAGACCAAGTGGAGCATCACGTCGCCGAGCTCCTTTTGCAGGTCCGGCAGGTCGGCGCGCAGAATGGCGTCCGACAGCTCGTAGGTTTCCTCAATCGTGAGGTGGCGGAGCGATTCGAGGGTCTGCTTGCGGTCCCAGGGGCACTGCTCGCGCAGCGTGTCGAGAATGTCGAGCAGGCGGCCAAAAGCGGTGAGCTGGGCCGCGCGGCGGTCGGGCGAAGTCAGGTTCATTCGTGTTCAAAGGTAGGGCGTTGCACCGGCAACGTTTCCGTTTTAGCCGGATGCCCGCCCCGCAATGCGTACTTTTGCGCCCCGTTTGAAGACCCTCCGGTCGTTCGGGCGATTCTTCTCTTTTTCTGATTTTGGACGGTTTCCCCAGGGAACAAGCATAGCAGTGGCATTAATCAAGTCGATTTCAGGGATTCGGGGGACGATAGGTGGCGCCGTGGGCGAAGGACTTTCACCGGTGGACGTGGTCAAGTACGCCGCCGCTTATGGTACGTGGCTGCTGCGGCAGTTGCCGGATACGCTGGAGGCGCCTACCGTGGTGCTGGGCCGCGACGCGCGCCTGTCCGGCGAGATGGTCAGCAAACTGGTGGCCGCGACCCTGCAAGGCCTTGGCATTCACGTCATCGACGTGGGCCTGAGCACGACGCCTACGGTGGAAATGGCCGTGGGCTACAAAAAAGCGCATGGCGGCATCATCCTGACGGCCTCGCATAACCCTAAGCAGTGGAACGCGCTGAAGCTGCTCAACGGGCAGGGCGAATTCCTGAGCGAAGCCGACGGCGCGCGGGTGTTGGAGATCGCGGAAGCCGAAGACTTTGCCTTCGCGCCCGTCGGGAAGCTGGGCCGGGTGAAACAGTCGCAGGGGACGCTGCGGCGCCATATTCAGGACGTGGTGGCGCTGCCGCTCGTGGACGTGGCCGCCATCCGGGCGCGCAATTTCCGGGTCGTGGTGGACGCCGTGAACTCCACCGGCGGTTTCGCCGTGCCGCAGCTGCTCGAAGCGCTGGGCGTGGACCCGAAAAACATCGAAAAACTGCATTGTGAGCCGGACGGCGATTTTGCCCACAATCCGGAGCCGTTGCCCGAACACCTGCGCGACATCGAGCGGATGATGAAGAAGGGTAAATTCGACCTCGGCATCGTGGTCGATCCTGACGTGGACCGCCTCGCGCTGGTCTGCGAAGACGGCACCTTTTTCGGCGAAGAATACACGCTCGTGGCCGTGGCCGACTACGTGCTCGGCCAGCGCGGCGGTGGCAACACGGTCAGTAATCTGTCTTCTACCCGCGCCCTGCGCGACGTGACCGAAAAGCACGGCGGCACCCACTCGGCTGCCGCCGTGGGCGAGGTAAACGTCGTGTCTCAGATGAAAGCCACCAACGCCGTGATTGGCGGCGAAGGTAACGGCGGCGTAATCGTGCCGGAGCTGCACTACGGCCGCGACGCGCTGGCTGGCATCGCGCTGTTTCTGACGCACCTGGCCAAGAGCGGGCTTTCGGCGTCGCGCCTGCGCGGCACGTACCCGAACTATTTCATTTCCAAGAACAAGATCGAGCTGACGCCGGAGATGGATACCAGCCTGGTGCTGCGTCAGGTACAGCAACGCTACGCGAAGCAGCCGATCAATACCATCGACGGCGTGAAAATCGAGTTCGGCCGCGAGTGGGTACACCTGCGGAAGTCGAACACGGAGCCGATCATTCGCATCTACGCCGAGTCGGAATCCAATGCGACCGCCGACCATCTGGCCAAGAAGATTATTGCCGATATCAAAGAGATCATCCACGCCAAAGCCTGACCGCGGAGGGCGCCGGGATCGTTGAAGCGATAACGCCGGTACCGAGACCGGTGCATTCTACTTAAACCGCCGTGACGCCAACACTGTTGCTGGGTGACTACAATGAGCTGGAAGTGGCCCGCCTGACCGAGCCAGGCGCCTTTTTGGCTTCCGCCGACGGCGATATCCTGCTTCCGAACCGGCATTTGCCAGCCAATACCCGCGTCGGCGACGTGCTGCGGGTGTTCGTGTACCGCGACACCGAAGACCGCCTGGTGGCGTCCACGCAACGAGCACTGGCGCGGGCCGACGACTTCGCGGCCCTCACCGTGCGCGACGTGAACCACGCCGGCGCCTGGCTGGGCTGGGGGCTCGACAAAGACCTGCTGCTGCCCCACCGCCAGATGCGCCACGAGCTGAGGCCGGGCCAGCGGGTGGTCGTGTTCGTTTATATCGACCAACTGACCGACCGCTTGGTGGCGACGGCTAAAATCGACCGCTACCTGGATCCGGATACGGCCGCGCTGCAACCCAATCAGCCAGTGGGGCTGCTGGTGACCGGCGAAACCACGCTGGGGTTCAACGTGATCCTGGAGCGCCGCTGGGGCGGGGTGTTGTACCGGAACGAGGTATTTCAGGAACTGCACGTCGGTGACGAGGCGCCGGGGTTCGTGCGCCGGGTCCGGCCTGACGGGAAGGTCGATGTAGCCCTGCAAGCCGCCGGTTATCAGGATGCCGTGGCCGATGCCGCCCGCACGCTGCTCGACGCCCTGCGCGCGGCCGGGGGCCAGTTGCCGTTGGCCGATTCCTCGGACCCCGAAGCCATTTACCGCGCGCTGCGGATGAGCAAAAAGCTCTTCAAAAAAGCCCTGGGCCATCTTTACCGCGCCGGCCAGGTGACGCTGGCCCCTACCCACACCACGTTGGTAGCGGAGGACGAAGGATAGGGAAGGTGTTAGGTATTGGGTGTAGCCAGGGGCGAGTGTGAGTCTGGTCCTGAGTCTGTATGCGAGTCTTGAGCAAAGGAATATGCTCCGCAGCAACCAAGTCGCAAATCGACGAGGGCGGGCTGGGGCGTGAGCTTGGGGCGGTTCGGCGTTAAGACACCCAATCCCGGCGATTTTCGTAGTCCGTAGCGTCTTCGCCCCCTTCTCCAATCGCTTCCAATGAAGAAAACTGCTTTGATTGCCGGCGCCAGCGGGTTGGTGGGCGCCGAATGCCTGCAGTTACTGCTAGCCGATGAGGCGCGTTACGCGCAGGTAATCAGCATTGGGCGGCGGCGCCTGCCGCTCGACCACCCGCGGTTGGTGCAGCACGTAGTCGATTTTGCCGACCTCGAAAAAGAGCGTCTCCGGCTGATTGCCGACGATGTGTACTGCTGCCTCGGCACCACCATCCGGCAGGCCGGTTCGCAGGCCGCGTTTTATCGGGTCGATTATACCTACGTCGTGGCCCTGGCAGCTTTGCTGGGGTCCAATTTCGCTTCACAGCTACTGGTGGTTTCGGCGCTGGGCGCCGACGCGCATTCCGGCATCTTCTACAACCGCGTGAAGGGCGAAATGGAAGATGCCGTTCGCCAGACGCCCTTCCGGGCCATTCACCTGTTCCGGCCCTCGTTGCTGCTGGGCGAGCGACCGGCCCCGCGTTTGGGGGAGCGGGTGGCTGCCGTTGTGCTTCGGGCACTAGGTCCGCTGCTGATGGGGCCGCTGGACCGTTACCGCCCCGTTACGGCGCGCGCTGTGGCCGAGGCCATGCTGGCCGCCGCCCGGCAGGACGGCGGCGGCATCCGCATCCACGAATCCGGCGCCATCCGGCGGGGGCTGCTGCACGAATTGCCAGCCTCTCTTCCAACCCTGCCGCCCATCGTTGCGTAAACGGCGGCCAGCAGCGCAGTGCCCCGGTTGGGGTGCGCTCACGCGCCGCTCGTTTTTTCAATGGATTATTTGATACTTTCGGGCTCTTCTGCTTCTGCCCCGACACCACTGCCCGCTTTTGCGCGCGTTACCCTGACCGGGCTATTGGTACTGTTGCTGAGCTTATTTCTGACAACCCACACCTGGGCGCAGCTGGGTAGCCATCCGCAACGCACCCTTGCCAGGCGGACACCTGCTGCCGCGAATGCGGGTAATGCTGGGGCGCGGAGCTACAAAACCGGGATCGGCCTGCGGGCGGGTTCGCCGACGGCTCTGTCGATCAAGCATTTCTATAAGGGCAATACGGCGGTCGAGGCCCTGATTGGCACCCGGTTCGGTTCGCGCGGCTTCTATGCCGGTTTGTTGATCGAGCAGCACGCCACGGCTTTTCAGACACCCGGCTTACGCTGGTACTACGGCCTCGGTGGCCACGCCAGCTCGTATCAGGGGCGCTATTATTACGCTTACCGTTACGACAAACAGGGCCGGTTGCGGTACGAAGATGTTTATGATGACCGCTTCTGGGGCGTCGGCATCGATGGCGTCCTCGGCCTGGAGTATCAATTGAGTGAACTTCCCTTCACCATTGGGGTCGACCTCAAGCCTTTCGCTGAACTGGTGCGTTCGGACGGCTACTTCGGCGTCGATGGTGCCCTGACCGTGCGGTACGCGTTTTAAAACGCTGTCCGACGGGCAACCCCGTCCGCTTCTTTCTGATCCCTGGCTTTCCCGGCCGGGGATTTTTTTGTTGAACAGGTATCAGGTAGGGGCGTTTTGCCGAAACGTTTTCCACCCGCTCTTTGGGGCATCGCAGAACCAGCAGCCGGGCCTGACCCCAAGAAACCGTACTTTCGCTGGCGCTAATCCCGTTGCGGTCCGCAATTTCCTGCTTCCGAAATACTTTGCCGCCCCGTTTTTCCACCTGAAAATTTTGTAAAATGAAAAGTTTTTTCTTTAAAAAGCTGAGCCTTATGGCTTTCGTTGGCACGATGCTGATCTCCGTTGGTGCGCTGGCCCAACCGGCGTTGCCCAATGCTGGCTTCGAAACCTGGGAGTCGCGCACGATTCAGACGCTGAGCGGTCCGCTCACCTTTCAGGCTCCCCAGAGTTGGAGTCCGGGCATTTTCAGCGGCTTATTTGCTGGCTTCGGAATTGCCCCCCGGTTCACCCGCAGCACGGTCGCGCACACGGGCAGCGCATCAGTTCAGATTACACCGGGCCTGTTACCCGACTCGCTAGGGGGCGACCTGCTCATTTCGGTGCCCACAAGCGGCAGCACGGCCTTCGGGATTGGCTGCTGGGTACGCTATAGCCGCGCCCAGCCTCAGGAACTCGAGGGCGGGGTGCTGGCCTTCGTGACGCGCAACCAGGGCGGGGTAGTCGATACTATCGGGGTGGGCGGCTTCCCGTTACCGGCCGGCCCAGCCAATACCTGGACACAGCTCAGTGGGCCGATTGGGTACCTGAACCCTGCCGTAACTCAGGGCGATTCCGTAACGATGCTCCTCGGTTATTTCACTGGCGTTCCCGGCGACGGCATTCTCTTTGATGACGCCGTCCTGCTTCGCACCGCGCCTAATGCCGCACCCGCCGACCGGGCCGCCGCTGCGCCCCTAACGCTGGGACCCAACCCCGCCCCAGCTCAGGCCGATGCCGTGACCCTGACGGTACCCTCGACCGGTGCCGCGCCCGCCGTGCTGGTGCTCACCGATGCCCTGGGCCGCACCGTGGGCCACCTGCGCAACGTGCGCCTGGTCGAAGGGCAAAACCAGTTCCGCATTCCGACGGCGCACCTGAGCGCAGGCACTTATACCGTACGCCTGATTGCCCCCACCGGCACCCGCTCCGTGACGCTGGTACGGGAGTAGTTTTTGGTTTCTGGTTTCTGGTTAGTTCTTACTAAACGCGACCAGCAATATCCTACCGGCCCCGGCCCTGCCTTTCCCGCTCCAACGCGGGCGGCGGGGTTGGGGCCGGCTATTTTTGCGGCTGGCTCGTTGTAGCCATTTTAAATCTCCGTTGCCGATGCCCAATCCTACGTCCCTGCCCGCCTGGGCTGCGCTGACCCATCACCACCAGACGCTCGAAGGCGTCACGCTGCGCGAACTCTTCGCGCAGGATGCTGATCGATTCATCGCGTTCTCGCGACGTTTTAATCCGGATTTTCTGGTCGATTTTTCGAAGCAGCGTCTGACGGCCGACACCTTGCGGCTACTCGTGCAACTGGCCCGCGAAGCCGGCCTGGAAACGCTGCGCGACCAGATGTTCCGGGGCGAAAAGATCAATTCCACCGAAAACCGTGCGGTGCTGCACGTGGCGTTGCGCAACCGCAGCGGGCGCCCGATCGAGGTGGACGGTCAGGACGTGATGCCCGGCATTACGCACACGCTGCGCCAGATGCGCTCGTTCTGCGAGGTAGTGAACGGCGGCCAGTGGCTCGGCTACACCGGCCAGCCGATTACCGATGTGGTAAATATCGGCATCGGTGGCTCCGACTTGGGGCCGCTGATGGTCACGGAGGCGCTCAAGCCCTACGCGGGGCGCCTGAAGGTGCATTTCGTGAGCAATGTGGATGGCACGCACCTGGTGGAAACCCTCAAAGGGCTTTCGCCGGCCACGACGCTTTTCCTGGTAGCCTCGAAGACCTTCACCACCCAGGAGACGATGACCAATGCGCAGTCGGCCAAGGCCTGGCTGCTGGCGGCGGCGCACGACGAGGCGTTCGTCGAAAAGCACTTTGCGGCTTTGAGTACGAACCGCGCGGCCGTAACGGCATTCGGCATCGACCCAAAGAATATGTTCGAGTTTTCTGACTGGGTGGGCGGGCGCTATTCGCTCTGGTCGGCCATCGGCCTGAGCATTGCCCTTTATATCGGCTTCGAAAACTTCGAGGAGCTGCTGACCGGCGCCTTCGAGATGGACGAACACTTCCGCACCACCCCGTTGGAAGACAACCTGCCCGTACTGTTGGGGCTGATCGGCCTCTGGAACCGCGACTTCGGTGGTGCCCAGACCTACGCCATCCTGCCCTATGATCAGTATCTGCACCGTTTTGCTGCCTACTTTCAGCAGGGCGATATGGAATCCAACGGGAAGCAGACCACCAAAGACGGCGAACGGATCACGACCTACGAAACCGGCCCCATCGTCTGGGGCGAGCCGGGTACTAATGGCCAGCACGCATTCTACCAACTGATTCACCAGGGCACGAGCGTGATTCCGTGCGACTTCATCGCCCCGGCCATCTCGCACAACCCGCTCGGCGACCACCATCCGATTCTGCTGGCCAACTTCTTCGCCCAGCCCGAAGCCCTGATGCGGGGTAAGACCGAGGCGGAAGTGCGTACCGAACTCACGAAAGAAGGCCTGACCGGCGAGGCGCTCGAAAAGCTCGTGCCGCACAAGACGTTCCCCGGCAACCGCCCCAGTACCAGTATCTTGGTCCGGCAAATCACGCCGCGCACCCTCGGTTCGCTGATCGCCCTTTACGAACACCGCATCTTCACGCAGGGCGCCATCTGGAATATCAATTCCTTCGATCAGTGGGGCGTGGAACTGGGCAAGCAGCTCGCCAAGAACATCCTGCCGGAATTGCACGACGAAGCCGAGGTAACGAGCCACGACCCTTCCACGAACGGCCTGATCAACGCCTGGAAGGCGCTGCGGGGCTAGCCGCTGCGCTGGCCCTAACCTTTTGGCCCTACCTATCCGTTTAAGGCTCCCAATGGAGCTTACCAACGCCTTCGGACAAGTTTTTCTGACCATCACCTACGACCCTGCCCATCATTGGCTGCACAATCAGTGGCAGGGAATGCTGTCGGTCGATTCGGTGATACAGGGCGCTACAGCGGTGCTGGAGCAGATGCGGGCGCACGATTGCGGTTATCTGCTGAACGATAACCTGCGCGTCGTCGGCTCCTGGAACCAAGCCAACGACTGGATTGCCCAGATCTGGATGCCGCAGGCGCTGGGGCTGGGGCTGCGGCGCTTTGCACACGTAGCGCCGCCGGGCACCTTCGTCGCTACCTCGGCCGAAGAGATGCACCGCCGCGCCGCCGACCAGTTTGCAATGGCTCTCTTTCCGACGCTGCCCGACGCGAAGGCGTGGCTGCGTGCCGCCCAAGCAGGAGCGCAGCCCACGATGCCACTGAAAAAGCCGGTCCGATCGGTTGGTCCATAGCCCCGGTCAAGCGCTGGATGATTGCTGATTGAACGCCTAAAAACCCAGAAGGCCCGACCGCTACGGAGCGGTTGGGCCTTCTGGGTTCAGTCGAAAAGCAGGTAGCGCTTAGTCATTGCTCGACAGGTGGATCTTCTCATCATCGGCTACCCGTAGCGTCAGCAAGCCCCCCACGATCAGCAGCACCCCGCCCAACACCACTACGTTCAGCGGGTCGAGGCTGGGGAAGCGCTTCATAATGGCGGGCAGCCCCAGCGAAGCGCAAACCTGCGGGATGACGATGAAAAAGTTGAAAACACCCATATAATACCCCATCCGGTTGGCCGGCAGCGAGCCGGCCAGCATCGCGTAAGGCACCGACAGGATGCTCGTCCAGGCCACGCCGACGCCTACCATCGAGATCAGCAGCATCCAGGGCTGGGTGATGAAGGCGATGGAAATCAGCCCCACGCCGCCCGCCGACAGGCAGAGCAAATGGGTCAGCTTGCGGCTGAAGCGGCGGGCAATCTTTGGTAGCAGAATGCTGAATACCGCCGACACGCCGTTGTAAACAGCAAACGCAACGCCCACGAAGTTAGCGCCTTGGTTGAAAAGGGGCGAGTCGGAATCCGTGGTGCCGTAGAGGTGCTTCGTAACGGCTGACGTGGTGAAGATCCACATACAGAACAGCCCGAACCACGTGAAGAACTGCACTGCCGCGAGTTGACGCATCAGCTTGGGCATCTGGAAGATGCCGGCAAATGTTTCGTTCACGCCCTGCCAGAAGGTCACCGATTCTTTCTCGTGCAGGAAGGCCTCCATATCATCGGGTGGGTATTCCTTGGTTTTCATCACCGTGTACAACACACAGATGAAAAACGCCGCCGCTCCAATGTAGTAAGAAAACTTGACCGAGTCCGGGATGATGCCCTTCGGCGCATCATTGGCCACGCCCAGCGCCGTCAGGATCGTGGGCAGCAGCGAGGCCACCACGGCGCCCACGCCGATAAAGAACGATTGCGTAGCAAAGCCGGTCGTGCGCTGTTCGTCGGGGAGCATATCGCCGACGAAGGCCCGGAACGGTTCCATCGAAATATTGATCGAGGCGTCCATAATCCAGAGCATGCCGCCGGCCACCCACAGCACCGGCGAGTTGGGCATCACGAGCAGTGCCAACGTAGCCAGCACGGCTCCGATCAGGAAGAACGGCCGTCGCCGCCCCCAGGTGGGGTGCCAGGTGCGGTCGGAGAGGTAGCCGATGATCGGTTGTACGATCAGGCCCGTCAGCGGCGCCGCCACCCACAGGATCGGAATATCGTCGGCGTTGGCACCGAGGTTGGCAAAAATGCGGCTCGTATTGGCATTCTGTAGGGCAAAGCCGAACTGAATGCCCATAAAGCCGAAACTCATATTCCAGATCTGCCAGAACGAGAGCCGGGGCTTGCGCCGGGTCGCGGTGGCCGTTGCGGAAGCAACGGGGGGTGCCATTGTGGCCATAGAAGAGAAGGGATATGCGCGTGCGCCTAGGCGGAGAATGCCGCTGAAGCAACCGCCCAACCAGGGCAGCAGTTCGGAGCCGCTAAAAGTACGCGCACTTTTTTAAAGAAGCTACAAAAAAGCGCGTGACTGGCTACAGAAACCGCATTAAGCGCCCATCGGACGCCATTTTTGCCCCAATGCGTCACCGTCGCCACGCTACGTTGGCGCTGAGGCGAGGCCGTAGCGCGGTTTCACCAAAGGGGGTTATTTCACCGCTTCGATCCGGAAGATGTAAGCGCCCAGCGGCAGGAGCGTGACTTTGAGCCCCTGGCCAGGGGTGGCCCCCGTCAGGTCGGCGGTGGTGGCCGTGAACTGTTGGCTGGTCAGGAGCTGGTCGGTGAAGCGCAGGGTGGCGCCGGTAGTGGGCAGCTCCAGGTGTTCGAGGGCACCCGTGGATAGCTTGAGCGTCACTTCCTGCGCCTTCTTGCGGTCGAAATTGGTGACGATCAGCAGCTTTTCGCCCTTCGGACCGGGCTGGTAGCGCAGATAAGCGTAGTGCTTCTGGTCGTCGTAGCCAGTGGCCTGATTGCGCTCGTGGGCGTAGTGGAGGCCAAAGAATTTACCCGTCCGCAGGGCCGGCGAGCTGGCCGTGAACGTCAGCAGTTTTTGGTAGAAAGCGCGCAGGCGTTGCTGGTCGGCGGAGAGCTGGCCGCCGTCCATCTTACCGCCGTTGAGCCATTTCTGGTGCTGAGGCACGCCCCAATAGTCGAAAATCGAGGTGCGGCCGTCGGCGGAAGAAAAGCCCTCGGCTTCCGTGGCCGTCTCGCCGACCTCCTGACCAAAATAAAGCATCACCGGGCCGGTGCTGAGGGTGGCGGCAACCGTCATTCCGGGCACGGCGGTGAACGGGTCGCCGGCGAATTGGGGCGAGGCGATGCGCTGCTCGTCGTGATTTTCGAGAAAGCGGTACATATTCCGCTCGATGCCGCGCGATTCCTGTTGCCAGAGGTAGTCGAGCTTGCTGGTCGAGCCTTTAGGGTCGCCGCTCATCAACTCGCGCAGACGGTCATAGAGGCCCACCTTGTCGTAGAGATAATCGAACTTGCCCAACTGCACATAGGCGTGGTAAGTGGCGGAATTATAGATCTCGGCCGTGAACCGGACGCCCGGCCGCACCTTCTTCACTTCCGGAATTACGTAAGCCCAGAACTCGACCGGCACCATCTCGGCCATATCGCAGCGGAACATATCCACGTCCTTGCTGGCCCAGTAAAGCAGGATATCGCGCATCTTCACCCACG
>JANPLI010000159.1:0-51942 GCA_031426455.1 Hymenobacteraceae bacterium | reverse complement strand
AAAAGGCTGACGAACCAGAGGCCACGCTACGGCCGCTGTTTCAATTACTGCTTCGATGCCGGCATCAATAGCCAACAAACACTTACAGGTGAATTACTTCGCCGTAAGCGGCGGCGGCGGCTTCCATCACGGCCTCACTCATCGTGGGGTGCGGGTGAACCGACTTGATGATCTCGTGGCCCGTGGTTTCGAGGTTGCGGGCCACCACCACTTCGGCAATCATTTCCGTGACGTTGGCGCCGATCATATGGGCGCCGAGCCACTCGCCGTACTTGGCGTCGAAGATGACTTTCACAAAACCGTCCTTCACGCCGCCAGCGGAGGCTTTACCCGACGCCGAGAACGGAAACTTGCCCACTTTCACGTCGTAGCCCTGCTCGCGGGCCTGCGCTTCGGTGAGGCCCACCGACGCGATTTCCGGCGAGCAGTACGTGCAGCCGGGGATGTTGCCGTAGTTCAGCGGGTGCGGGTGCTGCCCGGCGATGTTTTCGACGCAGATGATGCCTTCCGCCGACGCCACGTGGGCCAGTGCCGGGCCGGGCACAATGTCGCCGATGGCGTAGATGCCCGGTACCGTGGTGCGGTACATCTCATCGACCACCACACGGCCTTTTTCCACCCGAATGCCCAGCTCTTCGAGGCCCAGATTTTCGAGGTTCGGCTGCACGCCCACGGCGCTCAACACCACGTCGCAGGCGATTTTCTCTTCGCCTTTGGCCGTTTTGACGGTGGCCACGCAGCCGGTGCCGGTGGTGTCCACGGCCGTCACGGAAGCGTTGGTCAGCACCTTGATGCCGGCTTTGGTGAACGACTTTTCGAGCTGCTTCGACACCTCTTCGTCTTCCACCGGTACGATGCGCGGCAGGTACTCGACGATGGTCACGTCGGTGCCCATCGTGGCGTAGAAATAGGCAAACTCGACGCCGATGGCGCCGCTGCCCACCACCACCATTTTGTTCGGCCGCGCGGGCAGCACCATCGCCTGACGGTAGCCGAGGATTTTCTTGCCGTCGATGGGCAGGTTCGGCAGCTCGCGGGCGCGGGTGCCAGTGGCCAAAATGATGTGCGGCGCGGCGTAGGTAGTGGCTTTGCCGTCGGCGGCTGTCACCAGCACTTCGCCGGGTTTTTGCAGCTTCGCCACGCCCGTGATGACCTCGATCTTGTTCTTGCGCAGCAAAAACGCCACGCCCTTGCTCATTCCCTCGGCCACGCCGCGCGAACGTTTCACGACGGCCCCGAAATCGAAGCCCACGTTTTCCGCGCTCAGGCCGTAGTCCTGCGGATGTTTCAGATAGTCAAAAACCTGCGCGCTTTTCAGCAACGCTTTGGTGGGGATGCAGCCCCAGTTCAGGCAGATGCCGCCGAGCGATTCGCGCTCCACGACGGCCACTTTCAGGCCCAGCTGCGAGGCCCGGATGGCGGCCACATAGCCGCCCGGCCCGGTGCCGATTACGATCAGATCAAATGAAGTTGCGGCCATTCAGGCAAGTGTTGGGTTGGTTGGCGCAAAGGTACGCGGGCGCCTAGCGGTACGCCGTACGCCCGGCGGGCCCGCCAGCAAACGTCCCCCACCCGGCCAGGGCCGAATGGGGGACGCAAAAGGGCTGAACCAGCCACGGATGCGGTTTACTGCACCACAATCCGGCGGGTGGCGGTGCCGGCCCGCAGCGTGTAGAGGCCCGCCGGCAGGCCCCGAACATCCACCACGACCTCAGTCGCGGAGGTGGTCAGGGTTCGGACGGTGCGGCCCGTGACATCGATCAGCATGAGCGTAGCCGGGGCCGGGGTGCTGGGCAGCGTGACGCGCAGCTCGTCCTGCACCGGATTCGGCCAGGCTTCCAGCGAAGCCGCCGGGGTGGCCAATGTGGCGACGCCCAGGACGCTTTGCACGGTGGTGAGCGCCGGGTTGGTCGAGACGTGGGCGGCATCGAAATGCACCTGCGCCAGGGTCGTGATCTGCGTGCCCGCCACCAGCGTGGCGCGCGGCCGGACCCGGAACCGGACGAAACCATTGCTGCCCGTGGTGTTGACGGCCGAAGAAGGCAATTGGATACCGGGGAAACTAATGGTCAGGCGCCCGCTCGGGCTAAGGCTCCAGGTGCAGTTGTGCGACGAAGAGACCACCTGCAACGAACCGACGTAGAGCAACGCCGTCGGCAATTGATTCATAACGGACACGTTAGCTGCCGTCGCGGCGCCGTCGTTCTGGAACTGCACCGTGTATTCGAGCCACGCCCCGGCCTGCACCTGCTGCACCGAAAGCTGGTCGAGGTTCACGGCGAGGGAGTTGCCGGGGGCCGTCCGGACGGCCGGGGCCGTCACGGTTTCGGCGTTATCGGCGGGCACCTGGTCGTTCGCCAGCGAAATCACCGCCGAACTGCTGATCGTCTGGCCGATGGGCGTGAGGGTCGAAACCTGAAACACGACGTCGAAATCCTGCTGCTGGCCCGGCCGCAGGTTGACGTAGGTGGCCGTCAGGGTGCGGCCGTTCGCCGTCACGGGGACCGTCGTTCCCACGTAGCTGAGGCGCTGGTCGTAGGTGAAATTCACGGTGCCGCTGGCCACGGTTGTGCCTTCATTACGGTACGTGACGCGGTACTTCAGCGGAAAGCCCGGGCGCGGGGCGGTCTGCGTCGTGACGGCCAGGCGCACGTTGGGGCGACCCAGCACCGGTTGCAGGGCGATACGGATATTGTTCACCGTGTTGCCGTACTGGCTCAGCGTGAAGCTGCCGCCGCCGGCCACCGTGTAGTAGGGGAAAGCCGTGGTAGGTGCGGGCTCGAAAGTGCCCAGCCCGACCTGCATCGCGTAGTCGCCGCTGAAATTGGTGACGGCAAACGGCCCGTCCGGGGTGGCGCCGATGATAGTACCCGCCGGTACGGTCTGCTCCGTCGAATCGCGCTGGCCGTTGGCATTTTCGTCGAAAAACGCGTTGCCCATCAGGTAATTGTACACCCGGTTCAGCTTGGCCGTGAACAGGTTGTTGTTGCTCGGCGCGCGCACCGTGAACGGGGCGAAACGGGCGCTATCGGAATTGAAACTCCCGGCGACGGCCAGGTCGCCGTACGAGCCGACCCCGACGCTCGTGACCAACTCCATCCACGGACCGTCGCCCGCCGGTAACGCCCACTGCGGCTGGCCCGTGGCCTGGTCCAGCGCGCCGATCAGGCCGTCCGTGTTAAATCCTGCGGCCCCGCTCGTGGCGGGTAATGGCCCTACTCCGTCTATTACGAGCGAGTCGCCGTTGTAAGCACCGCCGAAATAGACCGAACCCAGGCGGTCAATCGCCACGTCTTTCAGGAATACCGACTCGAAGGTGCGGCCCGACGCCAGCGTACGCGTCCACTGCGGGGTACCGTCCGGGGCCAGGCGAGCCAGCAACACCTGGAGCGTGTTCGCTACGGTTGGCGCCGTGACCGGCACCCCGTTCAAGGGAGAAAGTAGTTCTTCGAAATTCTGGCCTAAATAGCTGGTGCCGTCCGGGGCCACTGCCAGAACCGGCACCATCGTGCCGGTGGTCCGCACCCCAAACCCACTAATGAAAACACCGTCGCGGTCGAGCTTCAGCCAAAAGACGCTATTGCCGCTCCTGGCCGTGCCGATGGTGCCGCCGCCATCCCAGGTCAAGGTTTCGGGCAGCCGGCCGGTCAGGTACACGTTGCCCGCATCATCGACGCCCAGGCCAGTACCTTCCGCCTCGGACCCACCGCTCCCCGCCGTGCCGTGGTTACTGGAACCCTTGACCCACACCAGGTCACCGGTGTAGGTGTACTTGGCGCAGAAAAGCGCGCCCTCGATTCGATTAGTACTGAGAATCGGCGAACCCAGCTGCGCCGTCGGCCCGAAGACGGCTTGCCGGCCGGCGCTACCCATCACGTACACGTTCCCGCCGCCATCGACGGCCACCTGCGTCAGGGTAATCTGGGCAGGTGCGTTATTGGGCAGCACCCCGCCAGCGGCTGGCGTTTGCGCCCAAAGCAGGGTGCCGACGGGGTCGAACTTGGCCACGAAAGCGCCGTTGCCGCCATTACTACCAGTAAGACTAAAGTTTTGGTTGTCAATGGTCAGCGTGCCTCTGAACGTCCCCACCAGCACCACATTACCCGCGTCGTCGAGCTTCAGATCGCTCACCACCACGCTCAGGCCGGTCAGGAGTTTTTTCCAGACCACGTTGCCCTGCGCGTCGCGTTTCAGGATGCCTTGATAATACCCATACGGAAAAGGGGGGCTGGCGCCATCGATCACCATCGCGCCGTCGTAAGAAAATGCCGTGTACACACTGCCATCGTCGGCCACCGCCACGGCGCGCGAGGCGGCGCTCGTGGCGGAAGTCCCCGAAGCCGGATCGTTATAGGTTGCCTTTGCCCATTGATACTGAGCTGCCTGCGCAGCAGCGGGACTAAGGGGTAGCAACGACGCGAAGGCCAGGCTACCGGAAAAAAGAACGGGCCAAAACTTCATTTGGGTGGAGACGAAAAAAACGAAAGGATATGAAAAACGCGCGGCACCCGTCGGCGCCCGCTCGTCAGAACCGGTTGCTGGCCCTCTGACAGGACGGGGAATCAGAATACTGCCCACGCAGTCGGATTTTTTGGAAATTTTTCGGCAGCTTGCCTAGCGCCGCCCCCCGAAGCCCCAGCTGAGCCCTAGTTGGCCGGTGGGCTGCCACGCCGGGCGGGGCCCGGTGCGGGTGGGCGCGAGGGCCCAGCCCCGCACGGCCGCCCCGCCGAGCAGGCTCAGCCGGTCGGTGAGACGGCAGCGCACGTCGAGGCCCGTGCTGAAGGCCAGACTGACGGGGCGGAATGGGCCGTCGCGCGGGCCGATGGCGCGCAGCTCGTAAGCATCGCCGCGCAACTCCGGCCGGGTGCCGCCCCGAAACACGATGAGCTGTACCCCGACGCTCAGGCCCGCCCGCCACCGGCCCCGAACCAGGAAATCGTACTGGCCGAAGACGGGAATCGTCCAGAATCGGTAGGTCGGCCGCAGTTGCTGCTGCTGGCGGGTGGTCCAGGTTTCGAGGCGCGTCCGCACCACGCGCTCGGTACGCCGGACGGTGTCGTGGGTAATGATGACCTGGTACGAAGTGTCGTTATAGGGTACCCAAACCGTGTCGTAGCCAATCACTTGTCCGGCCAGGTTGATGCGGGCTTCCGGGCGGGCAATGCTGTCGAGGCGGACGATAAAGGTGGTATCGACACCGCTGAACACGTCGAGGTGGGTCACGTCGGTGCTGTCGCGGACCATCGTTTGGCCGCTGCGCACGCCCGTGTGCCGGAACTGCCCGCTGACGCGCGTATCGCCCAGGCCCGCCCGCACCAGCCAGCGGTCGCCCAGGAAGCGTTCGAGCTGCGCGCCGCGCGTGACGGCGGCGCGCAGGCTTTCGCGGGTCGCGGTGGGGTCATAGCCCGCGGCCGGCAGGTTGCCCCAGGCCGTGGTACTTTCCGTCAGCAGGGCCAGTGCCCAGGGGCGTAGTCGTGCCAGGCGCGGCGCGGGCCGGGGCAAAGAATCGGCGGCGGGTTTGAGCGAGTCAGCCGCGGCCAGTACGGGCACCACGGGCAGCTCCTGCTTCAAACTATCCAGTTGATGTTGCAGGACCCGTAACACGCCCTGCTGCGCGACGACCAACCTGGCCAGCGTGGAAGTGGCGGGCGCAACCGCGGAATCAGGATTTACCGCGCGGGTCTGGCGGATGCTGGAGTCGAGGGCCAGCGCGGTGTCCCACAACGAAACCACCCCGACCGTCGTCGTCCGAACGGGTTGAGAAGGCGTCAGGAGCGAAAGCGCGACAAAACCGGACGGGCCATTAGCAGCAGCTGGCAGCACCATTGGCGGCACCATTGGCAGCGCACTGCCAGCCACCAGCGCCGGCGTAGTGCGAGAGGTAGCAGCCGTCAGCTGGTTGCCGAAGCGGGCCGGATGGGTGGCTGCCAAAGTCGGGCGCGCCACGGCTCCCGGCGGAATGGGCCGCGCCGCTGCTACCTGACCGATAGCCGACGCCCGCCCCGAAGCCACAGCACCGGGCGGGGGCACTAACCGCCGGTGCAGGGCGCTGGCGGGGGCGCGTCTGGCGGTGGTTGAAGCCGGCACGTCGGTCGTCGGGCCGGTATGCCAGGCCGTCAGCCAGCCCAGTAAAACCCCCAGGATCAAGCCCGTGGCTCCAATCGCGGCGCCCGCGCCGGGCTGCCGTCCGGCGCGGACGGGGGGCAGCGTCTCGCTGACGGCGGGCCAGATGGCCGCCGAAGGCGCCGGGCGATGGGCGGCGAATTTCTGCCGGAGCAGCTCGTCGAAGCGGGCTTCTTCTTCACTCGGTGTCATAACTCAGAGCGCATATTCGGCGCGCCGCAGCAGCAAAAGCAGCCGCTGGCGCGCCTTGAAAAGTTGAGAACTGGACGATTTTTCTTCGATGCCGAGCAAGTCGGCAATCTCGCGGTGCGAGTACCCCTCAAAACAGAAGAGGTTCATTACCAGGCGGTAGCCATCGGGCAACTGATGAATCAGACCCAGGATATCCTGGACCGAAAGCTGCGCCAGGGCGTTGTTGTCGTCGGCGCAAACGCCGAACGCATCGGCATTCAGGCCAACCTCGGCTTTTTCGACCGCCCCCGCGTGGTAGTGGTTGATGGCCGTCCGCACCACGATTCGGCGCATCCAGGCTTCCAGCGGACCCTCCCCGCGGAAGAGCGCCAGGCTCCGAAAAATCCGGATGTACGCCTCCTGTAAGATGTCCTCGGCCTGAGCGCTCGTGCGCGCGTACCGCTGGCAGACGCTCAGCAGCGGCGCGGCAAACTGCGCGTAAAGCTGCTCCTGCGCCGCGCGTTCGCCACGCAGGCAGGCTTGCACCAACAGAAGATCCGACGCGGGTGTGGGCACGAGGCAAAGGGTTCCGTGCCTCTGACAAGATGCGCGACCGCAATACTGCCTGCGAAAATGAAAAACCCTTAAAAAACGCAAAAAGCGCGTGACGGCAACCCCCGCAAGGGCCAGCGTCACGCGCCTTTATTCGCGCAAAACTCTCCTTGTCAGTAATTTAAAAACGCCTTCACGGTTGACGCACGACGAAGGTCCGTTCGACCCAGGTCAGGGCCGTGAAGGCGCCGATGCCATTCTGCACCGTCGATTGAATGGCCGCCGGCTGCGCAAACGGGTTGCCGTTGGCCGCGCGCGCGTCGCCGATGGAGCGCAGAAACCGGCGGTATGCCATCTCGATATGGTAGAGCCGCACCGTCAGCGTGTCGCCCTTATCGAACCGGTACGACGAGCCAAGCGCCGACGGCTGGCCATTGATGATGGCATCATCGAAGGCGAAGTCCTGCTTTTCTTCAAACCGCACTTGCCCGCGCTGGGTGTAGCGGCGCAGCACCGAGTACCGGTACGCATCGCCCAAAAGTGCGGGGTCGCGGTAGCGCGTCAGCAAGCCCGCCCGGACGGTATCGGTGGCATTGGGGTTGAACCGGATTTCTACGGTATCAATCGGCACCGGCGCCAATACCGTGGTGGTGGCCGTCAGGCGGTGGCCGGCGCCATCATACACCAGCAGGGCGTACGTTTCGCCGGGCTGCCCGTCGAAGCGCCGGGAACCCGTGTGCGTGAAAAGCTGCGCGGGCCGAACGGTGGAATCAACGGACGGAAAGAACCGCACCGTATCGACGCCGCGCGGGCCGGTGATGACGGCCACGGCATCCAGAGGGATATCCGGCTGCGGCGCTGCCCCAAACGCCGTGGTACGCTGCACCAACAGGCGGTACGGCTGGCCGGGCATCAGGTAGCATTCTACGGCCAGCTGCGGCTCGAAGGCGGGCGCCGGAATGTCGATCTCTTTCTGCAGTCCGCAACCGCTGAACAGCCCGCTCAGCAGGAAAGGAAGGACAGTAGCAAGCAGCGGACGGGGTAGCAGGCGCATTGACGAAAAGCAAACAGGATTTAGCCCTACAAAGAAACCGCGCCGGAGTTCGTTCCGGCGCGGTTTCTGGTTTTTGGTTTATCGTTTTTCGTTTTTGGTTGATCGGTGTTTGTTAATCGTTTTTGATCGGCCGTTGGCTCGTTTGATGACAGCCAGCAACTAAAGACTAATAACCAAAAACCAAAAACCAACCAGTTACCGCACCACCACGCGACGGGTGAAAGCGGTGCCCGCGCCCTGGCCTTGCAGCACGTAGAGGCCGGTGGGCAGGCCGCTGAGGTCGAGGGTGGCCGTGCGGCGAGTGGTGCCCGAGGCCGCCGGGGCGGTTTGCGTCAGCACGGGGCGGCCCAGCGCGTCGAGGAGCGTGAGGGTGAACGGTCCGGCTTCGGGGGCGCGGGCTTCTACGTGCAGTGCGCCAGTGGCCGGGTTAGGCCAGACGGCGAGGTCGGCGGCGTTCGGGTTACTGTTGCCGTCGCCGGGTAAGCCGGTGGGCTGGTTGATGGCCGTCAGGGCGGTGTTGGTGACGATGGGCGCGTTGTAGTCGAAATGAATTTCGGCGCGGTTCGGTACCTGGTCGCCGGGTACGAGGGCGGCGGCGGGCCGGACCCGGAAGCGCACGAAGCCATCAGCAGCAATGGTATTGGTGCGGTAGGGCGGCAGTTTGGCGCTGGTAAAGCTGACCGTCAGCACCCCGCCCGGCCGCAACCCCCACTGACAGGAGTGCGACACGGAAAGCAGCTGCAGCGTGCTCAGGTTGAGGAGCGCGGTGGGCAGCGAGTCGCGCAGCAGCACGGTAAAGGCCGTGTCGGTGCCCAGGTTGCGGAACCGGATCGTGTATTCAAGCCACTCGCCGCTGGCCACCTGCGCGGCTGTGAGGCTGGCGTGGTTCACCATAATGTCGTTGGGGTCGAAAGAACCCGTCACCGTCAGGCGGCTGGTTTCGGTGTTGTCGGCGGGGGTCAGGTCGCCGGTCAGCGGGCCGATATCGGCGGTGGCTTGCAGCACCGTGCCGAGCGGGGCGGTGGTGGCCAGTTGGAAGAGCACATCGAAGGTGCGCGTCTGGCCGGGCTGAAGGTTGGTAAAGTTGCCGGTCAGCACGTTGCCGGTTTGGGCGCCGCCGGGCAGCGTCGTGCTGAGGTAAGTCAGCAGCGGGTCATAGGTCAGGCGCAGCGTACCCGTGGGCAGTGCCACCGTGCCGGGGTTCGTGTAGGTCACGCGGTAGCGCACCACGAAGCCCGGCCGGGCGCGGCTCACGGGCGTGACGTGTACCACCAGATCCTGCTGGCCGGCCAGCGGTTGGAGGGCAAAATCGCGCCCCCCGGCCGCATTGCCGTAGCTGCTGAACGAAGCCGGTGCGGTGATGCCCGCGGCTAGGGCTGTGTAGTAGGGCGGCGGGTTGGGCATCGTGACGGCGCTGGCACCCAGGTACACGAGGGCATCGTAGCGGCCGTCGGCCGCGCTGGTGAAATACTGGCCCGCCGGCACGGTTTGCAGTACGGCGCCGTAGGCATACGGGCTTTCGGCGGAGCTGCGGAGGCCATCGCGGTCGGCATCGACGAAGACGCTGCCCCGGATGATGTTGTACTGCTGCACGATGCGCACCCCAAAGCTGCGCGACAGGTCGGAATTCACCAGCAGGCCACCAAGCCGGACGCTGTCCTGCTGCGAGCTGATCTGGGCTAGTACCTCCCCCCGATCGTTGACCGAGGCGCGCATCACGAACTTAATCGTCGGCCCACCCACGGGTAGCCCCCACTGCGGGGTGCCGTAGGTTTGGTCCAAGGCTAGAATGTAGCCATTGATATCGCGCCGGGGCGCTACGCCCGGCACGGAGGCCACGCCGTCCACCAGCAGCGGCCCCATCGTGGTGCCCATCGCGTACACTTTGCCTTGGCCGTCGGCCGTGACGCCGTAGGCTTTCATAAAGCCGGCGGAGCTGGTCAGATTACGAATCCACTGGAGGGCACCATCGGGATCGAACCGGGCCAGGAAAGCGGCCGCGTTGCCGTTCGCGGGGTCGGTCAGCGTCACGCCGCTCACCGTGACCGTTTGCAGGTAGTCCGTCAGTAGGTAGGTGAACCCGGCCGCATCCACATCCATCGACAGATCCCAGCCCTGGCCTGCCGGCAGGCCGATGGCGCGGATGATCTGGCCGGTGGCGGGGTCGAGCCGGAGCCAGTAGATATGCGCCCCCCCGTTTGGCGGCACGGGCAGCGCCTGGTTGCCCCAGCGCACGTTACCGCCGGTGAAACCGGCGAGGAAAAGACGTCCGGCGTGGTCGGTCCGGATTACTGCGCTTCGGCTGCTGGACAAGCTGTCCTGCCGGGCGCCGTCGCGCACCCAGTCCAGATTGCCGGAGGCCGAATATTTCAGGCAGAACGTGTTGCCGCTGCCCCAGCGCAAGAACAACGGCGTCAGCACGACGTTGCCGAACTGCGAGGCGTCCCAGTAGCTACCGGTCACGTAGCAGTTGCCTTGGTCGTCGGCGGTCATATCGCTCATAAAACGCCATCCCTGCCCGCCGCCATTACGTGCCCATTGCAGAAAACCGGTAGGCGACCATTTGGCCACGTAGTAGTCGCGGGCGCCGGAAGCGGAGTTCAGGGTGGTGGTGCCGGCCAGGCCGCTGAAGGTGATATTGTCGATATAAAGCCCGCTCAGGAAAACTTCGCCCGCCGGGTTGAGCTTCACCTGATAGCTGCAATACGGCCACGCACTGGTCAGCGTACTGGTCCAGAGGGCCCGGCCGTCGGGGGCCATCTTCACCAGAAACTGGTGCTGGGCGGTGTCGGCGCCGGTGACACCAATTGGCCCCATCGAAAAGTCGCCCCGGTACTGGATAATCCCATAGAGGTTGCCGGCCGCGTCGATAGCCTGCATTTCGGCCGTAGCGAACCGGCGCTCGCCGGGTACTGTGGGTATAGCCTGATAGACCGTTTGAAAACGCGCTGGCTGTTGCGCCGCCGCCCGGAAAGCGCCGCCTGAACCCAGGGTCAGGCCCAGGGTCAGCAGCGCGAAAAAGTAAAATAAATGAAACTTCTGCATCACCAGCGAAGAGAAAAATCAGCCGTGAAAGAAAAGGTGAGCGAGGCTTGCCACCCGCCCGGCCCGCGCCCCGGTTGCGCGGCGGGCTTCGGCAGCGGCCTCTGTTCAGCAGGACGGCGCGGCGCGGCGAATACGGCCCGGTGGCCGTGAAAAAAGTCGTCATCCGTTGGGTGGGTGGGGGGCGTCTGCACACCTCTACAGACCATTACCTAACACCACCACTACCGCCCGCGTCGCTTCGCGACTGGGTTGCTGCGGGGCAAAGCCCCTGGCTACACGCACTCGCGCTTCGCGCTTCGCATCTCACCACCCATAACTCAACCCCAGCAGCAGGCCCGGTACCAGGTCTGGCCCGGCCGTAGTTTGGCCCGCGCGGCCCACGGGCACGGCCCACCAGCGCGCACTGGGCGCCACGGTGGCACTCAGGCGGTTGCTGAGCCGGTAGCTGGCTTCCAGCCCCGTCAGCAATTGCAGTGAGACCGGGCGGTACGGCCCTTCGCGCGGCCCGATGGGGCGCAACTGGTACTGCTGCGCGCCGCCGTCCCAAACGGCGCGGGTTCCCCCCCGGAATACCTGCACGGTGCCGCCCACCTGCACCCCCAGCGCCCAGCGCGCCCGCTCCACGAGGTGGTAGCTTACGGCGAAGGGCAGGCTCCAGAACTTGTACTCCGGCCGCAGCGCCTGCTGGCGGCGCTCGGTCAGGGTGCGGGTAGTCTGGGTGGTGTAGAGGCGCTGGGTGCGCACCGTGTCGTGGGTGATGATGAGCTGGTACGTGGTGTCGTTGGTCGATACCCAGGTCGTATCGTAACCGATGATCTGCGCCTGCCCGTTGAGGCGCGGCTCGTAGCGCGGAATCGAGTCGAGGTGCACCACTACCGTCACGGCCACGCCGGTATGCACTTGCACGTCGGTGGTGGTGGTCGTGGTATCGTGCGTTTGCGTATTGGTGCGCCCGAAATCAGCCGCGAAAGCCGTCCGGAGGCGGGTTTCGCCCAAGCCAGCGCGCACCTGCCAGCGCCCGGCGGGAGTGCCGGCTTCGCCCAGGCGAAGGCCAATCTGGGCCGAACGGGTCAGCGTGGGGCCAGTAGGCTCGGCGCGCTCGGTGGCGCCGGGGCCGGTGGTCGGGGGCAGCGGCACCGCCCACGTGGGGGTGGCTTCCAGGGCCAGCAGCCAGGAGGGTTTGAGGGGGTGAGGGTTTGAGGGGGGGAGGGCGGAAAGGCGGATTGCCTCAGAAGGTGGCCCTTCCGGCAGGGCTTTTTTGAGCGAGTCGAGCTGCCGGCCCAGTGCGGTCAGGTCGGCGCCCTGCATCAGTACCAATGCCCGCACCCGGCCGGCCAGCGCCGAATCAGTAGGCACGGCGGCGGCGGCGGCGCGGGCTTCGCGCAGCACCGTGTCGCGCCGGGTCACGCGCACCCAGCCGATGGCGGCGGCGGGCACCACGGGCACGGTTACCGTCCGGACCACCACCCGCTCGCGGATGATGGTGTCGGGCGCGGGGACACCGTTCCCAACTGCTGAAGCACCCCTTCCAACGACGGAAGTACCCCTTCCAACACTGGATTCGGCGAATCCAACGCTGGACTTGCTGAATCCAACGCGGGATTTGTCGAATCCAACGACGGAAGTACCCCTTCCAACGCGGGACTTGCTGAATCCAACGCAGGATTTGTCGAATCCAACGACGGAAGTACCCCTTCCAACGCGGGACTTGTCGAATCCAACGCTTGCTGCACCTGCTCCCACCCGCGCGGCCGACCTCCGCGGGGTGTCGTCGGGCCGCAATATCAGCCCAGTAACGGCCAACAGCAGCCCGACCCCCACGCCGCCGCCGAAGGTGCGGAGGCGGGCCAGGCGCGTAGGCCGGGGCGCGGGTTCCGGGTGCGGGGCGGCGGGCAGGTGCGCGCTCAAAGTGGCCCAGGCGTCGGGCGCGGGGGCGTCGTCGAAGCCGGCGAACTTGGCGCGCAGGGCGTCGTCGAAGCGGGCGTCGCGGGCAGCGTCGTCAGCGGATAAAGGCGAATTCGGGTCGAAGGAAGACATCGCGGCGGAGCGAAAAGAAGGCGGAATTCAGAAAGCCAGACGGGTGGGGCGGCGGGGCGTTTCGGCGTGGCGCACCAGCGCGGCCAGCAGGCGGCGGGCCTTGAAAAGCTGCGAGGAGGACGTGCGCTCGTCGATGCCGAGTTGGGCGGCGATCTCCTGGTGCGCGTAGCCCTCGATGCAGTACAGGTTCAGCACCACGCGGTAACCGTCGGGCAGGCGCCCGATGAGCAACACCAGTTCCTGGGCCGAAAGCGCGGCCAGGGCGTCGGCGTCGGGCGCGGGCAGGTCGGTGGCTTCTTCCAGGTCCACGGTGGCGAAACCCGCGCGCAGCGTGGCGCGGTAGGCGTCGAGGCAGGTCCGGACGCACAGGCGCTTGGCCCAGCCCACGAACGGCCCGTCGGCGCGGAACTGGTCGAGGCGGCTGAAGAGCTTCAGGAACGTGTCCTGCAACAGGTCGTCGGCTTCGGCGCGGGTGCGGGCGTAGCGCCGGCAGATGCCCAGCAGGCGCGGGGCCAGCAGCGCGTGCAGTGCCCGCTGCGCCGCCGGTTCGTGGCGGCGGCAGCCGGGCACCAGGGCCTCGGCGGCGAGTTGGGCAGCGAGTTCGTCAGCGGAAAGTTGCCCCACGCCCTACGACTAAAAAGTGACCGGGCCGCACCCCGCGCGCCGCCCCCGTCTGCAAGGACGGCGGCGGCGCGGGAATACGGCCCGGACCAGGATTCTTTTTTTGAAAGACCGAACCCGCTTACCGGGCCGGCAGCGCCGCCGGAGAGGCTTCTTCACTCATTTGCCGCAACTGAACGTTCAGATTTTCCACGGGCGTCACGCCCAGCTCGTGAAATAGAAAGGCGTAAACGTCAGCGGTTTCCTCTATCGTCTTGCTAAGCGACGAAGCCCCGTGGCCCGACTTGGTTTCGATCCGGATCAGGGCCGGGCGCACCGGCGCGGCCAGTTCCTGCAACGTGGCAGCGTACTTGAACGAGTGGGCCGGCACCACGCGGTCGTCGTGGTCGGCGGTGGTGATCAGCACGGCCGGATACTGCTGCCCCGCCCGGATGGTGTGCAGCGGCGAGAATTTGTAGAGGTTGCGGAAGTCCTTTTCGTCGCGGCTGGTGCCGTACTCGGCCTCCCAGAACTGGCCGGCCGTGAAGTTCTGGTACCGGAGCATATCCATCACGCCCACGGCGGGTACGGCGGCGCCGAACAGTTCGGGCCGCTGGTTGATCACGGCGCCCACCAGCAATCCGCCGTTCGAACCACCCATCAGCGCCAGCTTTGCGGGCTGGGTGTAGTTTTTGGCAATCAGCCACTCGGCCACGGCAATGCAGTCGTCGAACACGTTCTGCTTCCGCAGGCGCATTCCGGCTTCGTGCCACTTCTCGCCGTACTCGGCGCCGCCACGCAGGTTGGCCACCACGTACACGCCGCCCTGTTCGAGCCAGGCCAGGCGCAGGGCCGAAAAGTTGGGGTTCAGGTTCACGTTGAAACCGCCGTAGCCGTACAGAATCGTCGGGTTGGCGCCGTTCATTTTCAGGCCCTTGCGATGGACGATGAACACCGGCACCCGCGCGCCGTCCTTGCTTTTCACGAAGTCCTGCTTGACTTCCAGCGCCTCCGGCGAAAATCCCGGCACCGTCGGCTGCTTAAACACCTTGGAAACGCCGTTCTGGAGCGTGTAGCGCAGCACCGTGGCCGGATAGTTATAGGATGTAAACTGGTAGAACACGTCCGTCGCGGTGGCCTCGCCGCCGAAACCCACGGCCGTACCCAGGCCGGGCAGCTTCACGTCGCCGAGGGCTTTGCCCCGGTAGTCGAAGGTGGCCACGCGGGTCGTTACGTCTTTCAGGTACGAAACGAACAGCCGCCCGCCGGCCGTGCTGATGCCGTCGATGGCCTCCGGGCGCTCGGCAATCAGGGTTTGCGCGGCCGTCACCGACGACGTTTTGCCCGGCACGTACCGCACCACCCGCGAATTCGGCGCCGCTTCGTTGGTTTGAATCAGCAGGGCGTCGTTGTCATTGTCCACGACGTTGTAGCTGAAACGGCCGATTTCGGCCACCACTGGCTTGAAATCGCCCTTGCCGGTGGGCCGGTAATAGAGCGCATTGCCCAGCTCGCCGGGCTTGCCGACGTACAGGAGCTCGTAGCGGTCGTCGTCCGTCACGCCCACGCTCAGGTAGCGGTCCGGGTGCTTGGGATCGGCATAGATGAGCTGGTCTTTTTCGGCCGGGGTGCCCACGGTGTGGAAAAACACCTGCGCGTTCTCGTTGCGGGCCGTCAGCTCCTTGCCGGGCTCGGGCTGCGGATATCGGCTGTAGTAAAAGCCCGTCGAACCGCGCCAGCTCGCCTGCGTGAACTTGGCCCAGCGGATCGTTTCGTCCAGTACGCGCTTAGTGGTCAGGTCAATGACGTGGTACTCTACCCAATCCGACCCCGCCCGCGAGATCGCGTAGGCGGCGTGCTTGCCATCGTCGGCCACGGCAAAATCGCGGAGCTGCACGGGGCCTTGCGCGGCCTGGGCGGCAGCCATCTCGGCGTATTTGGCTTTCTCTTCCGCCGGGTTTCCTTCCCTGATTGCCCGTTTTTCGCTTTGATTCGCCCCCGTCAGCGTGGCGGGCTGGTTGGGGTCGAGCAGCACTTCGGGTGCCGCGTCCAGTCCCCGCTGGATGTAGAGAACGCTCTGGTCCTGAAGGCCATCGTTCTGATAGAAGAAGATCAGCCCGGCCTTCTGAAAGGCCCCGCTGTAACGCGGAAAGTTGATCAGTTTTTCGAGGCGGCTCTTGAGCATCGACCGGGCCGGCAGCTCAGCCAGGTAAGCATTCGTGACGGCATTCTGCGCCTCCACCCAGGCGGCGGTTTCCGCCGAATGGTCGTCTTCGAGCCAACGGTAGGGGTCGGCTACGGTGGTACCGAAGTACGTGTCTTTCTGGTCGCCCTTCCGGGTATTGGGGTATTGGATGCTGGCCATTGCCTTACGTTGTTCGGGGCTGAGGGTGATGCTTTTGGTCCGAATGCCGCCGCCATTTTTGGCATCTGCCGGCGGCGGCACCATTTGGGGTGCCGCTATCCTTTCTGCGACAGGGACTCTTTTCTCCTGTCCGAATACGGCGGCAGGCGTTCCCAGCATCAGGGTTAGTACATAAAGAGCAGGCCGGGGCCGAGGGAAGGGCATAAAGAATGGGTGGGGGTAAAAAAGCGGGGCGGAAACCGGTTCGCCAACCGCGTCGGTGGCGCGCTCTTTCAAAGATTGCCCCGCGCCCCCGCACGTTGCCGCGCGCGCCGAATTCCGAGCCAGGTACCCCCCGGATGCAACCCGCTGTAACCCTACGCGCGTTGCGGGGTACAAGGCGCGGGCTGGCCGGTACCTTTGTATCGCAGTCAGCGCGATGCGGTATTCTGCCGACGGTGCGCTGCGGCTTCACTTTCGCCTCCTCAATTTTTTGTTCGTTATGGCTTTTTCCAGCCTTTTTCTCATCGGCAACCTGGGTGGTTCCGAGGTCGTCATCATTCTGGTGGTGTTGCTGCTGTTTTTCGGCGCCAAGAAAATCCCGGAGCTGGCGCGGGGCCTGGGCAAGGGCGTCAAAGAATTCAAAGATGCCACCACCGAAATGACTAATTCCGTGCAGGAGGGAATGAACGGCTCCGCCACGCCGCCCCTCAGCCCGGCCGAGCAACAGCTCCGCGACGCCAATGCCCGCGAAGCTGCCCTGCGCGCGGAGCTGGAGCGGGAGCGCGCCGCCCGCGCAGCCTCGCCTTCCGGCAATCTTTAACCAGCCCCTTTCCAAGCAATGGTTTTCGCTTTTTTGGGCGACATCGGCGGCGGCGAGCTGATGCTGATTCTGGTGTTCGTGCTGATTTTCTTCGGCGCCAACAAAATTCCGGAGCTGGCGCGCGGTCTGGGCCGCGGAATGCGCGAGTTCCGCGAGGCAACGAATAATATCCGCGCCGAAATCGAGAACGCCGGTCAGGTGCCGGCCACGCGCCCGGTTTCGTCGGCCACCGTGCCAACGCCCGCCGACGCGCTTCATTCGTCGGACGCCCCCGCCGAAGCTACGGTGGCAGCCTCGGCCGGGCCGGTTTCGCACGTCGTTAGCGTGCCCGTCGGGGGGGCATCCGCCCCGCTCGACCAGGCATCGGCTTAGCGCGACCGCGTAGCCATTAAAACAAACCGGCCACCCGCGCCCGGCTTTTGCCGAGCTTGGGTGGCCGGTTTGTTTCCGAAGCGTTAGCCGCCGTAGCAGCCCCTGCTGCGGTTAGAAATTAGGCGAGATCAGGTATTTGGAGTAGAAGTCGTCGATCACCTTGACGGCTTCCGTGGCGTCGTCCACGATCTCGATCAGGTTCAGGTCTTCCGGCGAGATGTTGTGCTCTTCGAGCAACATCACGTTTTTCACCCACTCCATCAGCCCCGACCAGTAAGCGCGGCCCACCAGCACGATGGGGAAGCGGCCGATCTTACGGGTCTGAATCAGCGTGATGGCTTCAAACAGCTCGTCGAGGGTACCGAAACCGCCGGGCAGCACCACGAAGCCTTGGGCGTACTTGACGAACATCACCTTCCGGACGAAGAAATAGTCGAAGTTGATGAGCTTGTCGGAATCGATGTAGATGTTGTTGAACTGCTCGAACGGCAGCTCGATGTTCAGCCCCACCGACTTACCGCCTTCCGAGTGGGCGCCTTTGTTGCCGGCTTCCATAATGCCGGGGCCGCCGCCCGTGATCACGCCGTAGCCGTGGCGCACGAGTTTAGCCGCAATTTCCTCGGCAATCTGGTAGTACGGGTTGTCGGCTTTCGTGCGGGCCGAGCCGAAGATGCTCACGCACGGGCCAATCTTGGCCATTTTGTCGAAACCTTCGACAAACTCGGCCATCACCTTGAAGATCTGCCAGGAGTCGGCAATCTTGATCTCGTTCCAGTCCTTATCGACAAAAGCCTGGCGGATGCGCACATCGTCGGTACCGTCCAGCTCGTGGGCGGGCATCGTTTTTTTGACTTCCGTGATCGAAACGGCTTTGTCGGCATTCACGTCGGGCTGGTGCAGCACTTTACCGGAGCCCTGGTTAGCGGTTTCCTCCTGAAGCGTAGTCTTACTGGTCTTGCGAATTTTCTGCATCGAAGCGGGGGTAGCGGCTGATTAAAATGGATGAATAGAGTGCCTTTGGCCCGTCGCTTCGGCCAAAAGGACGCGAAATTAACCCCGGCGGCGGGGTTATGCCCGCCAGATGCCCTTATTCTGACGGCCACTGGTTGGTCCTGACTGCATCATTCGGCTCGTTCGTACGGGGAGTTCACACTGGCCCGCCTACTAAAACTGATGCGCAGCGTCAATGAGGGCGGCGCGGGCGCGGCGGACGACGGGGAGGAGACGCCCGCGTAAGGCGGGGTTTGGCTGGGAATGGGACCGGCCCGGTGAGCGTGATGCTTGCCGGGCCGGTTTTGTTTAAAAAGTCCTATTGTTCGAGCCTCCAGCCGGGCGGTACTGGATGTTTTCCTTTGGCGTCGTACGACCAGAACGACGTCCTTTTTGGTAGCGGCCCATCGGCTTTCCAGAAGCTATGCTGAACCGCCAGTGTATCGTGCGAGCTGTTTATCTTGAAATAAACGATGCGGTGTTCCCGAACGGAATCACCAGCTAGCACGGCTGGGACGTTGTACATCAGGTTTCGTTGTGACCCATCAGGGAAGAACACGTGAGCGATGGCTTCGCGCCCAACACCTGTGTATTGAATAGTGGCGAAAAGCCGGTCACCTTCCATCTGTTTCCATTCACCGAAAGGGGTGAACTGGTAGGCATTTTTACCTATTTGTCTGACTCGCAGAGGACCTTCCTCGTAGTTGTGGTGGAATATATCAACGTAATTTGAGTGAATCTTAGTGATAGTTTCCCCCATTTGCAGTTTGGCTAGTTCTTCCTTGGTCAGCGCCCGGCGAAACTTTTTGTCTTCACTGATTTGAGCGTTAACGGCAAATGGAACAAGTTGGAACAACAGCCAGCAGCCGCAGCTAAGCATCATTTTTTTAACCATATAATCCGCAAAAAGAAAGGTCGAAAACGTGACGAAAAGGATCTGCCTTAATCACAAGCAGTTATTGATGCGGCGCGGGCGAAGTCGTCATTCACTTCCTGCATATCGGCCAGGTAGAGCGGGTCAGTAGCGACTTCGCGCATTCTGGCCATTTTGGACTCGTTCGACTGCGGCGCTGCTTCGTGGCTGGAAAAGCTGGCTGTGTTCGCGGCCGTAACGACGCCCGCGAACACGGCCAGCTTCTGGACCCGGTGGGGGCGGCAGAGGGCGGGGAGTTGGGCGGGGAGGTGGGACTACGTTTAGGAAGCCGCTTCGCGGCTGCACGTTGCAAATGCGCTTGCCGGTTTCGCACGCCCAGTTTCGTACACGTTACAAACGCACACTATCGGGAGAACGGGCTCGCGACTAGCTAATCCACCTCAGATTTGGCAGATGAGGCGCGTCTGGCTCCTCATAGCAAAGTGGCCGATTGTGGCTGATACGATCAAGTCACCCAATGTGAGCGGTTTGACTGGTCGCATAAGCCGTATGCCGAGTCCGTCAAGAGCGCTACCAATTTTTTGCAAGTGGCTCAACAGTGTGTCTGCCGCCGAGCCAGATACTATGCGAATCACCAGCAGCGTCAGCAAAAGCGGAAGGAGCAGTATGGGAAGGAAGGATCCTAAAGCCATGGACCACTCACCTTCATTATAAAAATGGTCCTCGAACTTGAATGTGTCGAATCTCACCTGAAATTGTGCACTGAATTTTTCGAGCAAGTCCGCCGCGTCAACGCCATCAACATCCACTATGTAGCTGCTGCTAAGCTCTGACTGAGTAGCTCCTGTTTCCCTCGCGTAGAAAGCGAAGAAACGGGCCGACAGTGTGCGCAAGTCAGTGAAACGTGTGTGTACGATAGTAGCTGACATGGTTCGCGATCTATTTTGCTTTACTCCAGCCCAAGGCCGGTTAATGGTACGGCTCTTGCCGTGAAAAAATATTCGGGCTTACGATTCCATCGCCGGAATCTTCAGCCTTTCTCCTTGACCGCGTCAAAAGCGAAATCGTCATTCACTTCCCGCATATCGGCCAGGTAAAGCGGGTCAGTACCGGCTTCGCGTAATTGAGCCATTTTGGCCTCGTTCGACTCCGGCGCTTCTTCGTGGCTGGAAAAGCTGAGCTTGATGGCAACGGCGGTGACGACGCCCACGAACACGGCGACGAGGCTGACGAGGGTGTTGTTTAGCTGGTGGGGTTTCATCGGTTTAAAGTTACGGCGCGATGTAGCTACCCGATTAGCTCAATCCTTCGGGCCTGGCACACATCCGCGAAATCGGGGGCGTTGAAGGTGAGCAGGTATTTTATGCGCAACGTCGGGTCTTTGCACATTTCGCGCAGCACGGTATCAGCTAAGGAGTGCGTATAGCCCAGCAGGTTGGCACTGTCGAAAACGGTTTCCAGCGCGGCGTCGCGGTAGGGTGCATCGTTCAGGAGCGTGACCTTGGGGCGCTTGATGCGCTGGGCAAATTCCAGCGTTTTGCGGCGGCTGCGAATCAGGCGCGTTGAGACGGCCTCGTAGAGACAGGGCCAGGGCAGCAATACCACGGCGGCTTCGGCGTCCACGAAACTGGCCCAGTCGAGCGCGTTTTGGTGGTGTTGGTCGGTGGGGTCGGCCAGGCCGAGCCAGAAGCACGAATCAGCCAGCACGACACTGGCCATCAGGCAAGGTCGGCGGTGTTGGTGGCGGCGTCGAGCTGGCCGTAGCCTTCCCAGGGAGCGCGCTTGCGACCACCGCTGATAAACTCCCCTTTAAGCGTGTCGCCGTCTTTGTACACCGCATACACTCGGTCGCGCGGCGCCAGCCTGACGTGCTGCCCCAACTCTTCCCGCAGCCATTCTCCCAGATTCTGTATTCTGTCCACTTCGAAGTAGGCCGTGGCGTCGCCGCATTCGCGGGCTTTCTGGTTGTCGAGCCACGCGTAGAGGCTGGCGTAATCGCCCCGCAAACCGAGGTCGTAGGAGAGCCATATCGCCGTCTTCGCCACAGTGGAGTTGGTGGATTGCGGTGCCATAGTAAGTGGTGGAAACGTTCGTGTAACGAGCCAACTGGCTTTTACGATTCCATCGCCGGAATCTTCACGCCCTTCTCCCGCGCCACATTCAGCGCGATCTCATACCCCGCGTCGGCGTGGCGGAGGACGCCCATTCCGGGGTCGGTGGTCAGGACGCGGCGCAGGCGTTCGGCTTTTTCAGCGGTGCCGGTGGCCACGATCACCATCCCGGAGTGAGTGGAGTTGCCGATGCCCACGCCGCCGCCGTTGTGGAGGGAAATCCAGTCGGCGCCGGACGCGATGTTGGCCATGGCGTTGAGCAGCGGCCAGTCGGCCACGGCGTCGGAGCCGTCGCGCATACCTTCCGTTTCGCGGTTGGGCGAGGCCACGGAGCCGCAGTCGAGGTGGTCGCGGCCGATGACGATGGGCGCCGAAACTTCGCCGCGCGCCACCAGGTCGTTGATGACGAGGCCGAACTTGGCGCGGTCGCCGTAGCCGAGCCAGCACACGCGGGCCGGCAGGCCGATGAACGGCACCTTCGCCTGGGCCTTGCTGATCCAGCGGGCGAGCATTTTATCCTCCGGAAACGTCTCCAGCAGGGCGCGGTCGATGCGCAGAATATCGGCCGGGTCGCCGGAGAGCGCCGCCCAGCGGAACGGGCCTTTGCCCTCGCAGAAAAGCGGCCGGATATAGCCCGGCACGAAGCCCGGATACAGAAACTGGCCGTGTTCGTCGCGCACCGTCAGGCCGCCTTTTTCAGCCTGCCCGCGCAGGTTGTTGCCGTAGTCCACGGCCACCGTGCCGAGGGTCTGCATCGCCAGAATGGCCTGCACGTGCTTCACGATGGCGGCCAGCGCTTGTTGCTTGAAGGCCGCCGGGTCGGCCTCGCGCAGCGCCAGCACGGCGTCGATTTCCCCTTCGGGGATATAGTCCATCAGGTCGTGGGCGGAGGTCTGGTCGGTGATGATTTCGACTTTCAGCCCGCCGTCCTGCATCAGGGCCACCACCTGGGGCAGCAGCGTGGCGATATTGCCCACCAAGCCCACGCTCCAGCCCTTACCAGCGGTGCGAGCGGCTTCGCAGCGGCGCAGGGCGTCGGCTAGGTCGTCGGTCAGTTCGTCCACGTAGCCTTCGCGGACTTTTTGCTCGACCCGCGCGCGGATTGGCTCGACCACCAGGCACACGCCGTCGTTCATCGTGACGGCCAGCGGCTGGGCACCCGACATCCCGCCCAGGCCCGCCGTGATGGTGAGCGTGTGGGCCAGGGTGCCGCCGAAATGCTGGTCGGCGATGGCGGCGAGGGTTTCGTAGGTGCCCTGCAAAATGCCCTGCGTGGCGATGTAAATCCAGGAGCCGGCCGTCATCTGGCCGTACATCATCAGCCCTTTTTTATCGAGTTCGTCGAAATATTCCTGCGTGCTCCAGGCCGGGACGATGTTGGAGTTGGCAATCAGCACGCGCGGCGCGTGCGCCCACGTCCGGAGTACCCCTACGGGCTTGCCCGACTGGATCAGCAGCGTTTCGTCGGCTTCCAGTTCGATCAGCGCCCGGCGGATGTTCTGATACTCCTTCCAGTTGCGCGCCGCGCGGCCGGCGCCGCCGTACACGATCAGCTCATCGGGCACCAGCGAAACGGCCGGATCGAGGTTATTTTCCATCATCCGCAGCGCCGCTTCGGCCTCCCAGGTTTTGCAGCGAAGCGTGGTGCCGTGCTGCGCCCGGACGGGTTCAGTGGGCTGGTATTCGTAGTACATCGGCCGCGCAGGGGCCTGCAAAGCAGCTTCGAGCGTAACGGGAGCGGAAAACATCGGGATCGACGGTTGAATGGGTGGAACGGACGAGTGCGAAAATACGCAAACCACCCGCGGTGCGCCGGGTTTCGGCCACCGCTGCTGCCCGCCGCTTATCGCCGCGCCGTTGCCACGGGCTTGCCTTTGCCCGACTTTGCCCCCGACTTCCCGCCGCCCTTGCCCTTCGCCACGGTGCCAGGAGCCGCTGCCCGGGCCTTGCGCACCCGGCGCGAGAAGGTTACGGGCTGGAAAGCAGTATTATCCATCTGCCAGAGCAGGAAGGAATATTGGTCCTGAATCAGCTCCAGTTTCCGTTGGCGCTCCTCGCCGGGCCGGCTGTATTGCTCCGAGCGCAGCAGCACCGGGTTGGCGGCGTGGCCCCCGTCCTGAAGGCGGGCGGCGAGTTTACCGAGCTGCCAGTCCACGGAGTCGGGGCTGGCGGGCGCGCGGGCATTGAGCAGCACGGCGGGGTACTTGGTGCGCTCCTGGATGCGGTAGTACGGACTCATCGCAAAGCGCCCTTTGAACCCCTTTTCATTGCCCAGCGCGCCCAGTTCCTGCACATCTTCCGGCCGCCGGCCGAGGGTATCGTACCGGATGGCGTCGCAGATGCCCCGGTCCAGCAGCAGCGCCCCGAACAGCTCCGGGTTTGCCAGCACCGCCCCGCCCACCACCAGCGCCCCTATTCCTTCGGCTGAAGCCGCCAGCAGCGCGGGGGTGGTGTACTGCTTGGCGATCATATGCCGCGCGCAGGCCGTAAAGTCCTGCCAGGCAGCGGTTTTATTGTCGGCCTGCCCGGCCCGATGCCAGGGTTCGCCGTACTCGCCGCCGCCGCGTACGTGGGCGATGGCCAGAACGCCGCCCTTCTCGATCCAGGCCAGGCACGAAGGGTCGTAGGTAGGCGTCAGCGAGCGGCCGTAAGCGCCGTAGGCCGTCAGGATGGTGGGATGAAGCGCGTTGAGCTTCAGACCCCGGCGGTAAATCATCGTCAGCGGTACGGGCGTGTTGCCGGCGCCGGGCACCTTGACTTCGACGACGGCCAGGTGGTCCGGGATGTCGAAATCGGCGGCCGGCTGTAGATCCGTTTCGTCCAGTTCATCGCCTTCGATGAGCCGATAGACGAGCGGCGCGGCGATCCAGGAATGCAGCGTCAGCAGCGGGTCCACGCGTTGCGGGTCGCAGGCCAGCGCCGCCACCGCCGAACCAGTGGGCAGCGTCACTGGCTCGGGGTCGGGCACCGGCACCGCCTGATTTTTCGGCTTCAGCGGAATACGCCAGAGCTGGCCCGCCGTGCCGTCGTGGGCCGTCACGTAGAGCGCGCCCTGCGAAAAATGCAGCGCATCCAGCACGGCCGGAGCGGGCGCTTCCAGCACGGCGGTGGCTTCGGGCCAATTCGGCGCTGTCAGCGAGGTGCGCACCAGCGCGCCCGTGGGGGCGTCGTGGTTCGTCAGGCCGTAGAGGTACGACTCATGAGCGTACAACGTGATGATTTCATCTTCAAAAGCCGCTACCCGGCGCCAGGGCACGATTTTCTGCGCCAGCTCGGCCACCGGCGAGACGAAGATTTCGGCGTACTTGCTGCCGCGCGGCGCCACATAAGCCACTGCCAACGGGCCGCCGGCGTACATCGCGCCGCCGCGCGCCACCAGCTCCTGCGCGCCTTCGGCGCCGGAGGCCTGGCCGAAAATCAGCCGGTCCGAAAACGCTTTGGTCTGCTTGCCCACCTTCTGCGTGAGGCGGTGCAGGTAAAGGCGGTTAGCGGGCAGGTGCTGCTTGGGGTCGGCCGACGGTAACCGACTAAAAATGAACCCCTGATTATCGGGCAGCCACGCCGAGGGTTCTACCCGGGCGTTCTCCAGCACTTCGTTCGGGTTCGTGTGCTTACCGGTTTTGGTGTCCAGAATCCGCAGCACGCCGCTGCCGGGCTGGTCGTTCGAGAGGCTGTAAGCCACGTACTGGCCGTTCGGACTGACGGCGTACGAGCTAATCCGCATCAGCGTGATGGCCGAAAGCGGGTCTTTTTCCGGCGCAATCAGCAGTTTGTCCACGCCAGCCAAGCCATCGCGCACCCACAGGCTGTAGCTCTTTTCGCCGGGCTTGAGCTTCTGAAAAAAGATCAGCTTGCCGGCCCGCTGGATATCGGTGATCTGGTACGGCCGGTCGGGGTTCATCTCCTGCAGACGGTTCAGCAGGTTTTTGCGGCCCAGCAGGTGGCGCAGGCTTTCGGTGCAATGCTGGTCCTGCAACTGGTACCACTCCTGCACATCGGGGCGGGCGGCGTCTTCGAGCCAACGATAGGGGTCGGTGACGCTCACCCCGAATTTCGTGAGCGTCACGGGCCGGGCCGGAGCGGGCGGCGGCGGGATGATCTGGGCCTGCGCGCGCGCTCCCAGGAACAGGCCGCTCAACAAAACAAGCGGGCGAAGCCAGCCCGCGCGGTGGAAATGCCGATGTGCCATAGGAAGGAGACTAAGGAAAAGAAGCCAGAACAACCGCCCGGTTTGCAACGGGCGAAGCTGCAAGTTTCCAAAACAACCCCTAAAACTACAATCACATCATTGGGGGAGGCGGGCGCGGCGGGCAAACGCCCCCACCACCATCCCGCACCGAGCGCGTGGGGCAGGCGCCCGGTAGCTTTGTAAGCCCATTTTGCCCACCCGCACTGCTTAACCACCCCACTACCAATGGCTGCCCGACTTCTCGAATGCGTCCCCAATTTCTCGGAAGGGCGCGACCTGTCGAAAATCGCCCTCATCACCGCTGAGATCGAAGCCGTAGAAGGCGTTCAGTTGCTGAACGTGGACCCCGGCAAGGCCACCAACCGCACGGTGGTCACGTTCGTAGGCGAACCGGAAGCCGTGCTGGAAGCCGCGTTCCGGGCCATCGCCAAAGCCGCCGAGGTAATCGATATGCGCCACCACACCGGCGAACACCCCCGGATGGGCGCCACCGACGTCTGCCCGCTGGTGCCGATCTCGGGGCTTTCGCTAGCGGAAGCCGCCGCCTACGCCCACCAGTTGGGCGAGCGGGTGGGCCGCGAACTGGGCATCAGCGGGTTCTATTACGAAGAAGCCGCCACCCGCCCGGAGCGCCGCAACCTGAGCACCATCCGGGCCGGCGAGTACGAAGGGATGGAAGCCAAGCTGAAGCTGCCCGAATGGGCGCCCGACTTCGGCCCGATGGCCTTCAACCCCAAAGCCGGCGCCACCGTGATCGGCGCGCGCGACTTTTTGGTCGCCTACAACGTCAATCTCAACACCACCTCCACGCGCCGGGCCAACGCTGTGGCCTTCGACCTACGCGAAACCGGCCGCTCGACCAAAAACCCGGACGGCACTACCACCACCCAGCCCGGCCTGCTGAAAAGCGTGAAGGGAATCGGCTGGTTCATTGAGGAATACGGCATCGCCCAGGTCAGCCTGAATCTAACCAATGTGCGGATCACGCCAGTGCATCTTGCCTTCGATACGGCCGTACGCGCCGCCGATGCGCGCGGCATCCGCGTGACCGGCTCCGAGCTGGTGGGGCTGGTGCCGCTCCAAAGTCTGCTCGACGCGGGACGCTATTTTCTCGAAAAGCAGCAGCGCTCCACGGGCGTCAGCGAAGCGGAGCTGGTGAAGATCGCCGTTCGGTCGCTGGGCCTCGATGAGCTGGCGCCCTTCGACCCGCAGGAGCGCGTCATCGAATACAAAATCCGGCAACTGGCCGGGCCGGGCGCGCAACGGCTCGTGTCAATGAGTCTGACCGCTCTGGCCGACGAAACCGCTTCCGAATCGCCAGCCCCCGGCGGCGGCTCCATTGCGGCTGCCGTGGGCGCACTCGGCGCCGCGCTGGGCACGATGGTGGCCAACCTCAGCGCCCACAAGCGCGGTTGGGATGCCCGCTGGCAGTTTTTCTCGGACCACGCCGCGGCCGGTCAGCGCCGCAAAGACGCCCTGCTCGCGCTGGTGGATGCCGACACTGCCGCCTTCAACCAGATTATGGCGGGCTTCGGGCTGCCCAACAAAACCGCCGTCGAGCAAGCCGCGCGCCACGCGGCCATTCAGCAAGCCACCAAAGGCGCTATCGAAACGCCGCTGCGCGTGATGGAAGAAGCCTTGGCGAGCCTCGACGTGATCGAAGCCATGGCCCGCGACGGGCAGCCGTCGTCCGTCACGGATGCGGGCGTCGGCGCCGCCTGTGCCCGCACCGCCGTGCTGGGCGCCCTGCTGAACGTGCAGGTAAACGCGAAAGACCTGGAAGACCGCGCTTACGTAACCGACGTGCTGGCACGCGGACAGGCCATGCTGGCCGAAGCCGAGCGCCGCGAAGCCGAAATTCTGGCGCTGGTCCGGCAGAAAATCGGCGCCTGACGCTGAATCCAAGACTGTTGGCTGCTACGCGCCCGTCGTGCCGGTCTGGTGGCGGGCGCGCAGCACGGTGGCCACGTCGTCGAGGCGGACGTGCTGCGTCCGGAGCAGCACCAGCAGGTGGTAGAGCAGGTCGGCGGTTTCCTCGATCAGGCGGGGGCGGTCGGCGCGCAGGCTTTCGATGACGACTTCCACCGCTTCTTCCCCCACTTTCTGGGCCGCTTTTTCGGGGCGGGCCAGCAGGCGGGCCGTGTAGGAAGTGGTCACGTCGGCCGCTTCGGCCCGCTCGCCGATGAGGCGTTCCAGCTCCTCCAGAAACGCGCTGGCCGACGCCGGTGCCGAGACTAAGGCAGTAGGCGGCACATCGTCGAAACAGGTTTCGGTGCCCCGATGACAGGTCGGGCCAGCCGGTTCGGCCCGAATCAGGAGCGTATCGCGGTCGCAGTCCGGGTGCAGGCTGACCACGCGCAGCGTGTTGCCGGAGGTTTCGCCTTTGGTCCAGAGCTGTTGGCGCGAGCGCGACCAGAACGTAACCAGCCCGGTGGCCTGGGTCAGGGCCAATGATTCGGCCGAAACGTAGCCCAGCATCAGCACGGCGCCGGTGCGGGCGTCCTGCACCACGGCCGGCAGTAGGCCATCGGGGGCGGAAGAAAAGTTAAGCGAAGAGGAATTAAACAAGGAATCAGGAGGAAAAAGCGGATTCGCCGAAAACGGGGAAAGGAGAAGGGGGAGATCAAATCCGAACTGGCACCCCGGCGGCACGCAGGGTGGCTTTCAGATCGGGTAGCCGCAGGTGGCCAAAATGGAATACGCTCGCTGCCAGCGCCGCATCGGCCTGGCCCTGGGTGAAAACGGCCACAAAATCGGCGGCTTCCCCGGCCCCGCCCGACGCAATGACCGGCACCGGCACGGCCGCACCCACGGCGCGCGTCAAGTCGTTGGCAAAGCCCCGGCGGGTGCCGTCGTGCGTCATCGAGGTGAGCAACAGTTCGCCCGCGCCCAACGCCGCCGCTTCCTGCGCCCACGCCACGGGGTCACGGCCGGTGGCCTGCGTACCGGCCCGGGTATAAACCTGCCAGGCATCGGAGGCTTCCTCGTGCCGCGCGTCGATGGCCAGCACCACGCACTGCGCTCCGAAAGCATCGGCCAGCTCGGTGAGCAGCGCAGGCCGGGCCAGGGCCGCCGAATTGACGGCCACCTTGTCGGCCCCGGCTTGCAGCAGCGCGGCGGCCGTTTCCACCGACGTCACGCCGCCGCCTACCGTGAACGGAATGTCCAGTTGCGCCGCCACGGCCCGTACCAGCGTCAGCAGCGTCCCGCGCCCTTGCTGGGTCGCGGTGATATCCAGAAAGACCAACTCATCGGCACCCTCGGCGGCGTAGGCGCGGGCCTGGGCCACGGGGTCGCCGGCATCGCGGAGCTGCCCGAAATTGATGCCCTTGACGGTGCGGCCGTCCTTAATGTCGAGGCAGGGAATGAGACGGCGGGCGAGCATCTGGGAATTTTTGACTGAGTGGCTGAGTGACTGAGTGGCTGATTAATGGATCAGCTTGCGGTTTACAGCTTGTAGCTGACGACTTTCAGCTTCAACCGGCCAGTTCGCGGCGCAAGTCGATATGGCCTTCGTACAGCGCCTTGCCGATGATGACGCCCGCCACGCCCGTGGCGCGCAGCGGCGCCAGGTCCTGGGGGCCACTGACGCCGCCGCTGGCCAGAATCCGGGCTTCGGGGAAGGCGGCCGTCAGGGTGGCGTAACGGGTTGTGGCTGGGCCGCTTAGGTGGCCGTCGCGGCTGATATCGGTACACAGAAACGTGCGGGCGCCGGCTTCCAGCCACGTGGCCACGAAGGCATCGAGGCGCGTTTCGGAAGTTTGCAGCCAGCCGCTGTGCGCAATCAGGTCGTCGCGGAAGTCGGCGCCGATGATGAGTTTTTCGGCCCCGAATTCCGCCAGCCAGGCCTGCACCGTGGCGGGTTCGCGCAGCGCCAGCGAACCAATCGCCACCTGGGCGGCACCCGCCGCCAGCGCGCCTTCTACGGCCTGACGACTGCTGAGCCCCCCGCTGAAATCGACGTGCAGCCCCGGCGCGGCCGTCGTGATGCGGCGGAGCGTGGCCAGGTGGTGGGGCGTACCGGCGCGGGCGCCGTCCAGGTCCACGACGTGCATATGCGTGGCGCCCGCCTCAGCAAAGCGCGCGGCGACGGCAGCAGGGTCGTGGTCGTACACGGTGGCCTGCGCGAAATCGCCGCCGCGCAGGCGCACCGCCTGGCCGTTCAGCAAATCGAGGGCGGGAATCAGCAGCACGTTTGAATCAGAAAAGGTGACCGGCCCTAAGAGCCCCTACCCGGCGAGAAAGCCGCGGGGCGGGCAAAATTACCTCCCAAGGGCTGCCTGCTGCGTGTGCCCGACGCTTGCCCCCGGCCGGTGCGCCCAACCAGCCCGCCTCGGGTACTCACCGAAAATTCGGCATTGGGTTGGCGGATTGGTCAAAGTTCCGTACTTTTGCGCCCCGTTCCCGAAAAACCATTGGGAGCGTTCCCTCGACGCCTTCGGAAATTAAGAGACGATGAAACGTACCTATCAGCCCTCGCAACGCAAGCGCCGCAACAAGCACGGCTTCCGCTCGCGGATGGAATCGGCCAACGGCCGCCGTGTGCTGGCCTCGCGCCGCGCCAAAGGCCGCAAGCGCCTGACCGTCTCCGACGAAGCCCGCCCGAAAGTCCGCTAGGGCTTTCCCGCTACCGGCTTGCCCGTGGAAGCATCCAGCGCCGCGCCGCGCCGCTATTTCTTCCGCAAAACCGACCGCCTGTGCGCGCGGCGGCTCATCGAGCCGCTTTTTCAGCACGGCCAGGCGTTCAATACGTACCCGCTGCGCTTTGTCTGGAGTTTTTCCAGGCAATCGCCAGCGGGTACGGACGTTTCCGGGGCAACCAGTGTCGCCCCGGCCGTACCTTTTTCTTCAACTGCGCCCCGCCCGGCCGTGCAGGTGCTGCTTTCCGTCTCGAAACGCCATTACAAGCGCGCCCACGACCGGAACCGCATCAAACGGCTGCTCCGCGAGGCGTGGCGGCTCGACGGGCTACCGGCCCTGCAACAATCAATGCCCGCCGAGCAGCTATCGCTGGCCGTGTTGTACATTGGTAAGGAGAAACCCGAATCACTACTTTTTCTGCGAAAAAAGCTACTGAAAGGGCTGACCCGGCTGCGGACGGAACTTCCCGCCAACCCTGCGCCTTCGCCCGTGTGAGTTAGCTGTCTGCTTCTTTACGCTCTTCTACCCCCTCAATCGCATTATGGTCCGTAAGTCGTGGCTCGCCGCTGCTGTAGGTGCCGGCGCACTGGCGTTCTCGCTGTCCTCGTTTTCGTCGTCGGAACGCTATTTTGACATCGCCCGGAATCTCGACATTTTTGCCTCCCTTTTCAAGGAAGTCAACACTTACTATGTGGACGAGGTGACGCCTTCCCGGCTGGTGAAAGCCGGGATTGATGCGATGCTCAAGTCGCTGGATCCGTACACCAATTACATTCCAGAAGACGATATCGAAGACTTTCGTACGATGACGACCGGCCAGTACGGTGGCATCGGTGCGCTGGTCTCGAAGCGCGAAGGCCGGACGCTGATCACAATGCCGCACGAAGGCTTTCCGGCCCAGAAAGCGGGCCTGCTGATTGGCGACGAAATTCTGAAGATTGATGGCGTGGCGCTCGACGTGCGCAACTCCACCGATATCAGCAAGCTGCTTAAAGGCCAGGCCGGTACGGTGGTCAAGCTGGAAGTCAAGCGTTTCGGAATGGATAAGCCCTTCGAGGTGCCCATTACCCGCGCCAATATCCAGATCGACAATGTGCCCTACTACGGAATGGTCTCCGGCGATATCGGGTACCTCCAACTCCAGGGCTTCACCGTGGACGCAGCGAAGGAGGTCCGCGATGCCGTGATGGCGCTCAAAGCGCAGGGTGCCAAAAAGCTGATCTTCGACCTGCGCGACAACCCCGGCGGGCTGCTCAACGAAGCCATCACGATCTCGAACCTGTTCGTGGACAAAGGCCGTGAGGTGGTCAGCACGAAAGGCAAGGTGACGGAGTGGAATAAAATCTACAAAGCCCTTGATAATCCGCTTGATACGCAGACGCCGATTGCCGTGCTGACGTCGGCCCGCTCGGCCTCGGCGGCGGAGATCGTGTCCGGCGTTTTGCAGGACTACGACCGCGCCGTGCTTATCGGCGACCGCACCTTCGGGAAGGGCCTGGTGCAAGCCACGCGCTCGCTGCCCTATAATTCGCAGCTCAAGGTGACGACGGCGAAGTAATACATCCCCAGCGGGCGGTGCATTCAGGAACTGGATTACGCCCACCGCAAGGCCGACGGCACGGTGGTGAAATTTGCCGACTCGCTTCGCCACTCGTACAAGACCGCCGCCGGGCGCACTGTGCTGGACGGCGGTGGCGTGACGCCGGACGTGCCCGTGGCCGACCCCGACATCGCTGACATTACGCGGGTACTGCTCACCAAAGGTTACATCTTCGACTTTGCCACCCGCTACCGGGCCGAACACCCGACCATCTTGGGCGCCAAGGAGTTTCATCTTTCCGAAGGGGAATACCAAAAATTCATCGCATCGCTCTCCGGCAAGGACGTGACCTACAAGACGAGCGTGGAAACGGCCGTCGAAGAACTGGTCCGGCGGGCGAAGGAAGACAAGCACTACGACGCCATCAAGCCCGAGGTGGCCCTTATGCAGAAGTCCATTGCGGCCACGAAAGCGAACGACCTGATTCGGTTCAAGACCGAGATTTTGCCGCTGCTGGAATCGGATATCGTGTCGCGCTATTACTTTCAGAAAGGCATCACGGAGGCTTCCTTCAACTCGGACCCCGATGTGAAAACCGCCGTAGCGGTCCTCAACGACGCGAACCGTTATAGCCGGCTGCTGCGCCCGGCTTCGCCGACGGAGCCGATTCCCGCCGCCAAGAAGTAATTTTTTCGCTGCTGCCTGCCCGTGCCGCCCCTGCTGCTGGCCCTCGAAACCTCTTCCCCGGTGTGCGCCGTAGCCCTGGCGACCGCTGCCGGTGAGTTGCTGGCACAGGCGGAGCTACGGGCCGATAAATCGCACGCCTCGCACTTGCTGCCGCTGCTCGAAAGCCTGCTGCACCTGAGCGGCTACACGCTGGCCGACGTTGGCGCCGTGGCGCTGTCGGCTGGTCCGGGCTCTTACACCGGGCTGCGGATCGGCGCTGCCACTGCCAAAGGCCTTTGCGCAGCGCTCGGCGTACCCTTGGTGCCCGTCTCGACTTTACACGCCCTGGCGTGGCAGATGCGCCGGACGACGGCAGATGGTTCGGTCCTTCTTTACTGCCCCGTGCTGGATGCCCGTCGGCAGGAAGTCTTTACGGCCGCTTATGCCCGTGACCTGACGGCAATGGCCCCCGAAGCGCCTCATATTCTGACCGATCACTCGTTCGCGGACCTGCTGTTACAAGGCCCGGTGCTGTTTGGCGGCAGCGGGGCCGCTAAAGTGCGCGCCGTGCTGTCGCCGCACCCCAACGCGTTTTTTCTGCCGGACCTGCTGACTAGTGCTGCCGCGGTGGCCCAATTGGCCGCCCCCTGCTGGCGCGCCGGTATGTTTGCGGAACTGGCCAGCTACGAGCCGGCTTACCTCAAAGAAGCGCACGTAACGGTGCCGCGTGGCGGCTTGCCCGCAGCCACTTTTTGAGCAACCAACCACCGCTTCGGGTGGTAAGCTGTTCTACCTGCGACATAAAAGCTAGAGCACGAATGCTGACCGCCTCACTCTCCCCCTCCCCTTTCCGCAATGGCTGACTCTTTCGTTTCCGCCCCTCTTGAAACCGAGTTCGTGAACCGGGTAGCCAACTCCGGCCTGGTCACGCTCAACCTTGAAGACCTGCGCCACGCTGGCCCGCGAGTGATGTATGACATCAAGGACAATCTTTTCCACGGCCTGATGCTGCGGGAGAAGGACTTCCGGGAGTTCTGCAAAACGCACGACTGGGCGCAGTATGCCGGCCAGAACGTGGCCGTGGTTTGTTCGGCCGATGCCATTGTCCCCACATGGGCGTTTATGCTGCTGGCCGTCAAGTTGCAGCCGTATGCCCACCGCTACGTATTCGGCAGCCTGGAGGCGCTGGAACAGGCCCTGTTTCAGGACGCACTGGCTGCGCTGAATCCGGAGGAATACCGCGACGCCCGGGTCGTGGTCAAAGGATGTGGGCAAGTGCCGGTGCCAACGGCAGCCTACGTGGAAGTGATGGCCCGGCTGTTACCAGTGGCCGCCTCCGTGATGTACGGCGAGCCGTGCAGCACGGTGCCTTTGTTCAAAAAGCCCAAAGGGGGCGCCAGTTAGCGCAAAAACCGGCCGTGCTTCACGGAGTAAATCCTGCTACTGACCGTGCACTGGCTACCATTCACCAAGTGGTGCTGGTAGGGAGTTCGGGGAGCGGCGAAGTTTGCAACGTCAATACCAAACAGCATTCCGCTTTGGTTGACAGCTTCTTCGCTCGTTCCCTTACCCCCTACCCTCCCCGTGAAATTTTTTCTGTTCCTGTTTCTACTGACGGCCACCTTTCAGGGCAATGCCCAGGATTCGTCAGATGCTCAATCGAATCAGCCCGTCAATCTGTCGAACGTACCGGGGCGCGCGGCTCACGGTTTCACGGTTGAAAACGAGGACAATCCGACCCGCAACTTCGGCACCGGCCTCCGGCTGAGTATGGAATGGGCCGATGTCCGGACGGCCGTTCAGACCCGCAACTTACCAGCTCCGGCCTTCGCGGTGGGCGTTTTTCATCAGTATGCACTGGGGCGCGTCGGGTCGGTGCAGGGCGAGGCGTCTTACTTCCAGCGGCGCGGCGCGCGCGGGCTACAGGTGCCCGTATTGATGGTCATCAATTTCCTGGATAACGTCAGCGTTCAGCTAGGGCCGCAGGTGCAATGGAACTGGCCCATCGGAGCTTCCAGCGATGCCGGGCGCCTCATCGACAATACCCGCCCGTTGTCGGCCGCCCTCGTACTGGGCGGGGAAGCCCGCGTAGAATGCCTGCGCGTGGGCATCCGCAGTACCCTGCCGATGGAGATGCTTGGCGACCTGCCCGCCGCCGGCCAGCAACTGGCCGATGCCTGGCACCGTGCACAGGTACAGGTAAGCCTGGGCATTGGATTTTAATATTCCCTGACGGACAGCGAATTGCGGCCTGCCCATCGGGCCGAAGCGGGCGCTTTCAGGGCCTTGCTATCCGAGGCGAAAACGATGGCTGGTTCGCCGCCGCGCTACAGCCGCCGCTTACCCGGCCAGCCCCTTTAGCCCTTCCAGGAACTCGCTGAGGTAGGTTTTGCCGACCGGCACCGTGCGCCCGCCCGCCAGATTGATGATGTTGTCCTCGATGGATTCAATCTGCTGCCGATTGATGATATAAGACCGATGAACGCGGGCAAACTGCTCCACGGGCAGGCGTTCCGAAAAATCCTTGATAGATTGGTTCGACAGTAACTGCTGGGCCTTTGTGACGACGACGGCGTAAGACGCGACGGCCTCGATGTACAGAATATCGGCCAGCGGCACCCGCACGATCCGGCTCGATGTTTTGACGAAAATGGCCGGCGCCAGAAGCGGTGACGGCAACGCCCGGCGAGTGTCAGCCGGTGGCGCAAGGCTAGCCGCCGGTTTGGCATTGGATATCAGGCGCTGCTGCACGCGATCCACGGCCTGCCGGAAGCGGACGAATTCCACGGGCTTGACCAGATAGTCGAGCACCCGCAGTTCGAAGGCTTCGACTGCAAAATCCGGGCGCGACGTAGTCAGGATCACTGCTGGCGGGTTGGGTACCAGCCGCAACAGTTCCAGGCCGGTCAGCACCGGCATCTGCACGTCCAGAAAAAGCACGTCCAGCTCGGTTACCATTTTCAGGTAAGCCAACGCTTGTAGCGGATCGGCAAAAGAAGCCGTAAGCGCCAGGTCGTCGCTCTGCGCAATGTAGCGCTCCAGCGTAAGGCGGCTGACTTCGTCGTCATCGATGATGACGCAGGCAAGAGTGGCTGACATTAGAAACCAAAGGTAAGCCAACGCCACCGTTAGCGGACAGAATGCCTCCATTAAAGCCCGTATAGGTGCCGTTCGTGAAAAGGGCTTTCGAGGAGGAGGCACCTTTTTCGGGCCAGGGCGCTCGGTCGGGCACGGAGTCGCCCCTACCGGGCCAGCTTCGGCTGGGGGCTACCGCATCCGGGGCGAGTTGGGGTCTTGCCGCCTGTACCTAACCTGCCCGTTAAGGCCGGGTACACAAACGATTGCTGGCACTATTGGGCCGATAGCGAAAAGCGGCGCTATTTTGCAGGGCCAAGTCGTCTGCTCGACCGTTTTCGGCGGATGGTACCTTGGTTTTCTGTCTATGCCTACTTCTTCCGCAATGCAGTCACGCCTTTTTTCGGGCTGGCCGCTCCTGATTGGCTTGGCCCTGCCAATCAGCCTCTTACCTGTCCACACGTATGCGCAGGCACCCGCCAGTCCGGCGGCGACCACGACCAAAACGGCGCTCGTCATTACCGGCACCGTGCAGACGCTTACCGGCGAAGACCTGCCCGGCGCTACGGTCTTCATCCGGGGGACCTACCTGGGTACCAGCACCGACGGCAACGGCCGCTTCAAGTTTACGGTGCCCGACGCTAAGCCGGGCGTATCGATGCAGCTTGAGGCCTCGTATGTCGGCTACCAGACCCAAACCCTGAGCGTCGTGCCGGGTGGGCCCGAAGTAAACGTGAACCTGGCGCCCTCGCCTACCCAACTCACGGAAGTGGTGGTCGCCGCTTCGCGCGCCGAGCAGACGGTGGCCGAAGCCCCGGTCACCATCGAGCGTGTAAGCGCCGCGCAGATCAATCGCCTCAGTACTCCGGACGTGCTAGCCGGTTTGGCCGTGCTGAAGGGCGTGGATGTGTCGTCGGCGTCGCTGCTGATGAGTTCGCCAAGTACGCGCGGCTTCAACTCGGCCAAAAGCGAGCGGGTGATTCAGCTGACGGATTACGTGGACACGCAGGCGCCGTCGCTGAACGTAAATGCCGGTAATATGCTGGGCATTCCGGAGGTAGATATGGAAAGCATCGATGTGCTGTACGGCCCGTCGTCGGCGCTGTACGGGGCCAACGCGTTCAACGGCGTGATCCTGTTCAACTCGAAGGACCCCTTCACCTACGAAGGACTCACGGCGCGGGTGCGCGGCGGCTCGCGGGCGTACCTGGACGGGCAGTTCCGGATAGCGAAAAAGATCACCCCCCGGCTGGCAGCCAAGCTCAACGTGAGCTACCTGCAGGCCAACGACTTCATCGCTAATAATTTCGAGGCCCAGGAAAGATTACTTGAACTGACGAATAACCCCTCCAACTCGGTATTCGGCGCCAACGTGGTCAATCGCTACGGGGATACCAACCCGTATCCGTTTAATGCCACGCAGCAACTCACGCGGACGGTGCGCGACCCGGTCACGAATCAGCAAACCACCTATAACGTGTATATGCCCGGTTTTACGGAGCGCGACCTGATCGCCGACGACAACCGCACCTACAGCGTCCGGGTGCAGCCTACGGTCTCGTACCTGATTACCGATAAACTGAAAGTAACCGCCGGTTACCGCTTCTGGCAAGGCATGACTACGTACCAGAGCACGTCGCGCTATCGGTTCAAGAACCTGCAAACCCAGCAGTTCTTTGCTGACATCAAGAGCGATAAATTCTTCGTGCGGGCCTACACCACCGGCGACGACGGCCGCGATTCCTACGACCTCAACTTCCTGGGCGCCTTTCTGCAAAACCAGCTTGTGCCCGCCGAACGGCAGAACGCCACTGGCAATCTGACTTACGCCAACCTCTTCGCCCAGACTTACAACGCGGAGTTTAACAGTGCGCAGCAGATAGCGCGACAGAACGATCCAAACCTGACGCTGGCGCAGGCGCAGCAGATTGCAGCGCCTATCGCTTACAAAGCCGCCGCCGCTACCCAGCTCCAGCCCGGCACCACCGCCTTCAACGAAGCCCGCCAGCGCATCATCACCAGCGATTCGCCCGGTAAGGGCGCCCAAATCCGGCCGTACTCGCGCCTCTCCGACGTGTCGGCGCAGTACCAGTTCAAGCTACCCGCCGACGTGGGGCTGATCGTGGGCGGTGCGTTCCGCGATTTCCGCAACGGCTCCAACGGGCGGCTTTTCTCGGATACCACCGGCACCCGCATCCGTAACTACGAGTACGGCGCGTACGGGCAGGCCACCAAAGGCTTCAATGAAAACCGCTTGAAACTGGCCTTCGCCGCGCGGGTCGATGCCTTCAAGAATTTCGACCCCGCGTTCTCGCCGCGCGCCTCAGTGACTTATGCCGCCGGCAACGATCTTCAGCACAACTTCCGCGTTTCGTACAGCCGCGCGTTCCGCTCGCCGACGCAGCTCGACCAGTACCTGGCTCTCGATCTGGGCCGCGCCTACCTGCTCGGCAACGTCGGCAACGGCTTCGAGGGCTACGACCTGGCCGCCCGCGACCAGATCTTCAGCCTGGCTTCCGACCCCGCCGTGCGCGCCAAATACCGCGTCACGCTGCCGGCGCTGAAGCTGGAGCAAGTGAACACCGGCGAAATCGGCTACCGCGCGGCGTTCGGCCCGAAGGTCAGCCTCGACCTGAGCCTGTTCGTTTCGCGGTACACGAACTTCATCGGCGCCCGGCGCATTTTCGCCAATACTGACGGCACCCTGCCCACGCCCGAAGAACTGAGCGGCGCGCTGGCTTCAGGCTTCACCGACCCGCGCCTCAAAACCCGCGTCGTGCAGGCCTGGACGAACTCCGGCCAGGCGCTCGACACGCGCGGCGCCGCCTTCAGCCTCAACTACGCGCTGGCCACGGCGCTGAACCTGACGGGCACCTACTCTTACAACGAGCTGACTACCGACGGCCTGCCTGCTGATTTTCAGACTTTTTTCAACACTCCGAAGCACAAGTTCAGCCTGGCCGCCAACGGCGTGGTGGCCACACACGGCACCTACAGTGTGAGCTACCGCTGGGCGCAGGCCTTCCGCTACGAAATGCCGTTTGCGGCCGGCAACCTGGCGGCGCCCACTTCGGTGGACGTGAACCTCGGCTACCGCCTCCCCAACCTGAATACCACCGTGCAGGCAGGAGCCACCAACCTGCTGGACACCAACAACACGCAGGTTTACGGCGCGCCCAGTCTGGGGCGCATCGTGTTCGCCGGTCTGCTGGTCGAAATCAAGTAAGCGGCGGCGCTTCCCACAGCGGCCCCGATTGGCAGGTGAACGAAAACGTTCGGCCGCCAATCGGGGCCGTTTCGTGACTTGCTTTGCGGCGTTAGGTTATTGGGTTTGGGGTTTAGTGGCGAACGCCCCAATCTAAACGGATAACCCGTTTGGCTTTGCGCTTCTTGGCGTCTTCGCGTCTTGGCGGGAGATTTACAAGAAGAGCCGGCATACCAACGTCGCAACGGATGGCCCAAGGGTATTCTCGCGCTTGCCACATTTAGGTACGGAGTCTCTGACTACCTCTTTTTCGATTCCTAAACCCTAAACCCTCCCACCCTCAAACCCTTTCACCCTCCTAACAATGCCCCGCTGGCTGGCGCACCTGCTTTCTGTATTGGCGCACCCGCTGCTGCTGCCCGCTTACCTGGCCTACGTGCTGCTTTGGCACGCGCCGGCCGGGCTACCGCTGCTGCTGGCAGCCGGCGCCCGGGGGCGCGCCCTGAGCCTGGTGGTTGGCCTGACCCTCGGCCTGCCCGCCCTGGGCACTTACGCGCTGGTCCGGGCCGGGCGGGCGCAGTCGCTGCTGCTGACCCGCCGCACCGACCGCACTGCGCCCCTCGCCCTGGCCCTGATCGGGTTTGGGCTGGCCGCGCGCCTGTTCTGGACCTGGGAGCCGTTGCTGGGCGTAGCCCTGGCTGCGCAGGCCGGGGCCATCGCCGTCACGGGGCTGATCACACGCCGCTGGCTGATCAGCGCGCACGGCGTCGGAATGGGTGGCGCCGTGGGCCTGCTGCTTACCCTGGCGCAATTGGCGCCGCCGGATGCCAATGCGGCTCCTCTGGTGCTGACTTTAGCGGGCATACTACTCCTGGCGGGCGCCGTGGGAAGCGCCCGGCTGGCGCTAGCGGCCCATTCGCCGGCGCAGGTGTGGGCGGGCCTGGGGCTGGGGCTGATGGCCGGTAGCGCGCCGGGACTGTGGGCGTTACGAATGCCGCTACCCGTCGTGCCCTGACCGCTGACCAACCCGGCAACGGCCCGGCGTATCTTTGCGCGCCCTTTCCAGGCTGTTAGCTGGACTGTTCCGCTGCTGGTCGCTCCTTTTGCTGATGCACGTCGAAGTCCTGAAGTTGAAGTTCCATCGGATGCGCGGGGTGATGAGCTTCCCTTGTGCGCTGATCGACTTTGCCGACACCCGGCACCCTAAACCCACCGTCATTTTTCCCGATTCCAATCACCGGCTCTCCTAGCCGTAGTGGGGGTTCGGGCGGCGGCTTTCGGGTCTTCGTCCTACCCGGAACCTGCCAAGCGCCCGAATGAAGACTCTAATCAACGTTTTTAAATACCTGCTGCTACTGGCCCTCTCCGGCGCCTTGATGTGGTATGCGCTGCGCAATCTCGACTTCGGCCGAATGGCGCAGGAGGTACGCGCCGCCCGCCCGGAGTGGATTCTGCTCTCGCTGGTGGTGACGCTGCCGGGCTTCCTGAGCCGGGCCTGGCGCTGGAAGATGCAACTGGAAGCCGCCCGCCGCCCGGTGGGCTTTTGGGAAGCTTACCACGCGATGATGGTGGGCTATCTGGCTAATCTGGTGCTGCCGCGCGCCGGTGAAGTGGCGCGCTGCACGGTGCTGGCCCGCACGACGGGGGTACCGGTGAAGGTATCGCTGGGCACCGTGATCACCGAACGCCTGATCGATGTGCTGATGCTGTTTTCGCTCCTGGGCCTACTGCTGCTGGTGGAATTCAGCCGGTTGAAGGACTTTTTCTGGGGCTTGCTCCACGACCGTTACAACTCGCTGGCCGCTAACCAGACCCTGCTGCTGATCGCGGCCGCCACGCTGGCCCTGGGCGGCGTGCTGATGCTGACGCTGCTCTGGCGCGCTTACCAGCGTTACCGCCACCACCCGAAAGTGCAGCGCGTGGCCGAGTTTGTCAAAGGCCTGCTCGACGGCCTGTTGAGCGTGGCGCGCATCCGCAACCAACCCTCGTTTTGGGCACACACGCTCTTCACCTGGAGTACCTATTTCTTCACGGCGCTGGCCCTGTTTCCGACCCTGCCGTCCACGGCCGGGCTGGACTGGCACGCGGGCCTGGCGCTGCTCGTCATTGGCGGCTTCGGAATGGCAGCGCCCGTACAAGGCGGTATCGGCGTATTCCACATTCTGGTGCAGGGCGCGCTGATGGCTTACGGCCTGGGCAAGGAACAGGGAATGGCCTACGCGCTGATTTCGCACACCACGCAAACCGTGCTGGTAGTCGTACTGGGCGGCATCTCGTTCGTGGCCTCGATGCTGCAAACCACCCGCCGCCGCCGCGCGGGCCTGACGACGGCCGAAGACGACCTCCAAATGGCTGACCTGCTCCTGGAGCCGGAGCGGTAGCCACGGGCCGGGTGCCAGTGGGCCGTAGTGGGTTCCCTACCCGCCGCCGATGCGCGCCCCCGCCTACATTTGCCCGCGCAATGCTTCCTTCTACTGCCGCCAAAATCTACCCAACCGCCGCTGCCCTTGCTCCGCTGACGGCGCAGTGGCGCGAAGCCGGGCAACGCATCGTGTTCACCAACGGCTGTTTCGATATTCTACACCTCGGCCACGTCGATTACCTGGAGCGCGCCCGCGCCCTGGGCGACAAGCTGGTGGTCGGCCTCAACACCGACGCCTCGGTCCAGGCCCAGCAGAAAGGCCCGGAGCGCCCCTTGCAGGACGAAGTGAGCCGCGCCCGGGTGCTGGCCGCGCTGGCCTTCGTAGATGCGGTGGTGCTGTTCGGCGACCGGACGCCGCTCGACCTCATCGGCCTGCTCCGCCCCCATATTCTGGTCAAAGGCGACGATTACCTGGGGCGCCACATCGCCGGGGCCGATTCCGTACTCGCCGACGGCGGTCAGGTGCTGACGGTGCCGCTCGTGACGGGTTACAGCACCACGCGCATCGTCGGGAAAATCAAAGCGAGCCTGTAAAACCGCCGCGCTACTTCTGCCGAAACGACGGGTTTTTTTCGCGAACCCAGCGCGGCAAAGGCTTTGTTATACCCGGCCGGGCGCGCCCCACACCTACCTGGTACGTGCCGGTCCGCGCCTTTTCTTTTCACCGGCTTTTCTTCCACTTCAATGGGCATTTACGCCATTCTTTTCCTGGTGATGGGCGCCAGCTGGTTGATCCAGTGGCGCCTGCGTTCGAAATTCGAGCAATACTCCCAAATCGCGCTGCAAAACGGAATGAGCGGCCGCGAGATCGCCGAGCTGATGCTGGCCGACCACAACATCCGCGATGTGCGCGTCATTTCCACCGAAGGCCAGCTCACGGACCACTACAACCCCACGGATAAAACCGTGAACCTGAGCCACGACGTGTACGCGGGCCGTTCGGCGGCGGCGGCGGCCATTGCGGCCCACGAATGCGGCCACGCCGTGCAGCACGCCACCGCCTACTCGATGCTGACCCTGCGTTCGGCGCTGGTGCCGGCCCTGAGCCTCACCTCCAACTATATGCAGTGGATTCTGCTGATTGGCGTACTCGCCCTGAAAGTCTCGCTGCTGCCGCTGGGCATTGGTATCGCGCTTTTTGCCCTCACTACGCTGTTCAGCTTCATCACCTTGCCCGTCGAATTTGATGCTTCCAGCCGCGCCCTGGCCTGGATCGACAAGCGCGGCATCGTCAACCAGGACGAACACGCTATGGCCAAAGACGCCCTGCAATGGGCCGCGCTGACCTACGTAGTGGCGGCCATCGGCTCGCTGGCGACGTTGCTCTACTACGTGAACATCTTTATGGGCGGCTCGCGCCGGAGCTGATTCGTAACCCTGGCGTCGTTCATTAAAAAAAGCGGCCCTGCCTCTGAGGAGGTGGGGCCGCTTTTTTAGGATTGGCCTGTTCGCCCCGACTTAGCAGCTCCGTGCGTGGCCTGACCAAAATGCGAAGCAGCAGCAGCCCGCGCGGGACTGGCTTGCCGCTTGAAGCTTACTGCTGGCAGCTGACTGGTTATCAGGTTTCCACGACTTCCGTCTGTACCCCCAGCCAGGCGCGATTGGGCTGCCGGCCGATGAAAAAAAGCGCCTTCTTCGCGTCCGTCCCCAGCCGGTAGGCCACGGGCCGCTGAAGCCGGGCCGTCAGAAAGTCGAGCAGGGCCTGGTAGCGGGCCGCGTCCTGCCGGGCCACTTCGTCGGCTCCTTCGGGCGCGGTGGCGAACGGCCCCAGTACCTCGACCAAGGGTAATTCTTCGGCCAAGGCATCAGGCGCCAGGTGCGCGGCTTCGCGCAGCGCGTCGGGCAGGATCGCGCTTTTGGGCAATCGGATGACGGTCAGCGCCGCCTCCGATTCACTCAGAAAAAGGAGGCCGGCAGTCAGCGTGGCGAGTTGGTCGGCTAAAGGGAGCATCGGCGGGTGCGGGCATTGGCGGGCGGGAGTGCAAAAGAAAGCCCGCCCCGGCGCATCAGCCAGGGCGGGCCATCTGAAGCGGGCCGGGCGCGGATCAGGCGCGGCCGCGGCGTAAGGCGTGCCCGGGAGTACCGGGGCCGCGCGCTTACTGGGCCATTGCCATCGCCTTATCCTTCTTACGTTTTTTCTCTTTCTTGTCCTTGCCACTGCCGGGGCTGGCCGGCTCCGGGTTGGGGCCATTGGTCACGAGCGTCATCTCATCGACCAAGTGCTTGCCGTCCATCACTTTATCAATCACGAAGAGCACGTACCGGATGTCGGCATTGATGCAGCGCTTCAGCGCGGGGTCGAAGACGATGTTGCCGTTCATCGACTCCCAATTGCCGTCGAAAGCCAGCCCGATCAACTCGCCGCGCCCGTTGATGACCGGCGAGCCGGAATTGCCGCCGGTGATGTCGTTATCGGTCAGGAAAGCGGTGTGGACGGTGCCGTCCTTGGGGTCGGCGTAGCGGCCAAAATCCTTACGCAGGATGGCGTCGTGAAGCTTCTGGGGCACCACGAACTCGTCGTCCTTCGGGTTTTCCTTCTGCGCGATGCCGTTCACGGTGGTGAAGTAGTCGTACTGCACGCCATCGCGCGGCTGGTAGGCGCGCACCGTGCCATAGCTCAGGCGGATGGTGGAGTTGGCGTCCGGGTAGTAGCTCTTACCGGGGTTCATCTCGCGCAGGCCCTGGATGAAGCGGCGGTTGCCGCGCGCCAGTTGCGCGCTGAAGGGCTGAAGCTTGGGGAAGATATTCTGGTTGAAATTGCTGGTCGTGCCGAACGCCACCCGGAAGGCCGGGTCGGCGTCGAGCGTCGCCAGTTTCGGGTCTTTCAGAAAGGCCATCAGCTTGGCTTCCGAAGCAAAAACCGATGTATTGAACACTTGCGCGGCGAAGGCCTCGAAGGAGCCTTCCTTCTGAATGGCCCCGATCACGTCGGGCTGTTGATCTTTCGGCACGTTCTGGGCAAAAGCCGTTAGCATCGCGGCGGCGATTTTCTGGTCCGTGGCGGGCACGAAGTCCTTGTAGAGGTCGGGCAGGCGCTTTTCCAGATCAGCCGCCGCACTGCGGATCTCGTCGGCATTGCCGCCTTTCAGCGCTTTTTGGAGCGGCAGGCTCGCCGCCGCTTTCTGGAAGATATCGACCCCCAGAATGCCTTCGTTGAGGTACTGCTGGCTCAGGTTATACTGGCCGATGCCCGCGTAGGCGGCGTTGATATCGGTCAGGGCCGCGCCATAAGTGGCTTTCCGCTTGGGGTCCGCATCGGCCCACTGCTGAAACTGCTTTTCCAGCGCCTGCTTCTGGGCCACGGTGCCCAGGTGCCGGACGCCTTCGGTTTCGCCCTGCCAAAACTTCCAGTAATTGGCCACGGAAGCATACGTGCTGGCGTACTTGATGCGCACGTCGGCCGACTTGTCCATATCGGCCTTCATCAGTTTCAGGCGGGTGTCGCGCAGGCCCACGCGGGCGGGGTTGGTCTGCTCGGTGGTCAGTTTCACGCCCTCGGCGGCCATATAGCGGGTGGTGCGACCGGGGAAGCCGAAGACCATCGCAAAGTCGTTTTCATCGACGCCGCTCATCGACACGGGCAGGAATTTCTTCGGGTGCAGCGGCTGGTTGGCGGCGGCGTAAGGCGCGGGATTGCCGGCAGCATCGGCATAGACGCGGAAGACCGAAAAGTCGCCGGTGTGGCGGGGCCACATCCAGTTGTCGGTGTCGCCGCCGAATTTGCCCACGCTCTGGGGCGGCGCCCCGACGAGGCGCACGTCGGCGTAACGGTTATAGACGAAGAGGTAGAATTCGTTGCCGCCGAAAAAGTCGCGGACGTAGCCCACGTAGCGGCCGTTTTCCTTGGCCGCGTCGGCAATGGCTTTCTGGCGTTCGGCGACCAGTTTGGCGCGTTCGCCGTCGGGCGTCTGTTCCGTAATCCCTTCCAGTACTTTCGCCGACACATCTTCCATCCGTACCAGCACGTCCACGAACAGGTCGGGGTTGGGCAGCTCTTCGGCTTTGGTTTTCGCCACGAAGCCATTCGTCAGCAGGTCGTTTTGCGGCGTCGAATGGTTCTGGATGGCATCGTAGCCGCAGTGGTGGTTCGTAAGCAGTAGCCCATCTTTGGAGATGAACTCGGCCGTGCAGAACCCGCCCAACTGGCCGATGGCGTCTTTCAGGGCCGCATTATTGACGGAGTATATCTCCTCCGCCGTCAGCTTCAGCCCTTCTTTCTGCATATCCACGTAGTTGAGGCGCTTGACGAGCAGCGGCAGCCACATTCCTTCATCGGCGCGGGCTGGCAGGGCGGTACTCAGCGTACCCAGCGCCAGCGCGGCTACCGCCACCAGGCACGAAACAGTTTTTCTGAACATTTGAACAGGTTGATGGAAAACGAACCGGAGAGCGATGCGCCCTTGAGCGTCAGCACCGCCGATACTGCAAAGATGCCCACGACGGGCCAAGGGTTGCAGAAAAAGCCGCAGCAATATCTCAAAAACGACTTGGCGCACCGGGCCGCTTCCGGGGCACTGCTGGGGGTAGTCTGGACGTACCAGCACCTGATTTCGCCCCTCAAACCGGCCTCGTGCCGGTTTGTGCCCACCTGTTCGGCTTACGCGGCGGAAGCCATCCGGCGCCACGGCCCGTGGCGCGGGGCCCGACTGGCGGCGGGGCGCCTGGCCCGTTGCCACCCCTGGGGCGGCAGTGGTTTCGACCCCGTGCCGCCGTGAACTTCCCCCACCCACCCGAAGGCCGCCCGTTGCGGGGACGCCTGCCCAGCGCCCGTTACCCTAAAAAAGAGACCCTTGCACCGGCCCGGCCACGGGCAACGGCACGGCGAGCGCCAGCCCCGTGCGGGCATTCAGACCTTCGATCAGGTAGCGCGCCAGCACCGGCGTGTCACCGATTTCCTTCTGATGGATGAAAAAATAAACTTCCCGCAAACCGCCCCTCAGCCAGTCGGTGAGCCGGTCGGCCCAGGCATCGAGGCGGGTATAATCCGTGGGGTGCAGGCCGTGGCCATTGAAGCGGATCAGGGCCACGGGCGTGGTCAGGTGCTGATGCAGCACATCGCGCCGCCCGGCCACATCGCTGATCACGGCCGCCATTCCCAAGGCTTCCAGCAGCGCAAATGCTTCCGCGCGCGCCGGCAGCGAGGCAAACCACAACGGGTGGCGCAGTTCGACGGCCAGCGCTTCAGCCACGCCGGCGGCGCGGGCGCACTCCTTATAGTAGAGCAGAAAGCGTTCGAGCGCGGGAAGCCGCTCCGGGCCAAAAGTAGGGGGCAACTGCACGAAGGGCAGGCCGGCCCGCTCGCCAAGCCCCGCCAACCACTGAATTAAGATGCGCAGTTCGGGGTCGCCGACGGCACTTAGGCCCAGGTCGTGGCTCAGGCGCTGGGGCAGCTTGGGGCAGAAGCGAAAGCCGGGCGGGGTAAGCTGCGTCCAGCGTGCGACCGTGGCCGGTTCGGGCAAGCCATAATGCGTACTGTTCAGCTCCAGCGCCGGAAAGAGCCGGGCGTAGGGGCGCAGCAGGTCGGCAGCAGGGGTGCCCGCCGGGTAATAAGTGCCCAGCCAAGGCTTGTTGGCAAACGTGGGGGCGCCGACGCGAATGGCGGGCGGGCCGGTCAGCGGGGTGGCCCGCGCCAGAACGCGCGCCGTGGCGGATGCATCGGGCGGAAGCCCAAAATCTACCCCGGTCAGCGAAGGCAAACGACCAAAATCCATTGTCCAAAAGTACGCTGCCCGCCGGCCGACGCGCCGACGTTCCACGCTGCCCCTTCATACGATAAAAAATTGACTTACGCAACCCCCCATCCGGGGATAAGGTCGTCTTTTTTTTATTTTTTTTTACTCCCCGCGGGTAGCCGGATAGTCTTATTACGGGCCGGCCTTCCGGCCGCAGCCCAAACAAGCCCGAAAAGAAGCTGAACGCGCTCATACTGGCTGATTCCGAAGGAAACCCGGCCGCATAAGTTAAGTGCAAGAATTATTGAAAATGTACAAAAAGTCGCAAGCCCGAGGTACCGGAAAGGGTATTTTTTGACCGTCTCCGCTTGCACAAGTGGGTAAATTTGTCTTGTTCACCAACCAGACGATCCTTTTGATGACGTTCCACAAACGCGCTACCCGGTGCCTGCTGCTGTTGCTGACGCTTCTCTTCGCAACCCTCCAGTTGACTCCGGCCGAAGCGCGAACAACGCGCCACCACCGGAGCCACCGGACCCGGCACCACGCCCACCTGAAAGCAGCCAAAGGGCGCCACGCACACCGCAACCGGCACCACCGGCACGGTCGGGGGCGCCGGTACTATGTACGTAACCACGTGCGCGGCGCCGCCGCTATGCTGGCCGCCGCTGCCCGCCGCCCGCTCAAGGTCGGAGATAAGCAAACCGGAGCGGCCTCCTGGTACGGTGCCCGCTACCACGGCCGCACGACTTCTTCCGGCGAGCGCTTCGATAAAGACGGGCTGACCGCCGCGCATTTGTCGCTGCCGTTCGGGACCCGCGTACGGGTTCGGAACCTGGATAATGACTCCGCCGTGATCGTTCGCATCACGGATCGCGGGCCATTTGGCCGAGGCCGCGTACTCGATGTATCAGAAGGTGCTGCGGAGGCCCTGGGCTTCCGCAACCGCGGCGTATGCCGCGTGGCCGTAGAAGTGTTGCCGGCATTGGTGCCGGACGCCGTGCCAGTACAACAAACGCTGCCCTGCTTCGAGGAGACCGAGTTTGCTCACCTCGCCCCCATCGCCCTGACTTTTCCGGAGCCCGACCGCTACTACTTTCTGGCGCTCAATAGCTACCCGGAGCTGGCCTCCGCCGAAATAGCCGTGCAGGAGCTTCAGGCCCAGAACCCCGGTCTGCCGGTGGTCGTGGCCGACGAAACCGACGGTGGTCAGGTGGTTCACCGCATCTTGGCCGGGCGTTTCCAGGACCGTTTTGAAGCCAAGCTTCTATCGGACCGGCTGCGTCGGCACGGCCTACAGGCTTCGGTACAGGAAATCGACCTAGCGGCGAATTAGCCTGGGGACAGTACGCCCGCCGGTAGCCTTGCCGGTGCTGGCCCGGTCACCAAAATCGAAGCCCTGACGGAAAGTCCCAGCAGCTCGCTTGGGCTGGCCGCTTGCTCCTGCGAATGTGTGGCTCCGGGCCTTGCAAGGCCTTGCCCGCTGTCTGATTTTAAAAACGCGCTACTGCCTGATGGGCGCTGTCAGTACTGGCAGCCCATCGCGGCAATAGCGCGTTTGGCGTTGGGCACCCGGCCGCAGATTCTTACCTTGCGGCTCCACGTTTCTTTACTGCTCTCCGGCCGATGCGAATCCTCCGCGCCCTGCTGGGCCTGCTGCTTACCGGCGCCTTCACCTGGGCGCTGAATACCAAGCTCGGCGACGCCCCGCCGATGGGGCGCTTTTTGAGTCCGTTCACGGGCTTCTGGCGAAATATGCAGACGCCGGATCCAGCAACCGAAACGCTGACCCTGCCCGCCTTGCAAGCCCCCGTCCGGGTGGCTGTCGATGAGCACCACATTGCGCACGTTTTCGCTCAGAACGACCACGACCTTTACTTTGCCCAGGGCTTCCTGACCGCCCGCGACCGCCTTTGGCAGATGGAGTTCCAGACCCGCGTCGCGGCTGGCCGCGTGAGCGAAATAGTGGGCCCCAAGGCCCTGGAACTGGACCGTTACCAACGCCGCATCGGGATGGGGGTGGCCGCCGAGCGCGCCGCCGCCACGATGCTGGCCGACTCGGTGACCGGCCCCGTGGTACGCGCCTACTGCGCGGGCGTGAACGCCTACCGGCTGAGCCTGAGCGCGGGCCAACTGCCGTTGGAATACAAGCTGCTCGATTACCGGCCCGAACCCTGGACCGCCGTGCAGGTGGGCCTGCTGCTCAAGCTGATGGCCTACGACCTGACCGGCAAAACCGACGACTACCGGATGAGCAATATCCGGGCGGCGCTGGGACCAGCCGCAACCGAAGAGCTGTTTCCGAACGAACCACAACGGACCGACCCCGTCGTTCCCCTCGGTACCCCGCTGGAATTCAAACCGGAAGCCGTGCCGCTGGTTCCTGCCCAGACGACGGTACTGCCCGCGTCGCCGAGCCAGCGTTACGCGGCCGCTCGGGCTGGGCTACGGACGCCGCCAGCCGCGCCCGTCACGGCCTTCGAGGAAAGCCCGGAGGAAGCAGCCGCTATCGGCTCGAACAACTGGGCCGTGAGCGGGCGGCGCTCGGCCACGGGCTTTCCGCTGTTGGCGAACGACCCGCACCTTCAGCTCAACCTGCCCAGTATCTGGTACGAAATGCAACTTGCCGCGCCTGGCGTCAATGCCTGCGGCGCTACGCTGCCCGGCGCTCCGGCCGTCGTCAGCGGCTTCAATCAGCGCGTGGCCTGGGGCGTGACCAATACCTACGCCGATGTGCTGGACTGGTACCGCATCACCTTCACTGACTCCACGCACCGACACTACCGCGTGGGCACCGAAAGCCGCCCGGTGACGCTGAAAGTGGAGCGCATCCGGGTCCGCGGCGCCGCCGACGTGCTGGATACGGTGCGCTGGACGCACCTGGGGCCGATTACCCGCGACCGCGCCGCCGACAAACCCTTCAACCCACAGGTGCCGCCCGGCTGCGCGCTGCGTTGGCTCGCCCACGATGCCGGCGCCAACGAGTTGCGCGCGTTTCATCAGCTCAACCGTGCCGCCTCTTATGCCGACTACGTGGCGGCACTAACACACTATGCCTGCCCGGCGCAAAATTTCGTTTTTGCTTCCGCTGACCAGGATATTGCCCTCTGGCCCAATGGGCGCTTTGTTCGGCGCTATCCGGGCCAGGGCAAATACCTGCTCGACGGCGCCGACCCTGCCCAGGCCTGGCAGGGCTGGCTGCCGCACACCCAGAATCCGCACGTGCGTAATCCAGCCCGGGGATTCGTGTCGTCAGCGAACCAGACCAGCACCGGGCCGGAATACCCGTATTACCTCAACTGGGACTTTGCTGACTATGCGCGCGGCCACCGTATCAATGAGGTACTAAGCAGCCAATTGCATACTACGCCCCAGGCAATGATGGATTTGCAAAACGATGTGCTGAGCGTCAACGCCCGCGATCTGTTGCCAATACTCCTGCCGATACTGGCGCCGACCGCCCCGGCCGCGCCTGAATCGCCGTTGACTCAGAAAGGCTTCACGCTCTTGCAGGCCTGGGACTACCGTTATCCGGCCGACGCGGCGGCCCCCGTCCTGTACGAAGTTTGGTACGGCCTGCTGCTGGACGCGATCTGGCACGACGAACTGGGCGGCTCCGACGCAGCCCCGATGCGCTACCCCAGCCGCGACCGTACCCGGCGCCTGCTGACCAAAGCTCCGGATACTGCTCGCTGGTTTGATGACGTCACTACCCCGGAACACCGCGAAACCCGCACCGAGCTGGTGCGCCGCACGTTCGGCGCCGCCCTCGATACGGTGCAGCGTAAATTCGGCCCCGAACCCACCCAATGGCGCTGGTGGCGGCAGAAAAGCACCGATATCAAGCACGTGGCCCGGCTGGCGGGCTTTGGCTACGACGATCTGGCGTGCGGCGGCGCCGGCTCGACCCCCAACGCGATCACCGAACGCAACGGCCCCTCCTGGAAATTGGTGGTCGCCCTGGGGCCGCGTGGCCCGCAGGCGTGGGGCGTGTACCCCGGTGGGCAGTCTGGCAACGCCGGCTCACCCTACTACGCCGATCAGCTCGATGCCTGGCGCACGGGCCAGCTCTATCCACTGCTTTTCCTGTCCGCTGCCGATGCCGCCGACCCGCGCATCAAAAGCCGCCTGACGTTGAACAAATAGATGGTGAGACGGTGAGATGGTGTTCAATCCTAAACAGGGCTTATGCAACGACTAAAAAAGGTAGTCCCTACGGGACCACAAGACACTCAAAACGCCGTTTTTCTACCGGCAGATGGTCCCTCTGGGACCGCCGAAGGCACTTTTAGGGACGAAAATGGCGACGTGCATGAGTCCTGCTAAAGTCACCCCACTACCTCACTACCACCAAACGATGCGTCTTTTTCTGGCCCTTTTCCTAGCCTGCCTGCTGGTTCAGTTGCAGTTCCCCTGGTGGAGTATCACCCTCGTCTGCCTGCTAGGCGGCTATTTGCTGGGCCGAAGTGGTGCCAGTGCCTTCGGAGGCGGCTTTGCGGCCATCACAGCGGGGTGGGCGCTGGCCGCCCTGGCACCCTGGATACTGACGCATTCCACCCTGCCCGACCGCGTGGCCACCCTACTGAAACTGCCCGGCGGTGGGCCGGTGCTGCTGGTCGTGGCTGCCATACTGGGCGGCTTGGTAGGCGGCCTGGCAACCCTCACCGGCTGGTGGCTGCGCGTCACGGGCGGGCGCGGCACCACTGAATCGAGCTTCACCAACGGCCAAAACACATCCGCCGACTGACGCCCCCGCGCGCGGCAGTCATCAGTCGGCGGACTATTTTTTTGGGTTCCTTGAAGCCTGTCCCTTCAGTCGAGCGAGGGGAATGAATTGAAGAATCCGGCAGCGAGGCCACCCGGAACCTTAGTTCGCCGGTGCGATCATCGTATCGATGGCGTACACCATTCCGTTGGTGGTGGCGCGGCCTCCATCACGAACCCGGTACACTCCGTTGAGCAGTACCGAGCCATCGGCCAGCTTGGCTACCCGGATGATTTCACCGTCCAGCGTTTTCAGTTCGGCACCGTCGCGGAGCTGGTCGAAATTCACCACGCCGGCCACCAGGTGGCTGCGCACCAAATGCTTCAGGCCGGGCGCATCGGGCCGAAACAGGCGCTCGCGAATATCTTCTCGCACTTTGGCCACCGCGTCGTTGGTGGGGGCGAAGACGGTATAAACTTCGGCTGGGCGGTTCAGCCGGGCTGTGACACCGGACTTGTTGAGCAGCGTATTGAACGCTCGCAGGTTGGCCGTGGAAGCCATCGTGGCGGCCGTGGCGGTCGTGGCCGTGGTGGCGTCGCCCGTAACCGGCGCAACCGGAACAGCAGCGGTGGCGGGGATCGTGGCAGCACCCAACAGGGCGGCAAAGGCAAAAGCGAGGGTGGGCTGTGCGAAGCGCATAGCAGTGGAGGGGGGGGTAAAATGAGGGGTTG
>JANPLI010000158.1:0-7341 GCA_031426455.1 Hymenobacteraceae bacterium | reverse complement strand
TCATCGGACGGAACTGGGATAAAATGGTTAACTGCGGCCTGACCATCAGGCTGCGGGGCGAAGGTAGCGCACGGTTTATGCACCCTCCAAGCCCTTCCAATATTATCTTTTTCTGGCACGGCCCTTGTTGGCCGCGCAAACTGCTGTTTTGAGGCAAAAAGAGCCGTTTTCTTTCCCAAAACAGGAAAAATGGGTGCTGCTATACCCGAAAGAAAATCAGTACACCCTCGGTTTTGGGCGGAATGCTGATCCGGCGCGCTATCCGGACTTACCGGCTCTGGCTTCAGCGCGCCTGATTTTCTCCACTGGTTTCCGGCTGAAACAGCTCCCCTTTGCCGGGAGCGGCACGGCCTGAATCCGAACCCTGTTTCGCCCGTAAGGGAGTAAGTTTGGGGGCAGGCATTGCTGCTGCCACCTATGCCCGGTGGCGTGGCGCGGCGCGCTACCGTCTCGCCCCTACCCTACCCGATGAAATTCCCCCTTGCTGTTCTACGCCCCGTGGCGGCCCTGCGCGGTTCCCACCGCCGCCGCCGCGCTGCACCGTCCGTAGGAACCGCACCCGGCACCCTCCAGGTACAACCCGGCGATCTGCCGCCCCGGCTTTTCCTGATTTCCTTCGACGTGGATGAGGTCCACGAGCGGGAATACCTGACCTACGCCGAACTGCTGAAGGCGTACAGCAGCCGCCCCGACCTCAAGCACTGGCTCGACGTGCGCGGTTACGGCGACCCCGCGCTGCTGGCCCAGATCCGCGACGACTTTCACCTCTCGCCGCTCCAGCTCGAAGACGTTCTGCACGACCACCAGCGCCCGAAGATGGAAGTGGACACCGAAGGGCGTTTTTTTCTGGTGAGCCGGATGCTGGAGCTGACGCCGAACCTCGGTATCCACAACGACCAGCTTTCCATTTTCACCGGCCCGAACTACGTCATCTCGTTTCAGGTCGATTACAACGATTGCCTGGATTCGCTGCGCAGCCGGCTGCGCTCGGAACGCGCCCAGATACGCCGGCGCCCGATTCTGTATCTGGCTTACGCGCTGCTCGATACGGTGATCGACTTCTATTTTCCGCTCCTCAACAAACTGACGGAACACATCGAGGAGCTGGAAGAAGCGGTGTTCGCCAGTCCGTCGCGACTGCTGCTGGCGCGGATTCTGATGGCCCGCAAGGAACTGATCAAGGTCCGCCGACTGGTGGTTTCCGAGCGCGATAAACTCAACGAGCTGCTCCGCCTCGAAGCCGACGCCCTGCCCGACGAGCTGCGCCCGTTCATACGCGACCTTTACGACCACACCACGCAGGCCATCGAGCTGACCGAAAACGCCCGCGAAACCATCTCCAACGTAGCCGAACTGTATCAGTCCGAAGTCAATAACCGGATGAACCAGGTGATGAAGCTGCTGACGATCATCTCGTCGATCTTCATTCCGCTGAGTTTCATCGTGGGCCTCTACGGAATGAATTTTCAACCCACCGACAAAGCTGGCCACGAACTGCCGCTCAATATGCCGGAGCTGTACCAGCCCCACGGTTATATCGCGCTGCTCGCCGTAATGAGCCTGGTGGTGGCGGGGCAACTGACCTTTTTCTGGTGGCGCGGATGGTTTCGGTGAGAAACCATTGAGTGATTGAGTGATTTTCGATTGAGTGATTGATCGTCAAAAAAATCGCTCAATCGCTCAATCACTCAATGTCTTTTTAATCACCACCCGGCGGAGGGTCTTACCGGACGCCACCCAGACCACCAGCTCGGCGACGGTGGGGTTGTAGGTTAGCGCCACCGGGCCGTCGGAGTCGAGCGGCGCGCCGCCCAGCAATTGGCCGCGCTCGTTGCAGAGGGTGGTTTTGCGCGGCCCACGCTCCAAAATAGCGTACACCGTGCCCCCACCGCCGTTCAGGCGATAGGCCTGGACTTCCTTCGGAGAAGCCGTCAGGAACGCCCGGTTCAGCAGCGTGGCGCCCGTAGTGGGATCGAAAAGCGTCACGCGGCCCTCGGCCTGCCGACTGACGACGAACGCGCCCATCGGTTCGGCGCCGGCGGTACCGTTTTGCACCGTAATCAAGCGGAAGTCGGCCCCAGCGCCCGCGCCCGGCAGCAGTTGCCGGCGCACCGTTTCGCCGCGCAGATTGAAGGCCGTCAATTCCCCGCCGGGCGTACAAACAGCCACCTGCGTGGTGCGGGCACTGGCGCCGGTTTGCAGGGCCAGGCAGCCTGGCCCCAGCGGCGCGCCCGCACTCACGGGAAAGCCCGGCAGCACGCCCCCGGCCCGATCCAGGACGTAGAGATCGCCGTTGACCAGGGCGACGGCCACGTAGTCGCGCCCGTCGAGCCGAACGGCGCGGGGGGCATCGGCCAGCGGCGCGCCCAGGAAACGGCCTTCCCAACCCGGCACGGCCCGGCCGCTCACATCGAAAGCGTACAGGTTACCGACGGGGTCGTAGGTCAGCAGACGGTAGTCGGAACCTTCGGGCGCGAAGCCCGTCAGGTGCTGCATTCGCAGCGAATCGGCGAGGTAGAACGGGAAGTTCTCGGAAATCCGGCCCGTCGCGGCCTCGATGGAATACAGCCGGTTGCGGGTGGCCAGCAGCAGCCGCGCCCGCCCGATGCCCGTCGGGGTGCGGAAAAACGGCCCGGCCGCCTGCCCCGCCAACGTGTCGATCCAAACCTCGCGGCCGGCACCGTCGAGGGCGTGGAGGCGCCCGGCGCCATCCTGCACCACTAATTCGGGGCCACCCAACCCGCCGCGCACCAGCGTCGGGGCCGACGTGAGCGCCTCCGGAAACGTCGCGGTCACCGTCGTCACGGCGCCCGCCGCCGTCCCCCCCTCAGGAGCCACCACGCCCGCGCCAGCCGTGGCCGTGTGTTCGACCAGCAACGTGGTGTAGAGCTGCGGATCGGCGGGGTCGGGCCGCGAGAACTGTAGCAAAATCTGCGGAAATCGCCTTATGACCAACTCATTACGCAGCAGGCTCACGCGCCGCGCGGGGCGCAGGGCGCGTTGCAGCAGACCCCAGCCGTTGGCCGTATTGACGTAGAGCGTAACCGTGGCGGCCGGCTGGCCGCGCCGGAGCAGCGCCGCCAGGCCGGGCGCGCGGTCCAGGGTCTGGCCCTGCCGCAGTTCTATCAGCAGTTGGCGCAGGGCGGCGGCCGTAGGCGCAAACACGGCGTAGTGGCCCACCAACGCCACGGCGCCATCGGTTCGGCTGCCGAAACCGTTGAACAACGGCCCGAACAGGCGGCGCGGCAGTTCGGCCACGCGCACGGGCCGCACCACGTAGCCCGCCACCAGTTCGGTGCGGCCGCGCCCACCAGGCAGGCGGCTCAGGGCGCGCACTGTGCGCAGGGGGTCGGGCGTGTAAGCGTACACCAGGCGCTCGACGCCAAAGCTGCCCACCGTCAGGGGCAGCACCCGCCCATTCGCCCCGGCGGCGGCGCCCGCCAGGCACAGCGCCACTTCACGGCTGAAGGTGGCGCCCAGGGAGTCGAGCAAGGCCCCGCTGGTGGTTTCGACGGAATCCGGCACTGCATCGGGCGCCCTATTCAGGGCCGTCGGCGCGCGGCGCAACCCGCGCAACTGCTGCATCCCCAGGTGCAGGATCAGCCCCGCGCGGGCGGGCAGCAGCGGCCAGACGGTGATCGCCTGCGGCACCTGCTGCCCCAGGCGCCCGGCCAGGGCGCCGGTGGCCGTTTCCGGACTGGCAAACCCGCGCAGACTGACGCCCCCGTCGCGCGCTTCGAGCCCGAGCATTCCTTCCCGACAAAGCGAGGCCAGCTCGTCGGCAGCCGGGCGGGTAGCCGCGCCGAGCCAGGGCGTCAGGGCGGCGGGCAGTTGGCGGAAGTTGATCCAGAGGTTGGCCGTGGTGCCGCGCACCCGCAGGTAGTCGGTGGCGGCGAAGGCCGCGGCCGGCGAAGTCAGGCCACGGCGCGCAATGCGGAGCACGGCGGTTTCCAGCAGCTCGCGACTGGCACTGGCCAGCAGTACGTTGCGATACACGGCGTAGGTCAGCACGGGCCCATTTTCGGCCGCTACGCCGCTGATACGCGTGAGTTGGGTGGTGAACAGGCCGCCTACTTCGCGGCGTGTCACGCGGAACTGCCCGGAGCGGGCCAGGTCTTCGGTCAGGATCCGCAGGTAGCGGTACTGGCGTACACTAACAATCGGAATGCAGAAGAGCAGGTCGGCGCCGGCCGAATCGGTGGTCGGGTGCCAGGAAATCAGCAGTCGCTTCCCGGTCAGGAACCGGTTCAACGGCGAGCGCGGCGTGGCGTGGATGGAATCGGCGCGGCCGATCAGCTCATCGATTTCCTGCACCATCGGCGCCGCCTGGAAGGTGGTCCAGAGGTCGGAGCGCCGCAACTCGGCCACGGCCGTGGGCGAGGCGGTGGTTTCCAGCACGGCTACGGCATCATCGGGCACCAGGGTCCAGATATCAACCGGCCGGTGCGTGGCCTCGTAGCGCCGATACCCGGACAAGCCGATGGCCCCCAGTAGCAGCACGGCCACAAGCAGGTACAGCGGGTTGCGCTGGGTGAAGCGGTACGAGCGTTTTGTGGTCAAGGAAGGCAAAGACGGACCCGGCCGCGAAGGTAACCCCGAACCAAATCACGGGCGCGGCGGTACCTTCGGGAGCCTGGCTTCGGGAACCTAGCCAGCCCTTCCGTTTATGCCGCTGCGTTTCCTGCTGCTACTCGCCCCTGCCCTGCTGCTAAGCGGCTGTTTCAACCTGCGTCAGCCTGAACCCGCCACCACGGGCGCCGAGTGGGTGCCCGCTACGCAACCGGCGGTGCTGCTCGAAAACTTTGAGCGGGCGATCCAGCGCGTCAACCCGGCGCTTTACGAGCGGTGCTTCGTGGGGCCGTCGTTTCGGTTTCTGCCCGACCCCGATGCCGCCCAACGCCTGCCCGGTGTCTTCGACGCCTGGCGCCTCGACCAGGAACGAGCCTGGTTTCAACGCCTGGCGGGCCGCAGCCTGCCTTCCGCCGGCAACCAACTGACCTTCGACGGCGCCGCCCAAAACGTGTCGTTCATCACCGCCGACTCGCAGCTCGTGCAGGCCACCTACCGCCTGCGGCTGTTTCAGCAGGACACGGCCTTCAAGCTATCCGACTTCCGGGGCACCGCCCGCCTGACGCTGGTGCGCCGCCCCGGCCAGACCGAATGGAAAATCGCCGCCTGGCAGGATACCCGCCTGGCTGCCGCCGACCACGTGTGGAGCGAGGCCAAAGCCTACTTCTACAGCCACTGAGTAATTATTGAGTGATTGAGCGATTGACGATTGGGTGTATCGTAACGGCCAGCAATTGGCTCGGCGTCTCGGCGTTCCTCTCCGCTTCTCTGCGGGAAATTTCGTTTCGTGGCGCCTGAATGCCTGCTGACTGCGTGACTGAATGTAATTTATGAACTTCCGCTTCTGGTCTGCGTCATCCGCGTGCCGTTTTTTCGGCGTTCTTGGCGGTTTTCTGCTGATTGTCAACGGTTGCAATCCGTTTTCGCCGGCCCTGGACGATACGGCGGTTGGCCCGACGGCTTTGGGCGACCGAACCACGGTGCGGGGTTTTTTTGAGTATTTCCGCAACGCCTATCAACTGCGTGACTCCACGCTCTACGGCCAGTTGCTGACGCGCGACTTTCAGTTCACGTACATCAATTTCGACGATAACTCGACCCAAACCTGGACACGCGACGTGGATGTGCTGAGCACCTACCGCCTGTTTCGGGGCATCCGCTCGGCCACGCTGCAATGGCAGCAGTACGTGGAGGCCGACACCATCGGCCGGGGCGACACGCTGGCGGTGGTGGAACGGGTGTTCAACCTCGTCATCAATCAGGACGACGAGAACGTGTTTCGCGGCGTCGGCTCGGCGCGCATCGAGCTGCGCCGCCGCGCCAAAGGCGAGCCCTGGCGGATGCGAATGTGGTTCGACAAGAGCGACTTTTGAGGACGCAATCAACTGGAACGAAAATCCTCCGCGCCGTCGAAAAAAGCCCACAAACCGCCGCGCCATCCTCAGCTCCTGAACCTGATTTCCGGCGCAGTCGCGCCATCGTTCCTTTTTATGCCCCTCCTCGCCTACCCCGCGCGCCGTTGGCGCTGGCTGCTGCTCACGAGTGTCGTCCTGCTGTGCTACCCGACTTTGACGCACGCGCAGCAAGGCGCCTCGGCCGCTTACGACGTGCAGAAACACCTGACCATCAGCACCACCAAGCTACCCGAAGCGCGGGCTGCCGCTACCGCTTTCATTCGCCGCCGCGCCAGCCAGGTCCTCAAGCAGGAGGAAACGCCGGAGCAGCTTACGGCCGAATTCTCGCTACCGAAGCGGGCACTGCCCGCGCTCGACTCGCTGGCCGGGCGCCTGGGCTACGTGCTGGAGAATAACCTCAACACGCAGTCGCTCGCCGACCGGCTGCAGGGCCTGCGCGACGACGAGGCCGACGCCGCCCTGCGCCTCCAGCGCCTGGAAGCCGAGCAGCGGCAGCTGGCGGCGGGCCGCACGGCCGATTCCACCCAACGCCGCCTCAACCGCCTGCACCTCGACGACGCCACCCGCGCCCTACGGCGCACCCGCCGCGAGTTGAGCGCTTTTACCGGCCACGACTCGCTGGTTTTCGTCGCCCTGCGGCTCTTCGATGAAGTCACCTTCCCCACCGCCAACCGCAGCGTGCTGTTCGTGAATATGCCGGGGGTGGAAATGGGCCTGCTGCGCCTCGAAAACCCCGCGCCCGGCCTGGCGGCACGCTTTTACCGGGGCTACTCGGCCAAGTACCTGTTCACCCGAGGGAAAAGCTACTTCAACCTGGGCATCTACAAGCCCACCAGCAAGACCGCCGCCGATACCGCCGCCCGGTTCGTGAGCGAGTTGTTCCTAATCAACTTTGGCCAGGACTTCTACCCACGCCACTTTGGCCGGGGCCGGCGCACGTTCCTGAATCTGTACACGACCTACCAAATCGGCGGCGTGATCGTGAACCGGGGTGCCGCCAACGACGCCCGCTTCGTGCCCAACGCCAACCTCGGCATCGGCCTAGAACTACTCAAAACCAAGAGCCTGCTCTTCGACACCAAAGCCAGCTACTTCCTGCCGCTGAACTCGCTCAACCGCGAGCTACGCGGGCTGCTGATGCAAGGCTCGTTTAGCTTCGTGTTTTAGGGGGGCGCCGGCGTCCCATCCGTGCCGCCCGAACACGTCCAGCTAGCTGTATACCCGTCGCGAAGTGGGTTGCGAAACAAGTCCCAGCTCCGTCCTAATTTTACCGCATGCACTTGACGTTGACCGCTCCGGAACTGGCCGTCTTACGCGCGCTGCAACGGCAGCACCGCGACGGGCCGGGGTATGTGAA
>JANPLI010000157.1:0-9281 GCA_031426455.1 Hymenobacteraceae bacterium | reverse complement strand
ACCGAATGGTAGTCCCGTCGGGACCATCGGCTCTCCACCTGCGCTAGCTCAGCCCCGTCTCCAAACCTAATCGCAATGCGTATGTCATCCGTCTGATTCCCGGTAAGAGCGTATTTTTTTACCGCTTACCAGCTCTCACGTACGAGTAGGCCATTGCCCCTAATTCTCTTCTCTCTTTATGATATACCCTCCCTCCAAAAGCGGTAGCCTGCTGGATGGCAATCACACCCCCGCCGGCGAGCAGAAAGCCTTGGTGCTGCTCGAAAAAAACGGTCAGAAAGTAATCTACAAGACCTTTCAGGCCGGTGAAGTGATGCCTACCCATCACGCGCCCGTCGAGGTATTCGTGGTGGTACTGGCGGGCCGGCTCGTCATTACGCAGGAAGAAACTCCGACGGAAGTACTGGCTGGCGATTACATCATTCTGGCTGCCGGAGCGCCGCATTCGCTGACCTGCCTCGAAGCGGCGCGCATCCTGATTTACCGCTAGCCGGGCCACTGCAGAAGATCAAAAAGCGCAGCGGATGCGATGCGCACGGAGCGCATCGCGGCTGGGCGGCTGGCTGAGCAGGTGGCGTAGCGCTGGCCGGCAAAGGCGGCGTACTCAAGTGCCGACCAGCGTGGGGGAGAGCGCAACGGTCATCAGTTCCGGCTCGATGGCGAGGACCTGTAGGTCGAATGGAGTATGGATATCGGCGCGCAGGAGCAGGCCGTTCTGGACGTAGTTGGTGGTTGCCTGAAGCTATCACGCGCGGGTTACGGGTACCATTTCAGTATTTCGGCATCAGCGGCATCGGTACGTTCCGCCGGCGGGCAGAAGATTTTCTTGCCCGACCATCGTTGGCGCCGTATCTTTGCGGCTGAAACCGCCGCGCCGGGCCGTCCGAACTTCTTCGGGCTGGCCCGTATTTTTTTGTTTGCGCGGCCCCGCCTTGGAGCGGGAGGAGGAGAAAGAGAAGGGCGTTTGTTTCCGGCGACACTTGTGACGCGCTAAGCCGGCCACGCCTTCACACACCAGTAGCACTACCCGCGCGGGTCGGTGCGGTGTTGAGCAAGCTCCGCTACCCGCGTCCGGTTGAGCATTCTGTATTTTTATGGAAAAGGAAAAAGTAACGTTCGACAATCTTGGCCTGTCCGAGGAAATCCTGCGCGCCGTGCAGGAAATGGGCTTCGAGGAAGCCTCGCCGATTCAGGCCGCCGCCATTCCGATCATCATCGCCGGGCGCGACGTGGTAGGGATGGCCCAGACCGGCACCGGCAAAACGGCCGCTTTCGGCATTCCGGCGCTGCAAGCCATTGATATGGCCGTGCGCGCGCCGCAGGTGCTGGTGCTGTGCCCCACGCGCGAGCTGGCCGTGCAGGTGGCCGGCGAAATCCAGAAGCTCGCCAAGTTTATGCGTGGCCTGACGGTGGTGCCGATCTACGGCGGCGCTTCCTACGACCGCCAGCTCCGCGCCCTGCGCGACGGTGCCCAGGTGGTGGTCGGTACGCCCGGCCGGGTGATGGACCACCTCGAACGCGGTACGCTGGTGCTGGACGGGGTGAAGAAGATCATCCTCGATGAGGCCGACGAGATGCTCGATATGGGCTTCCGCGAGGACATCGAGTTCGTGCTGACCCGGATGCCCGAAGAGCGCCAGACGATCCTGTTCTCGGCCACGATGAGCAAGCCGATCCTGGAAATGACCCGGCGCTTTCAGCGGAATCCGGAGCAGATTCAGGTGCAGCACCAGACGGTGACCGTCGAAAACGTCGAGCAATTCTATTTCGAGGTACGTTCGGCGATGAAGATGGAGGCCACGGCCCGCCTCATCGATATGTACCACCTGAAGTCGGCGATGGTGTTCTGCAACACCAAGCGGATGGTCGATGACCTGGTGGCCGATTTGCAGGCGCGCGGCTATTTCGCCGAGGGGCTGCACGGCGATATGAACCAGCAGCAGCGCTCCAACACGCTGAATAAATTCCGGACGGCGACGCTCGAAATCCTGGTTGCCACTGACGTGGCCGCGCGCGGTATCGACGTGAGCGACGTGGAGGCCGTCATCAACTACGACCTGCCGACCGACGAGGAGTACTATGTCCACCGCATCGGCCGCACCGGCCGGGCCGGTAAGTTCGGCAAGGCGTTCACGTTCGTGGGCGGGCGCCAGGACCAGTTCCGGCTGAAGGACATTATGCGCTTCACGAAAGCCAACGTGAAGCTGGGCCAGATTCCGACGCTGGCTGATGTTACGGAAAAGAAATCGGCCATCTTTCTGGACAAAGTCCGCGAAGTGGTGCAGAAAGGCCACCTGGGCAAGTACATTTCGCACATCGAGCGCCTGCTCGACACCGACGGCGACGGGATGACGAGCCTCGACGTGGCCGCTGCGCTGCTCAAAATCGCCCTTAAGGACGATAAGAAAAAGGAAGCGGGTGATTCCGCCGCCCGCGCTGCCGGTGGCCCCAAGCCCGGCATGACGCGCCTTTTCGTGACGGTCGGCAAAAAGGACCGCGTACACCCCCGCGACCTGGTGGACCTGATCGCCGAACACACCTCGCTGCCGCCCAGTAAAGTGGGCGATATCGAGTTGTACGATAAATTCTCGTTTATCGAAGTGCCGGATCAGTACGCCGGCGAGATCATCGAAGCCCTGGGCCGCGCCACGCTCAACGGCCGCACCATTTCCTTCGACCGCGCTACGGGCAAGGAAGATCTAGGCCGGGAAGCCGGCGCCGCGCCGCGTCCGGCCGCGCCGGAAGATGAGTTTGGCTTTGGCCAGTCGAACCGCGACCGTGGCCCCGGTAGCTCCGGCGGTTTCGGTGGCCCGCGTCGTCCGCCCTTCGGCGGTGGCGGCGGCAACCGGGGTAACTACGGTAACGACCGCGACGGCGGTGGCCAGCGCGGCGGCTACGGCGGCGACCGGGGCGGCCAGGGTGGCGGCGGCTATCGCGACGACCGGGGCGGCCAGGGCGGCGGCGGCTACAAAGGCGGCGGCGGTAATTTCAAGAAGCGCTACTAGCCCAATGTAGCGCCGACCAGTCGGCGCGTTGGGTGGCTTCTGCAGCGACCGGCAATCGGCGCTACATCAAAAACGCCGGCCTTCCCGATGGGGAAGGCCGGCGTTTGGCGTTCAATGCGCTGAGAGCGTGGGGCTATTTCGCCGAAGCGTCCCGTAGGCCGCGAATGGCATCGTGGGCCGCTTTGATGTCGTTGTATTGGTGCTGGACCAGCGTTTTCAGCTCGGTGGGCAGCGCTTCGGCCTGAACGGCCTTCTGGAAAGCGGCTACGGCGTAATCTTCGCCGCGTTCGCACTCGGCCAGCACGGCGTGGCGGTCTTTGGACGTGACGGCCGCCTTGATATTGATCCAGGCCCGGTGCGCCGTGCCCACCACGGACGAGCGCTCTTCAACGTGGATATTGAGCTTATGAGCCTGGTCCTCAAGGGCCGTCAGGAAGCCGTCGCGCTGGGCGGCGTATTTCTTGAAGGTGTCCTTCAGGTCGTGGTCTTCCACGTCGGTGAGGGCGGTGGCGTAACCATTCTCACCATCTTTGAGCGTCTGAATCAGCTCGTTGAGGATGGCAGTAGTGGCGGTGGCTTGAGTTTCGGCGGCCATTGGAATTGAAATGGAATGGGTGAACGAGACAGTCGGGGAAAGTCCCCGGCCTTGTACCGACAATCAGCCGCCGGGGTTGCGGGAGAGAGAGTTTGGGGTTTAGGCTTTGGCCTTGGGGAATTTATGATTGAACCCAATACCCAATACCCAACACCCAACACCCAACACCCAACGTCCAAACCCGAATGCCGCCACCTTAGCCGCCCTGTGTGGTAGCCATTGCCTGGCCCGCGAGCCAACCGGTGGTCCAGGCCGCCTGGAAGTTGTAGCCGCCGGTCAGGGCGTCGATGTCGAGCACTTCGCCCGCAAAGTGCAGGCCCGGCACAAGGCGGCTTTCGCCGGTCAGCAGATTTACTTCGGGCAGCACGACGCCGCCACAGGTTACGAACTCTTCCTTGAACGTGGTTTTGCCCTGCACTTCCACCGACAGGCGGAGCAGGTTTTCAAGCAGGCGGTTCTGCGTTTTGGCGGGCAGTTCGGCCCAGCGCACCGTTTCGGTGGTGCCGGCCAGCTCGGCGAGGCGTTGCCAGAGGCGCTGCGGAACGCCGGGCAGCGGGTCGGTCAGCACTACGCGCCGTGGGGTGGCGGTGCGGCGGCGGTGCAGCTCGGCGCGCAGGGTGTCTTCAGAAAAGCCGTCGGCCCAGCCCAGCAGGGCCGTAAAGCGGTAGCCGCGCTCGGCAAAGCGCCGGGCGCCCCAGGCCGACAGTTTCAGTACGGCCGGTCCGCTGAAGCCCCAGTGCGTCACCAGCAGCGGTCCGGCCGTGGGGGCCAATGCGCTTTCGCCGGCGGCGCGCGCCGTGCCGCCGCTTACGGCCACGCCGGGCAGGTCGCGCAGCGGCGAAGCGGGCACGTTGAAGGTGAACAGCGACGGTACCGGCGGCGCGATGGTGTGGCCCAACGTCCGGAGCCAGTCATAAGCATCCGTTTTCGGGTGGCCGCCAGCGGCAATCAGCACCCGGTCGGCCGTCAGGATTTCGCCGGATTCGAGTTCGACCTGAAAGCCAGTGTTGGCGGGCGTCAGCGGCACCACCGCGCGCACCCCGGCGCCCGTACGCACCTGGATATGCGCGGCGCGGGCCGCATCCAGCAGGCATTGCACGATGGTTTCGGAGGAGTCGGACGCTGGAAAGATGCGCCCGTCGGCTTCGGTTTTCAGGGCCACGCCGCGCGCCTCGAACCAGGCCACCGTTTCGCGCGGCCCGAAGCGGCGGAACGGCTCGCGCAGGGCTTTGCCGCCGCGCGGGTAGAAGCTAATCAGTTCCGAAGGTGTCCAGCAGGCGGGTGCTACGTTGCATCGCCCGCCGCCCGATACGCGCACCTTGCTCAGGAGCTTGGAGGTTTTTTCCAGCAAAACCACCTGTGTACCGACCGGAGCCGCTTCCGCCGCCGCAATAGCGCCAAAAAAGCCCGCCGCCCCGCCGCCAATCACGACGAGTTTCGCGCTTCGGGTTTTGAGTAGAGACAAATTGAAAAAGCCGCTAACAGGCGCCCGACGCAACCCTGGCCATCACTAGAACGTGCGCCTTAAAAAAACCAAAAACCAAAAACCAAAAACTAATAAACCGGCAGCATCCTGGTCATCAGGTGGTTTCGGGTGTCGTGCAGCACCAGGGTATCGCCGGCGAACGTGATTTCCTGCGCTGGTACTCCGACGCGGGTGCGTACGATGGTCTGGTGGCTGATGAGTTGCCGGTGGAAGACGCCGTTCAGCCGGCTGCGGCGGGGTAGCCGGCCCACCTGCGCCCACCGGACGATGATTTTACCGTCCGGGCGGAATACCCAACGCGGCAGTTGTACCCGGCCGGCGCTCAGGGGGCGAATGGTGGAGGCCAGGGCCAGCCGGAGGGCCATATTGGCGCTGGAATCGTCGGCGTAGCCAGGGGCGGTTTCGAGCCGAATGACCTGCCATTCCCCTTCTACCTGAGGGGCTGCCAGCGCGTCCGGAAGCAGATCGTCGCGTTTGCTGGTGGTGCAGGCAGTGAGTAAATCGCTGATTAGTAATGCCGCTAATAGCAAGCGGCACACGAATAAACGAGTAACAGGAAGTAGCGGTGAGTTCACGGGCAGGAAGAGGCCAGCAGTGGGTAAGGCGGCAGCCAGGAGTGACGAAGGTAAGACGGATACGTTTGATTGCCAGTAGGGCGGGCAGCAGCGAACTCAGCAGGCGGCGAGTGCCTGTACCGGGTCGGGGTAGCGGAACTCGTATTGCGTGAGCGTCAGCAGATGCGCGCCGCTGATCACTTTACCGCTCAGGGCGCACGGTGGGGCGAAAGAAGGGGGGGGGGCCGACAAACTGCGCGCCGCCGCCGTATAAAATGCGCGCCGTAGCGGGTGCATCGGCGCGCAAATGTTTACTGTAGCAGGGCCAACATTGTTTTTCAGCAACGCGAGCAGGGCGCCGACGGCATCCGCCTGATGAACCAGATTGACGGGCGCTTCGGGCTGGGGGATGGCGCGATCCGGCCCAAAAAAACGTCCCGGGTGGCGCCCCGGTCCGATCAGCCCCGCTAATCGGGCGACTGTCGTCTGAACCTGCGGCAGGGCGCGAAAAAGGGCTTCCGCCTGCACGAGCGGGTGGGCAGCGTCGGCATCCACTTCCGTCAGCAAGGGGGCGCCGGGCTGATCCGGGTACACGCCCGTGGACGATAACAGCAGCACCCGCCGGACATTGGTGCCGGGCAACGCGGCGGCGACGCTGCCCAGGCGGGCCAGGTGGGCTGCCGCCGCCCCTTCGCCCCGGCCCGGGGGCAGCGTGATGATCAGCACCCCGGCGGCCGGGCCGATAGCGGCCTTTATCTCGGCGGGTGGCGCGTCAGGGGGCAGCTTCAGCAGCACGGGTGTTAGGCCGGCGGCGGTCAGTAGGGAGAGTTTTTCGGTGGTGGTGGTGGTGGCGCGCACCGGGTAGCCAGCCGCCACCAGCGCCGCGCCCAATGGCAGGCCCAGCCAGCCAGCACCGAGCAGCGCAATGGCGCCGGGCAGCTGTGACGGAGGTAAGGACAGACCTTCGGGCCGTCGAGAAACAGGATCGTGCTGCATCAATTGGTAAAGAAGCCGTAAAATTGACCGACGGGACGGCTTCCGGCACGGACGGTCCTGGCTTTAATCGGTTTTTTCGGCGGCTCGGCGCACCGTCTTTACACATCTTTCTCTTTTTTTTGACGGCGCGGAATACCGTCGTTTCAACACCAACACAGTTTATGGCTTACACGGAACCAATGCTTCGCGACAATGCCCTGCGCGGCAAAACCCTGGTGGTGACTGGCGGGGGCACCGGCCTGGGCCGGGCAATGACCACCTACTTCCTCCAGTTGGGCGCCAACGTCGTCATCGCTTCGCGGAAGCAGGAGGTGCTGGACGCCGCCGCCGCCGAGCTGACGGCGGAGGTCACCGAGAAAGGCGGCGGTCGGGTACTAGCGGTGGCCTGCGACGTGCGCGACTACGCCGCTATCGAGGCGCTGATTGCCCGCACGGTGGCCGAGTTCGGCGCCGTCCACGGCCTCGTCAATAATGCCGCTGGCAACTTTGTTTCGCCCACGGAACGGCTGAGCCACAAGGCGTTCGACACGGTGATCGATATCGTGCTGAAGGGTACCACCAACTGCACCCTGGCTTTCGGTAAGCACTGGATTGCGGCCAAACAGCCGGCCACGGTTCTCAGCATCGTGACGACCTACGCCTCGACCGGCTCCGGTTTCGTGGTGCCGAGTGCCTGCGCCAAAGCTGGCGTCCTGGCCCTGACACGCTCGCTGGCCGTAGAGTGGGCGCGCTACGGGCTGCGCTTCAACGCCATCGCGCCGGGGCCGTTCCCGACGGAAGGCGCCTGGAGCCGCCTTTTTCCGCCGCCTTTCGACGAAACCCTCGACCCGCTCAAGCGCATCCCCCTGGGGCGCTTTGGCCATCATCAGGAGCTGGCCAACCTGGCGGCGTATCTGATGAGCGATTTTGCGGCCTACGTCAACGGAGAGGTGGTGACCATCGATGGCGGCGAGTGGCTCAAAGGCGCCGGCGAATTCAATGAGTTCACCCAGATTCCAGATGCGCTGTGGGATGCGTATTCGCGCAAGCGGGGATAGGGCCGAACCGGTTGTCCGTCCTAATTGGTTACGCTTTTTTTAGTCTTTTACTACGCTCCTTTATGACGGAAGAACTGATCCTTTCGCACTTACAGCAGCTACCTGAAGCCCTCAAACAGGAGGTGCTGCACTACGTGGAGTTTCTGCGCACCAAGCTGGGTGACCAGCCCGCGACAGTAGCCCCTCCGCCATTCGTGAGCCGCAAAACGATGTTCGGCAGCGCTGCTGGTAAATACATTATGTCCGACGACTTCAACGAGCCGCTGGACGACTTTAAGGAGTATATGTAATGCGGGCGCTGCTGGACACGCAGATTTTGATTTGGGAGCTGAACGGTTCGCCGCTGTTGAGCAACTTGAGTCGCCAGATTCTGGAGGACGACCGGCACGAGCTTTTTGTAAGCATCGTCAGCCTCTGGGAAATCTCGATCAAAACGGCCACCGGAAAGCTCCAGCTCAATGGACCTTACGAGGACCTGATGGCCGACGTAGCCAGATATCGGCTGGAAATCTTGCCCATCTTCTTCACCCACACGGTCACGCAGCACCGGCTGCCGTGGCACCACCGCGACCCCTTCGACCGCCTCCTCGCCGCGCAGGCCCTCACCGAAGGGCTGGACCTGGTGAGCAGCGACGCGATTTTTGATGCTTATTTCGAGGCGACTGGGGTGCGGCGGTGGTTTTAGGCGCACTTGTAAGGTCGTACTGATGAAGCGTATCGTGCTGCTGGTTTTGCTATGGGTGCTTTGGACGTTACCTGGCGCGGCGTGTTCCTGCTTCTACGGAATGCAGGTAGTCTGGCCGCGCGCGCCGGAAGTGCCGCAGCATGGAGTGTTTGTTCTCGAATATCCTAGCCTTGACCGCAAGCTGCTGGCACACCTTGCGGAAAACACGCTGGCATACTTAAGCGCCGACAAACAGCAGATACCGCTGCGTATTCGGGAAACGTACACCTGCCTCAATGGCGCGAAGCAGTTCGTGCTGGTGCCGGAAATGCCGCTTGAGGTAGGAAAATCCTATGTGCTCGTGACTAGGGGACGCAAAAAATATTTTGGAGCGCGCTTCGATCGGGGACAAGAAAAACGACGCTACGTTAAAGGCTGGACGGTGGTGCCGGACTCCGTTGTCTCGGAGTTGAAGTGGAAGCGTGAGCCGCAAGTCGCGGGGAAAACAGACGTCTGCCAATGGGGACCAGCGTGCGGCTCGGACGAGCGAATAAAAATTGGATTTTCGCTCGCTGACACCGCTTATAAGCCAATTGCTATCACTATAGTGGCGGTTCGGAAAGTGGGGTCGGAGTCGCCCGTTACGCTGTGCGTCGCGCTGAGTAACCACAGCCTATTACTCATCGGGAGTGGCTCGTACTGTGACCAAAATTTAGTGCTACAAAACAAAACGGAGTATGAGGCTCATATCAGCCTGATGGATGGACTGGGGCGACTATTGCCGAGTGCCACGCCACTGCGATTTATACCCGTCACGAAGCGGGTTGCGCGTCGAGAATGTGAAAATTCCGGGTTAGTAGGGACGCGAGTTCGGGTCCGTACTCGTCGAGCCGGTTGAAAAAGGCAAGGACAGCGGTCTTGAAGGCTCCTTTGGTGCGGTAAAA